>NZ_JBYTBO010000028.1:0-70758 GCF_058789255.1 Pseudomonas sp. FW215-R2
GCTTCCTCCACCCCCACTGCCACCTTCCTTGGCCTGAACGCTGGACACCCCGGACAGGTTGTCCGGGATCAATACGGTAGACGCCGACAGGACTGCGCTGATGGCCATTGCGAGCATGAGCTTTTGAATGTGCATATCGTTCTCCGTCTTTGTTGTCTTGATTGGGAACCTGGATGTGCAGTGTTGCGCTTGAGTCGACCCGTTCCCGGGGTCAGTGAATGCTTGAAGCGAGTTCGAAGATCGGGATGTACATCAGGATCACGATCACCCCGATCAACAGGCCGATGAAGGTCATGAGCAGCGGTTCGAACAGCCGCACGAACCACTCGATCCAGCGGCTGATTTCCTCGTCATAGAAATCGGCGCTGCGTTCCATCATTTGCCCGAGGTTGCCGGACTGCTCGCCGGCGCGCAGCAGGCGCAGGGACACGGGCGTCACCAGCCGATTGAGCTCCAGCGCGGTGGACAATGACTGTCCTTCGCGCACTCGTTCGCAGGCCTGGTCGAGTCGCGCCCGCGAGGCTACGGTAAGCAGGCCGCGCACCATGCCCATGGCGGTCACCAGCGGAATCCCGCCTTGCAGCAGAATCCCCAGTGATCGGTAAAACCGCGCCAGCTCATACATGAAGATCCGCTGGTGCACGGCGGGGAGTTTTTCCACCAGCCGATCCAGCCCACGGCGAAACGCCGGTTGTTTCTGCAACACGGCGAGGGCGGTGATGATCGCCGCCAGAATCCCGAAAAACTCACCCTGATGTGCGTGCAAAAACATCCCGCTGCTCATCAGAATCTGCGACAGCCACGGCAGGTTCGAGCCCAGTCCTTCGAACACCAGACTGAAGCGCGGCACCACGTAGCCCATCAAAAACAGCACCACGCCACCGCCGACCACCAGCAACAGCAGCGGGTAGATCGAGGCGCTGACGATCTTCTGCCGCACCTCGTCCATGCGTTGGCGATAGCTGACATAACGACCCAGCGCATCGCCGACCGCGCCGGTCTTCTCGCTGGACTGCACCAGCGCCACGTACAGCGGCGGGAAAACCGCCGATAGCTGGGCCAACGCCTGGGAGAACGATTTGCCTTCGTACAGCAGCCGCACCAGCTCAGTCAGGGTTTTTCGGGCGGCGGGCGCGGTTTCTTTTTCCGCCAGGCTTTCCAGTGCATCGATCAGCGGCAGGCCGGCGTTGAGCAACGTGGTCAGCTCCTGGCTGAACAGCACCAGGTTGAAGGTTTCACGCTGGCTCAGGCGCAGCGAACGCCAGTGCCGTTCGGCGTGCAGGCTGACCACGCGCAAGCCCTGATCCTCGGCGATGCGCCGCGCTTCGCTGTGACCGGGCGCCTCGATGTTCAGCGACACCACGCCGGCCTTGCCCACTGCCTTCAGATGAAAACGCATGCCCTGTGCTCCGCTCATTGCCAGTTGGTGACTTCGGCGTTTTCGCCTTCGCCGCCGGGCTGGCCGTCCTTGCCCATTGACAGCAAGTCGTACTCGGCGTTTTCACCGGGGTAGCGGTAGGTGTAGTTACGGCCCCACGGGTCCTGCGGCAGTTTTTTCTGCAAGTACGGGCCGGTCCATTTCGCCTCGTCGCTCGGCGCGGTCACCAGCGCCTGCAAGCCCTGTTCGGTGGACGGGTAGTGGCCGACTTCCAGCCGATACAAGTCCAGTGCCTTGCCCAGGCCTTCGATCTGCGCCTTGGCGACTTTCACTTCGGAGCGCCCCAACTGGGCGAAATATTTGGGCGCGACGATCCCGGCCAGCAGGCCGAGCACTACCAGCACCACGAGCAATTCGAGCAGGGTGAAACCCTGTTGGGCGCGCGGACGAACATGCAGCTTCATGATGACCTCCGGTGAGTGGCAGCCGAGTCGCCTGAGGGCTTATGCAATTGCCATGCTCAGCCCCCGATAAATCCTGCGTGCGGGCTGAAGCCCTTGAAATACGGGCTTCTCGAGAGTCGGCACAGTGCTTGCGTACGGCTGATTCACGACAGGTCAGTGGGGCATTTCCCCCAATTTTTCGGGGCCTGTCAGGGGAGGCCCAATGCTCAATCCAATCTGCGCAGGACTGCTTGGCTGCATGCTGTTGACCGGCATCGCCGAGGCCGATGTGTTTGTCTCCGTGGACGCCAAGGGCAGCTACGTGCTGTCCAACGTCCACCGCCCCGGACGCACCTACGAACGGGTGATTCACGAGGCACAAATGCCCGTGGTCAGCCTTGACCGGCAACCGCAATTGATCGCCAACCAGCCCTACGCGGAACTGGTGTCGGCGGCGGCCACGGCCAATCACTTGCCCGAAGCCTTGCTGCACGCGGTGATCAACGCCGAGTCGAACTACAACCCCGGCGCCACCTCGCCCAAAGGCGCCGGCGGGCTGATGCAACTGATGCCCGACACCGCCCGGGAACTGGGGGTGACCGACGTCTACGACCCCAGGGCCAACATCCAGGGTGGGGCCCGGTATCTCAAGCGCCTGATGACCCTGTTCGACAACGATATCGCGCTCGCCGTGGCGGCCTACAACGCCGGCCCCGACGCGGTGCTCAGCCGTGGCCGGGTGATCCCGCCGTTTGCCGAAACCCAGCGTTATGTCCCCAGCGTCCTGCGCCAGTACCGGCGTTTGCAGGGGCTGGCGGCGGACGCGCCGTTGTAAAGCTTCAACCCGGTTTTCCCCACTTTCGGGGCAAATCCGCCGGGTCGGAAAAACGGGGAAACGGGTGGGGAATTTCCCCCGGATTCTCAAATGATTTCTGTAACTGATTGAACAGCAACACGATTTTTTGTGGCATGCGGATTGCTCTGAGGGCTTTGTCGAGAATCATTCCCTGTGAGCACCCACTACGAGGTTTCCGATCATGGTTGGCATTCACCACGCACCGTCCCTGTTGAACTGGCTGCTGTTGCTGGCCTCGATGCTCAGCGTCGAACTGGCCAGTGCCGCCGTGCGCTGCGAACGCAATCTGGTGGCCAACGTCGTGGCCTTCGATCAGCCGCTGATGTTCAACCGCCTCGGTGCGCAGAACGTCAACGGCATGATGTTCGCCTTGCGCCGCGACGTGGTCGATGACCACGACCGGTCACTGGCACAGGGCGGTTCGGCGGTGCCGGGCAAAGTGTCGCTGCGCCCGGACAAGCGTCCACGGCCGCTGGTGCTGCGCGTGGCGGCGGGGGACTGCCTGACGATCAACCTGCAAAATCTTCTGGCGTATCAGGCCAACCCGAACCATCACTCCGAGCCTGAGGGTGAAGAGGAAAACGCTAACGTCGGCGAAGCCTTCAAGGCCGACGAGCAAGTCGCCGACCGGCATGTCGGTTTCCAGGTCAACGGCCTGCAAGCGGTGAACAGCATCGATGACATCGCCTCGTTCACCGGGCGCAACGCCAACAGTCTGGTCGCCCCCGGTGCCAGCCGTTCCTATCTGTTGTACGCCGAGCGCGAAGGGGCGTTCGATGTCAGCAGCCGTGGCGCGACGTTCGGCGGGGAGGGCGCGGCCGGCAACAATGCCAATGGTCTGTTTGCCCAAGTGGTGGTCGTGCCCAAGGGCGGCCGCACTTACCGCAACACCCTCACTGAAGAAGACATGCGCCTGGCCAGCACTGGCCGCACCCCCGCCGGACATCCCATCGTCGATTACCAGGCCCGCTACCCGCAACGCGAGCCGTGGCTGCGCGAAGGCAAGGCCGGCACGCCGATCATCAGCATGGTCGACGGCAGCGAAATCATCTCCAGCGAAAGCGATGCCATCGTCATGGGCAGCAACCCCGACGGCAGCTTTCCGCCGATCACCTATCCACTGGAATCGGTGGGCAAACGCAACCCGGCGCTGCCCAACCGGCTGGAGCCGTTCCGCGATTTCGCCGCGCAGTTCCAGGACGAAACCGCCGTCACCCAGGCGTTCCCGGCGTACTTTGCCGACCCGGTGATGGGCCATGTGCTGGAGCCGACCCGCGACTCGTTCATGATCAACTACGGTGCCGGCGGCATGGGCGCCGAAGTGATCGCCAACCGTTTGGGCGTGGGGCCGATGCACGATTGCCTGTCCTGCGCCTACGAAGAATTCTTCCTCAGCTCGCACACCGTCGGCGACGTGGCGATGCTGGTGGACGTGCCGGCCAACACCGGGCTTGAGAACATCGCCCCCGGCCAGACGCCACGTGCCGATCAGGTCGGCGTGAAAGCGACCATGGCCCTGTATCCGTCTGAACCATCGAACGTCGCCCACAGCTACATCGGTGACTTCGTCAAATTCCGCAACACCCATAACGGTTACGAGCACCACATCTTCCACTTGCACGGTCACCAGTGGCTGTTCAATCCCAACGATGACAACTCCGATTACGTCGACGCTCAGGGCATCGGACCGGGGGCTGGCTACACCTATGAAATCGCCAATGGCGGCTCGGGCAATCGCAACCGGGTGGCGGGCGATGCGATTTACCATTGCCACTTCTATCCGCACTTTGCCCAAGGCATGTGGGCCATGTGGCGGGTGCACGATGTGTTTGAAGAGGGCACCCGACTGGAGGTTTCCCAGCAGGGTGCCGATGGTTTCCACAGCGAACCCTATGCGCTGCGCAGTGGTAAACCCGCCGCCGGTGCCCGCGCCTTGCCGGACGGCGAAATCATTGCCGGCACGCCAATCCCCGCCATCGTGCCGCTGCCGGGCAAAGCCATGGCGCCGATGCCGGGCAAGGTTGTGGTGGTGCCGAAAATCGGCGAAACGATGGTTGCCGCCAGCGATGACGACGATGAGGAAGAAGAGGGCGACGATGATCACCACGGCGGCAACGCTGGCGCTCAGGCTGTTGGTTCTCTGGCCCTGGTGGATCGCAGCGAAGCCAACCGCAACGCCGACGGCAGCCTGAAAAATCCCGGCTATCCGTTCTGGATCGGCGGCATGGAAAGTTCGGTCGGGCAACGTCCGCCGACCCCACCGCTGGACATGCTCGACGCCGCCACCGCGCAATCGCTCAAAGCCAGCGGCAAGGCGCTGTGGGCCAACCTCGACCCGACGCAATCCGGCGGTTGGGACGGTGGTTTGCCGCGTCATGCACTGGACGGAAAGTCTGCTGGTGGCGAAGCGCTCACCGTGACCACGTCGCTGGATTTCTCCAAGGAAGTCACCCGCGCCAAACCGATTTATCTGCCCGAAGAGGGCACCGAAGTCGAACAGGCGGCGATGGCTTTCCACGCGAAAAAGGATCACCCAAGCTTCGCCTTGCTGCCAGGCAATCAAGTGGTGGCCAAGGCCTTCCGCACCAATGGTGCCTTGCCGATTGCTGGTGCGCCTTACTACGAACCGTGCATGGATGACCGTCAGAAACGTTTGACCAGCAGCGCCGGTACAGGCGAATTCAACAGCGGCGAGCGTCTCGATGGCATGTCCTTCGTCGGCGCCTCGACCTTCACCGCCGACCGGCCACGGGTCTACAAAGCCGCCAACATCCAGTTCGACGCGGTGTACAACAAGGTCGGTTATCACTTCCCGCAGGCGCGCATCCTGGCGCTGTGGGAAGACGCCTGGCCGGTGATCACCAAGCAGCGTCCGCCAGAGCCGCTGGTGATGCGCATGAACACCTTCGACTGCGTGCAATACCAGCAAACCAACCTGGTGCCGGCCGTCTACGAGATGGACGATTATCAGGTGCGCACCCCGACCGACGTGATCGGCCAGCACATTCACCTGCCGAAGTGGGACCTGACGGCGGCGGACGGTTCCTCCAACGGCTGGAACTACGAGGACGGCGTGCTTTCCCCCGGCGCCGTACAGGAACGTGTGCATGCGATCCGCGAGTTCAACCAGTGCGCCGGCACCGACCCGCGCGACGGCACTCCCGCGTGCCCGAAAGCCAAGGCGCACCCATTCTTCGGTCAGTACGGACGCAGCGACTGGATGGGCGCACGCACGGCGATGCAGCGCTGGTTCGTCGACCCGGTGATCAACAGCAAAGGCGTGGATCGCGGCCTGGGCACCATCTTCACCCACGACCACCTCGGCCCATCGACGCACCAACAAATCGGCCTCTACGCCACCGTATTGGCTGAACCGGCCGGTTCCACCTGGTTCCACGCCGAAACCGGCGAGCCTTTGTACAGCGGCGCCCGGCAGGACGGCGGGCCGACGTCGTGGCAAGCGGTGATCAACACCGGCGACCTCGACGGCGACGGTTTGAACGACAGCTTCCGCGAGTTTTTCCTGGAGTACAGCGACTTCCAGCACGCCTATGAGGCCGGGGTGTATGTGGGCGCCGGGCCGAACGGCATCCCGAATGCGCAGGCGTTCCCGGCCACGGCCGACAGCTTCCGCTTTGCGATCAACCCGCCGGTGCGCAACAACGCCGGCAACCTGCTCGAAGCGGTGGTCGAGGCGCGCGGCGGGATCAAACCGGGTTGCCCGAGCCGGCCATGCCCACAGGCGATTTCCGTGGATGACCCCGGCATGTTCGTCGTCAACTACCGTAACGAACCGCTGGGCCTGCGGGTGTTCGACCCGAACAAGGTCGGCCCGGACGGCAAGCGCGGCATGCAGGCCGACGGCCTCGGCGGTGACCTGGCGTACGCCATGCAGAGCCGCACCGATCGGGCGATCCCGGCGCTGAACCTGGCACCGAACCAGATCAGTTCGGCCACCGGGCCTACTGGCGGCACCACGCTGTTCCCACCGCACATCAACAAGGGTGGCGCCGAACCGGGTGACCCGTTCACGCCGATGCTGCGCACCTACACCGGCGATAACGTGCGGCTGCGGGTGCATGCCGGCGGCCACGAGGAAGAGCACAACGTCACCCTGCACGGCGTGAAATGGCTGCAGAGCGGCTCCGGGTTCGGCAACAGTTCCAACTCCGGGTGGCGCGCTTCGCAGATGGTCGGGATCTCCGAGCAGATGGGCTTCATTGCGCCGGTGTCGATGCTGTCGAGTTCGGCGGCGACCACCGGGGATTATCTGTACTCGATGGACGCCTCGATCGAAGGCTACTGGAACGGCATCTGGGGCGTGATGCGCAACTACACCGCGCAACGCAACGACCTGTTCGCGCTGCCGAACAACCCGAAACCCACCGGCATGCGCAACACCGTGGCATTCGAAGGCACCTGCCCACGGATCAGCGCCAACCCCAACGGCATCGGCACCCGACCCACCGTGCAGCGCAATTATGAAGTGGTCGCGGCGCTGGCCAACGACATCCTGCGCAACCCGCTGGGGCTGACCATCGGCGACTCGGCCGGGCTCGGCCAGCACGTCGGCGGGCCGTTGAATCCGGCCGGCGGCACGCTGGTGTTCAACTCGCGGCCAGTGAGCATTCCGCAGGTGACGGTGACCGATCCAGAGGATGGCGAAACCATCACCATCGGTGGTCAGAGCGGGCCGATCCATGACCCGACCGCCATTCTGTACGTGCGCAAGGCGGATCTCGATCCAGCCACCGGCAAGCTCAAACCCGGCATTCCGGTGGAGCCGCTGGTGCTGCGCGCCGCTGCCGGGGACTGCATCAACATCACCCTGGAAAACCGCCTGCCAAGCGTCATGCCGGACCTGGCGCAGACCGCGATCCTGCAAGGCCTGGTCAAGCGTGATCGCAACGGTGGCGACGGTTCGACCACCTTCAACAACAACCTGCTGCGGCCGTCCAGCCACGTCGGACTGCACGCGCAACTACTGGCCTACGACATCACCAAATCCGACGGTGTGAACGTCGGCGCCAACCCGATCCAGACCGTGCCACCGCGTGTCGGTAGCACCGGTGCGTACCCGACCCGTACCTATCAGTACTACGCCGGGCACCTGGAGCGCGAAGGCAAACCGATCACCCAATTGGGGCGCAGCGTCGACAACATCAACGCCACAGCCGTGGAGTTCGGCGGCCTCAACTTCACCCCGGCGGACGTGATCAAACAACCGCAAAAAGGCCTCGGCGGGGCGATGAGCATCCTGCCGGCGGGCGCCACCTGGGTCGACGATGCACGCAAGGTCAGCGCCACGGTGACGGCGGCGGGGCAAACGGCTTATCGCGATTTTGCGATGGTCTGGCAGCGCGCCCTGAACCTGCGCTGGGCCAATGGCCGGCCGGTGGAGGGCATTGCCTCCGAAGGTATGGGCGTGCCGAACGATCCGAAGGACAACGCCGGCATGGCCATCAACTACAAGGCCGAACCGATGTGGTACCGCTTCGGCCTGGCGCCGGATGCACCGTTCGGCCGTGCCGACGGCCACGGTTACGGCGACGTGCCAAACGCACACATGGCGTACAGCAACGCTCTGGTCGGCGGCGATCCACAGACCCCGGTGTTCTACGCCAGACCGGGGCAGCCGTTCCGCACCCACATCCTGATGCCGACCGGTGGCAGCCGTGGCTCGACCTTCCAGCTCGACGGGCACCTGTGGTCGGTCAATCCGTTCCAGTCGGAAAAGAGCGATGTCGGCGGCTACCCGATGAACACCCCCGGCGTGGGCTCGGTGAAGTTCGGCTACAACCCGATGTCGATGTACATCGGCGCCCGCGAGAGCGTGCTGCCGGCGGCGCACTTCAGCTTCATGTTGCCGAGCGCCGGCGGCGCCAATGCGATAGCGGGGGACTACCTGTTCCGCGACAACGCCTCGTTTGGCAATACGGCGGGGTTGTGGGGGTTGTTGCGGGTGACGAACGAGCCTGAGCCGACACCTCAGGGCCAATAGCGGGAATGCAGTCGGGGATGTCTTGGCAGGGGAGTGCGACATGAACAGGATCATCAACATCATCGGTGTCTGCCTGCTGGCGATGGCCGGGGCGTTGCTCACGCTGAGCGAGATTGCCCTGGCGCAAACCGGGCCCGGGCAGGTGCTGACCCGCGACGGCGTGTCGATTGCATTCAACCTGCAACCGCTGGCTCGCGACGGCAAATTGCGTGAAGGCGAGTTCGCCGACGTGCAGTTTCGCGTCACCGATGGCGCCTCCGGCCAGCCGCTGTCCGGTGTGGCGCCGGGGGCGTGGATCGATCCCGAAACCGTTGCCGCCGACCAGGTCCAGGGCCGCGACAAGAGCTGCAAATCCCGGGTCGGGACGTTCCTCAAATCCAACATCGGCGCGCGGCCGCTACTCGATCTCAACAGCTACTTCCTGCTGGTGATGAACCGCGATGCCAGCGTTTCGGTGATTGATCCGTCGGTGTCGGTCGGCGGCATCACCAGCACGCTTGCGCGGATCGAACTCAAGCAACCGCCGATGGATTGGGTCACGCCCAGGGACAACAAACGGGTGTTCGTGTCGATGCCGACAGCAGGGGAGGTGGCGGTGATCGACAGCGAGCAATTCAAAGTCCTCGACTCGGTGGCCGCCGGCAGCCAACCGGTGCGGGTTGCGCTGCAACCGGACGAACGTCTGCTGTGGGTCGGCAACAACGCGGCGAAGGCCGAAGAGTCCGGCATCACCGTGATTGACGCCCAAAGCCTGAAACCACTTATGCATCTGGCAACCGGTCGCGGGCACCACGAAATCACCTTCAGCAAGGACAGCCGCTTTGCCTTCGTCAGCAACCGCGACGACGGCACGTTGAGCGTCATCGACATCGCCAGCCTGAGTCTGCTGCAACAGGTCAAAACCGGCTCCAGCCCGTTGTCGGTAGCGTATTCGCCGCTGTCCGGCGCGGTGTACGTGGCCGACGGCAAGGACGGCACTGTCACGGTGATCGACAGCAACAGCCGCACCGTGCGGCGGGTGATCAAGCTGCAACAGGGCCTCGGCCCGATGGGGTTCAGCGCCGATGGCCGCTTTGGCGTGGTGCTCAATACGCTGGAAAACCGCGCCACGGTGATCGATGCCGCCAACGACGCGGCGATCCATGATCTGGACGTGTCCGCCGAACCCTATCAAGTGGTGTTCACCAAAGCCTACGCTTACGTGCGCGGCCTGGCCTCGCCGAAAGTCACCATGATCAACCTCGCCTCACTGGGCGAAGGGCGCCAGCCGATCAGCCAGGGTTTCGAGGCCGGGCCGCAGCCGCCACGGCTGGCCGGGGATTTGCCGCTGGCGTCGAGCCTTGCCGTGTCGCGGGATGACAACGCGGTGTTCGTGGTCAACCCGGTGGACAACACCACCTATTTCTACGCCGAAGGCATGAACGCGCCGATGTCCGGTTACCCCAATCGTGGGCAGGTTGCGCGTGCGGCGATGGTTGTCGACCGCAGTCTGCGCGAGGTGTCGCCGGGGCTGTACAGCGCCCGGGTGAAACTGCCGACGGCGGGGCGTTTCGACGTGGCGTTCCTGCTCAATCAACCGAACATCATTCATTGCTTCAGCGCGCAGGTGGAGCCCGACGGCGCGGCTGAAAAACACGTCGGCCCGCCGAAAGTCGAGTTCCTGCCGGGCAAGACCGCCGTGGCGCTGAACGACCCGTACGTGGTGCGGTTCCGCATCG
This sequence comes from Pseudomonas sp. FW215-R2, assembly GCF_058789255.1. Classification (NCBI taxonomy): domain Bacteria; kingdom Pseudomonadati; phylum Pseudomonadota; class Gammaproteobacteria; order Pseudomonadales; family Pseudomonadaceae; genus Pseudomonas; species Pseudomonas sp. FW215-R2. The sequence goes on from NZ_JBYTBO010000028.1 coordinate 10,397, forward strand.
TCGAGGGCAAGCAAAAGGTGCAGCGCAGCGGCGTGAAAGACGTGCAGTTGCGCTACTTCCTCGCGCCGACATCGCGACCCCGAGAGGTGGCGGCGCTGGAAGTCGCCGATGGTGTGTACGAAGCCCCGGTGACCCTCGACCGCAGCGGCGCCTGGTACCTGCATGTGCGCGCGGCATCGCTGGGCGCGGGTTTCGACGACAAGACATTTGCCAGTGTCCGGGTGCTGCCCGGTCAGACTCAGTGACGAGGACAACGCCATGAACCGATTCGCATCATCCGGCCTGCTGACCTTGTGCCTGTTGGCCGCCGGCATCCATCAGGCCCGAGCCCATTCGGCGGACGAACACGCGGGGCACAAGGCACCGGCCGCCAGCACCCAGGAACACACCCAGGTCAAATTCGTCGACGTGCCGCTGCTCGACCAGAACGGCAAGACCGTGCGCCTGGAACAGGATCTGGTGCACAACAAAATCGTCGTCATGAGTTTCATCTACACCAGCTGCACCACGGTTTGCCCGGTGGTCTCGTCGATCATGGGCAAGGTGCAGAAACAGCTGGGTTCGCGGGTCGGCGGCGAAGTGCAACTGGTGTCGATCAGCATCGACCCGCAGCGCGACGACCCGAAACGCCTGCTGGATTACGCCCGCTCTTTCCAGCGTGGGCCGGGCTGGAGCTGGCTGACCGGTTCGCCGCAGTCGATCAACGCCACGCTCAAGGGCCTCGGTAGTTTCAGCGGTGACTTCAAGAACCACCAGCCGCTGATCCTCGTCGGTGACGGCAACAGCCGCCACTGGATGCGCTACTACGGTTTCACCGACCCGGCGTTGCTGGCCAAGGAAGTGGAAAAACTCAGCGGCCTGCGCACCCACGCCAAACACACCGCGATTGCCATGGAGCAACAGCCATGAGAATGCTCGACTGGATCAGCCTGACTGTGTGCTTCTGGATTCTCGGCAACGTGGCCTTTGCCCACGAAGGCCACGCGCCCGAGGCCCCGGCGACGGTGGCCGCCGCGCCGGCCAAAGGTACTCATGACGCGAAAACCTGGTTCACCGACACGCCGTTGCTGGATCAACACGGCGTCACCCAGCGTTTCTACAGTGACGCGCTGCAAAACCGCGTGGTGCTGCTCAACGTGATCTTCACCAGTTGCAACGACGCCTGTCCGCTGATCACCCGCAAGCTCAAGGAAGTCCGCGAGCTGCTGGGCGACAAGGCCGACGGCATCACTTTCATTTCCCTTACCAGTGATCCGCTGCGCGACACGCCGGCGGTGCTCAAGGCTTACACCTTGAAGCAGGGTGCCGATGACCCTCACTGGCTTTTCCTTACCGGCGACAAGGCGCAGATGGATCTGGTGCTCGGTCGCATCGGCCAGATCGTGCCGACGCCGGAGCAGCACTCGACCCAGTTGATCGTCGGCGATGTCGCCAACAAACGCTGGAGCAAGATCCGTCCCGACGCCCCGGCCGCCGCCATTGCCCAGCGCTTGCAACTGCTGACAATGCCCGTGGCCGGCCGCTGAGTCCGCGCCATGAACCTGCGCCGCGTTCTCGCCTTGATCCTGCTCGCTGGCGCCAGCCTCGGCGCGGCCGCGTTGCCGCTGACCGCTGAAGAAAGCGCCGGCAAGCGCCTGTACCGCGAAGGCCTGTCGGCCAGCGGCGAGGCGATCATGGCGCGGGTCGGTGCGGCGGACGTGTTGCTGCCGGCCACTAGCCTGCCGTGCGCCAACTGCCACGGTGCCGATGGTCTCGGCCGACCCGAAGGCGGCGTGCGTCCACCGGAGCTGAACTGGTCGCGGCTGACCAGCCTCCACGGTCAGCAACAGATCAATGGCCGCAACTACCCGGCCTACACCGACAGCAGTCTGGCGCGGGTGATTCAGGAGGGGCGTGACCCCGGCAACAATCGGCTCGATCCGAGCATGCCGCGCTTTCTGCTGTCGATGAAGGATCAGCGCAACCTCACTGCCTATCTCAAACGCCTGGCCGATGATCGCGATCCGGGTCTCGATGACCAGACTTTGCACCTGGGCACTTTGCTGCCGAGCCAGGGGCCGCTGGCCGAGGAGGGCGCCACGGTGGCGGCGGTGCTCAACGGCAGCGTGGCGCGGATCAATCAGGCGGGCGGTATTCATGGCCGGCAACTGCGCCTGACCGTGGTCGATCCCGGTCCGGACCGCGCGAGCGCCGAGCAGGCTCTGCAACGGCTGATCGATGAGGAAAAGGTCTTTGCACTGATCGCCCCGCTGGCCCCGGCGCTGGACAACGAACTGGCGCCACGTCTGGAACACGCCGGTCTGCCCCTGATCGGGCCGCTGTCCTTGATGGGCTCGGTGCAGGCCAGTGCGCAGATTTTCGAACCGCTGCCGGGATTGCGCGAGCAGTTGATCGCCCTGGCCGACTACGCCACCGCCAGCCTGAAAGTGCTGCAAGGGCCGACGCTGATCGCCTATCCCGACGACCCGATCCAGGTGCAGGCTGCGCAGGCGCTGGGGCAATACTTGCAGGATCACGGCTGGAAAAATGTCCGAATGCAGGCCTACGACCCGGCAGCGGATGCCTTGCCGCTGGGCTCACGCTCGGTGTTCTACCTGGGCAGCGGCAGTGGTTTCAGTCGGTTGGCGGCGGGGCTGCAACATGCCGGGCAAGTGCCGTACCTGTTCGCGACGTCGGGCCAGGTGGCGGGCGACCTGCTGCAAGTGCCCGAGGGCTTTTCCCGGCGCGTATTCCTGGCCTATCCCTTTGTGCCCAGCGACTGGACCCAGGCCGGGCGCATGGCCCTGACCCTGCTGCGTGAACATCAGGGCCTCGGCGCGCAGCATGCGGTGCTGCAAGTCGGCGCCTATGCCTCGATGCTGCTGTTCAGCGAAGCCATGAAGCAGGCCGGGCGCGACGCCAGCCGCGAAAAAATGGTGGCGGCCCTCGAAGGCCTGCACGACTTCGACACGGGCCTGACCCCGCGCCTCAGCTTTGGCCCCGGACGACGATCGGGCCTGAGCGGGGCGCATGTGGTCACCGTGGACTTGCCCGATCAGCGCTTCTATCTGGTCGCGCCCTACAAACCGATTCTCGCGAGCCCCTGAACGGAGGCCTTGATCATGAAGCTCAAAAGCGTGTTGTGGCTGCTGGCATGCTGGTTGCCGATCGCGTTCGCCAATACGGAACCGGTGGCGGCGCGGGTCAACGGCGAGGTGATTTCCGAGTATCGTCTGGAACGGTTTTTCGCCGAATACCTGGAAGACCGGGGCCGCGCCGTCGCGAGCATCCGCAGTCCAAAGGCCTATAAACAGCTGCGCCAGGCCGCGCTGGACACGCTGATCGACAAGGAACTGCTGTGGCAGGAGGCGCAAAAACGTGGCCTGAAGGTGGACGATCAAGCGGTGCAGCAACAGGTCGAACAGATTCGCGTCGCCATCGGCGGCAGAGACAACTTCCTGCGGCGCTTGCAAGATGCGGGGTTCGACGAAGCTTCGTTCACCGAGTACACCCGACGTGAACTGGCGGCGCAGCAGATGTTCGCCGCGTTGATCCGCGCCAACACCTTGCAGGCTCGGCATCTGCTGGTTCGGGTAGCACCGGACGCCGATGCCGCCACAGACGCGGCGGCGCGTCTACGCTTGATGCAGATGCGCGCCTCTGTGATTGAGGGAGCAACGTTCGCCAGCGATGCCGTTCGCTCGCCATTCGGCTGGCATTTGATCTATTTGCAGAACCACTTGGAGGCAGCCGATGTCCCACAGATGCAGGGGCTTGCAACAGTCCGGGTACAGCGTGCCCGACAGCAACAGGTCCAGGCTCGTCGCCAGGTGCTCGCGCAATTGCGGGCGCAGAACAGGATCGAACGAATTGACGACGATTGAAGGTTCCCCCCCAATAGTGGGGAATGGCTTCGATGCCCATTCAGGTGCTTCCCCGTTTCTGGGGAACGGGGTACCGGGACGAGCGGGCATTGTCATCAAATTCAAGGACATGAAGACATCAATTTACCGGCACTCGGCCTGGCATGAAGTGTGCGTTACCTCTTGTGAGGCGCACTCCAGCAGGATCGGGCAGTTGATTTGAAAAGGCCGGATCTGTCGCTGCAAGGAGTAGACCTTGGTTAACAAAGTACTGGTTGTCGAAGACGAACAGCTGCTTGCACAGAACCTTCAGGATTATCTGTCGGCGCAAGGGCTGGATGTCCGGATTGCACATGACGGCGCAGACGGAATCGGTCAGGCCGAGACCTTCGCTCCCGACGTGCTGGTGTTCGATTACCGCTTGCCCGATATGGAAGGGTTCGAGGTGCTCGACGCGGTCCGCCAGAACAGGACGTGTCATTTCGTGCTGATAACGGGTCACCCGACCGCTGAAGTCTGTGAGCGGGCGCGGCAACTGGGGGTCAGTCACATCCTGTTCAAACCGTTTCCACTGGCGGAACTGGCCCGAGCTGTCTGCGACCTTCTGGGGATCCAGCGCGAAGCGAAACCCGGTGCGAGCCCGTCCGAAGGGTTCGTCGAACGACGCCAGAGCAGGACCGAGAGCTTCCCGTTGCAGTTGTACGATGGCAGTTGGGTGCTGGCGGACCGCCGACGAAACCGGTCGGAGGCCATGGCACCGGACGACGATCAAATGCTCACCGGGGAGTAATGGCGCGATAGACGTTCCGGCACTCGCCGAACTCGCCTCCCGCGCCGTCAGGGCCTCAAGCCCCGGGTGTTGGAGAGCAAGCCATGGAACGTCTGTCCGTTGTCGTCGAAGCGTTGCAGCCTGCGTGTGCCCCGACACGCTTCTCCAGTGAACAACTGGCCCAGGCCCGGGCGCGGGCCAGCACCTCCGGGGAACGGGTGCTCGACGCACTCAACGTCCTTTGCGAACTGGCGCCGATGCCGTTCATTGCCAGCCTCGGCGCCACCCTGCATTACCCGGTGCTCGACACCGACACCCTGTTTATGGCGACCCCGGTGTTCGACCGGGTCACCCTCGCGCAATGCCTCAAACGTGAATTCATCCTGCTGCGGCACAACGATGAAGTCATCGGTGTGTTCGCTGACCCCTTCGACACTTCGCGCCTGGCCTGGATCGACGAATGCCTGCACGGCGCGCCGCTGTATCTGGTGCACGCCGACGACCTCAAGGCCTATCTGGCCCGCCACGAAGAAAGCTTCCATGCCGTCGAATCGCTCAACGCCCAGGCCGACGCCGGCAGCGAGGTCGACACCCTGCAAAGCCTGTCGCTGACCAGCATCAGCGAAGACTCGAGCGTGGTGGTGAAACTGGTCAACTCGACCCTCTACGACGCGCTGAAAATGCACGCCAGCGACATCCACCTCGGCACCACCGGCAACGGTCTGGTGATCAAGTACCGGATCGACGGCGTGCTCAACAACATCAGCAAGATCCAGGGCAGCGAATTCGCCGAACAGGTGATTTCCCGGGTCAAGGTCATGGCCGAACTGGACATCGGCGAAAAACGCGTGCCCCAGGACGGTCGCTTCAAGATCGGCATCAGCGGCCGGCAGATCGACTTCCGTGTCTCGATCATGCCGAGCATCTTCGGCGAAGACGCGGTGTTGCGGGTACTGGACAAACAGGACCTGGCCGACAAGGTCTGCGGCGTGCAGTTGCAGGCGCTGGGCTTTGAAGACGAAACCCTGCGCCAGCTGCGGCGTCTGGCCGCCGAACCCTACGGCATGGTGCTGGTGACTGGCCCCACCGGCAGCGGCAAGACCACCACGCTGTACGCGATGATCACCGAGATCAACCACGGTGTGGACAAGATCATCACCATCGAAGACCCGGTGGAATATCAGCTGCCCGGCGTGCTGCAAATTCCGGTCAACGAGAAAAAAGGCCTGACCTTTGCCCGTGGCCTGCGCTCGATCCTGCGCCACGACCCGGACAAGATCATGGTCGGCGAGATCCGCGACCCGGACACCGCACAGATCGCCGTGCAATCGGCACTCACCGGGCACCTGGTGTTCACCACCATCCACGCCAACAACGTGTTCGACGTGATCGGTCGTTTCACCCAAATGGAAATCGACCCCTACAGCCTGGTCTCGGCGCTCAACGCGATTCTCGCGCAACGCCTGATCCGTCTGGTGTGCAGCAGTTGCAGCGCACCGGCCACCCCGAGCGATGAAGAACTGCGCGCTTCAGGCCTCGACCCGCACAAGGTCGGCCATTACCACTTCGTCCACGGCAAGGGCTGCGGCCACTGCCGGGGCAGCGGTTATCGCGGGCGCACGGCGATTGCCGAACTGCTGCACCTGGACGACGAACTGCGGCAAATGATTGTCGAGCGCCAACCCATCACCCAGATCAAAGCCCTGGCCTGCGCCCGTGGTTTGCGCCTGTTGCGCGAATCGGCGCTGGAGCTGGTGGAGCACGGTCGGACCACGCTGGAGGAGATCAATCGTGTCACTTTTATCGCGTGATCAATTTATCGCCGTGCTCGGCGCCAGCGGTGTCGGCCTCGGCCAGCGCCGGGGCAGCGACACCCTGTGGCTGGGCAGCGTCGGCTACATCGACGAAGGCTTCCACAGCTACACGGTGGCGCTGGACACCCTCGACCGTCTGCTCGGCGAACATGCTCGCGCAGGTTCCGAGCTGAACGTGGTGATCTCCGGGCACTTCAGCCGTTTCTGCCTGGTGCCGTGGAGCGAGCAGATCAGCAGCCCTGAAGAACTGCGCGGCTTCGCCCAACTGTGTTTCGAAGACCTGTTTGGTGTACCGACGCAACCCTGGAGTCTGGTGCTGTCAGCCGAGCCGGCTGGTCACGACCGGATCGCCAGCGCCTTGCCGCAGGATCTGCTGGAACGCCTGCGCACCCTGGTCAGCGGTCGCAACCTGCGTCTGCGTTCGGTGCAGCCGTACCTGATGAGCGCCTTCAACCGCTTCGACAAAAGCCTCGACGCTGGCGACTTCCTGTTCGTGGTCGCCGAGCCGCAACGCAGCGTGTTGCTGCTGGCAAGGGAAGGGCGCTGGGCGTCGGTGCGCTCGGTGGGCGGCAGCGACAGTGACGTGGCATTGAGTGCCTTGATCGGTCGCGAACGGCAACTGCAAGCCTCCACCAGCGAACGCGCGTTCAACGTTTATCTGCACGCCCCGGCGCGCCTCGATGCGCAACCGGATGTGGCGGGGGTGCACTTGCGCACCCTCGAAGATGACTCGATGACCGTGCGTGACGCCTTGTACGTCATGTCCCGGGCGGTGGCCTGAGATGCGCGCCCTGAACCTCGACTTCCAGCCCCGTCCGCGTTCCGGCCCGTTGGGCTGGAGCCTGCTCGGCGGTGGCGTGATCCTCGCGCTGGTGTGCTTCGGCGTGCAGCAGCACCTCGGCGATCAGGCCGAACAGCAGCAAGGTCACTTGCAGCACACCCAGCGTCAGCTCACTGGGGACAGCGGTGCCAAGACCAGCCTGAGCCCGGCCGAGACCCGCGAGCAGGCGCAGAACCTTGCCGAAATGCGCAAGGTCTCGCAGCAACTGCGTCGCCCCTGGGAACGCCTGTTCGCCATGCTCGAAGCCATGCCGCGCGACGACATCGCGTTGCTGACCCTGACCCCGGATGCGCGCAAGGGGCAGGTACGGATCAGCGCCGAGGCGCGGGATCTGCAAGCGATGCTGGATTTCCACAAACGGCTGGAGGCCAGTGACGAGCTGTCCGACGTGTCGCTGCTGAGCCATGAAATCGTCGTCAAATCGCCGGAGCAACCGGTGCAGTTCAACCTGTCGGCAACCTGGGAGATGGGCGATGCGAATCCCTAGACTGATCGTCCACGAATACCTGCAAGGCCTCGGCGTTCCGGGTCTGGCCGGGCTGGCGCTGCTGCTTGTCACACTTGCCTGGGCACTCGGCGGTTTGCTGCCGGGCTGGCAATCGCTGCAACAGCTCAGCCAGCAAACCCAGGAGGCCACCGAATACCTGGCCAAGGTCGAGGACGGCAGCATTGCGCCGCCGGTGGTGCCGCAGCGTCAGCTCGATGATTTTCGCAACAAGCTGCCGGCCCAGCCGCAAGCCACCGTCGCCATCGACCGCATCTACGCCTTGGCCGCGCAGGAGCACATCACCCTGGCGCGCGGCGAATACGCCCTCGGCGTCGATCCCAAGACCCATCTGGCGCGCTACCAGATCCTGTTGCCGGTGCGTGGCAGCTATCCGCAACTGCGCCGCTTCCTGCATGCCTTGCTCGGCCAGTTGCCGGCGGTGGTGGTGGAAGATGTCGAGTTTCAACGCAAGAAAATCGCCGACACCGACCTCAGCGGCCGGATCCGTATGACCCTTTACCTGTCGAGGTCGTGATGAACACCAAGCGCGTAACAGGGTGGGTGGCGTTCTTCGGCGTGGCGGCGGCGCTGGCCTGGTTGCCCGAATATTTTTCGCCGAGCGACGACGCGGACGCCACTGACGTCGCCGTCTCGACCCCGGCCAAAGCCACCGCCCGTGGCGCTTTACCGGCCAGCAGCGCCAAGGCTGGCGCAGCCCCGATCAAGGACTTGAGCCCGGCCGGCGACCTGTTCGCCGCCAAATCCTGGAAGGCCGCGCCGACTCTGGCCACCGTCACCGAACAACCCGTCAACCTGACCCCGGTGGTGCCAGCCCCGAGCCTGCCACCGGTGCCGTTCCAGTTCGTCGGACGCCTGCATGACCGCAGCGACCTGCAGGTGTTTTTGCAGGACGGCGAAAAAATCTACGTCGTGCGCAACGGGGATGTGATCGACGACACCTGGAAGATCACCGGCATTTCCGATCTGGAATTGAGCCTGGTCTACCTGCCTCTGCATTTGTCGCAGACCTTGTCTGTGGGGAGTACGCAATGAACAGATCCCGTTTGCTGATGAGCCTTGGCCTGTGCGCCGGGCTGGCTGCGTGCAGCACCGCGCAGGTTGCCAATAAGGAAGCCGCTGACCTGATCGAGCAGGGCCAGTACGAGGCGGGCCTGGCCCGGATCCAGGAAGGCTTGCGGGAAAACCCTCGCGACACCGAACTGCACCTGCTGCTCAACAGCAGCCGGGCCAAGGCGATCACCGCGCTGCTGACTTCGGGCGACACCGATCGTGCTCGCCGCGACTTCGCCAACGCACGCCTGGCCTACAGCCGGGTGCTGACCATCGAACCGAACAACCGCCGCGCTCAGGATGCTCTGCGCCAACTCGACTACCTGCGCAGCATGGACGAGAAACTCGAGCTGGCCCGTGGCGACCTGCGTCGGGGCGATATTTACGGCGCCGACCGGCAGGTCAAACAGATCCTCGAACTCGACCCGAAAAACGACGGAGCACTGGAGCTGCAAGGCAACATCCGTCTGGTGCAGAGCCGTAACGTCATCCAGTACCCGCAACTGCGCACCCGGCTCGACCGCCCGGTGACCCTGGAATTTCGCGACGCCAACCTCAAGACCATTTTCGAAGTGCTGTCCCAGGTCGCCGGGCTGAATTTCATTTTCGACAAGGACCTGCGCCCGGACATGAAAGCCACGATCTTCGTGCGTGATGTGCGTATCGAAGACGCGGTGGCCTTGTTGCTGCAACAGAACCAGCTGCACCAGAAAGTGGTGAATGAAAACACCTTGCTGATCTACCCGGACTCGCCGCAGAAGCTCAAGGACTATCAAGAGCTGGTGATGCGCACCTTCTACCTGACCAGCATCGACGCCAACACTGCGCTGAACATGATCAAGACCATGCTCAAGACCCGCGACGTTTTCGTCGATGAACGCCTCAACACCCTGACCATGCGCGACACCGAAGACGCGATCCGCATGGCCGAGAAACTCCTGCAATCCCAGGATCAGTCCAACCCCGAAGTGGTGCTGGAAGTGGAAGTGATGGAGGTCGCCACCCAGCGCATTCTCGATCTGGGCCTGCAATGGCCGAGCACCTTCGGCGTGCTCAACAGTGACGGTTCGCCCGTCACGCTGCTGGGCCAGCTCAAGGGCATCAACTCCGACCGCATCTCGATCGGGCCATCGCCGCAGGCCAAGATCAACGCACAGGACAACGACATCAACACCCTCGCCAGCCCGGTGATCCGCGTCAGTAACCGTGAGCAGGCGCGTATTCACATCGGTCAGCGCGTGCCGATCATCAGCGCCACGTCGGTGCCGTCCACGCAAGGGCCGGTGATCACCGAAAGCGTCACTTATCTGGATGTCGGTCTGAAGCTTGAAGTGACTCCAACGGTGCACCTGAACAACGAAGTGGCGATCAAGATCGCCCTGGAAGTGAGTAACGCCACGCCGCTGGAACCGACCCGCCAGGGCACGATCCCGGTGCAGGTCGATACCCGCAACGCCCAGACCTCACTGCGCCTGCACGACGGCGAAACGCAGATCCTTGCCGGGCTGGTGCGCAACGATCATGGCGCCACCGGCAACAAGATTCCTGGGCTTGGCGACATTCCTGGACTGGGCCGGTTGTTCGGCAGCAACAAGGACACCATCGGCAAATCGGAACTGGTGCTGTCGATCACCCCACGGATCGTGCGCAACCTGCCGTACCAGAGCCCATCGGACATGGAATTCCCGACCGGCACCGAAACCAGCATGCACATCCAGGCACCGGATCGCTCGCAGAACTTCGTGATGCCAACGCCTGCCGCGCAGCCTCGGGCCATCGGTGATGCCGCCGTGGCAACCACTCGTGTCACTGTCGAGAAGCCTTGATCATGAACGCCTCCCAGCGCGGTTTTACCTTGATCGAAGTCGTGGTGACGCTGGCCCTGATCGGCCTGCTGGCCGGCATGGCCGCGCCGCTGACCGAGACCCTGGTTCGGCGTGGCAAGGAGCAGGAACTGCGCACCGCGCTGTATCAGATTCGCGATGGCATTGACGCCTACAAGCGTGCCTTCGATGCCGGCTACATCGAGAAGTCGCTGAACAGCAGCGGTTACCCGCCGAACCTCAAGGTGCTGGTCGAAGGCGTGCGCGATGTGCGCAGTGCCAAGGGTGCCAAGTTCTACTTTCTGCGCCGGATACCCCGCGATCCGCTGGTGCCGGCCAAACGTGACGACAACGGCGGTTGGGGCTTGCGGGCCTACGACAGTTCAGCCCAGAACCCGCGCGATGGTGAAGACGTGTTCGACGTCTACTCCCACGCCAAGGGCCGTGGCCTCAACGGCATCGCTTACCGCGAGTGGTGACTCTCATGCGCCGGGAAAAGGGTTTTACCTTGCTCGAACTGATGGTGGTGATGGCGATCATCGCGACCCTGATGACCATCGCCTTGCCGCGCTACTTCAACAGCCTCGAGGCCTCGAAAGAGACCACGTTGCACCAGAGCCTGTCGGCCATGCGCGAGGCGCTGGATCACTACTACGGCGACACCGGGCGTTATCCCGATTCCATCGAGCAACTGGTCGAACAGCGTTACCTGCGCAACGCGCCACTGGACCCGATCACTGAACGCAATGACCAGTGGGTGCTCGTCGCACCGCCGGAAGGTGTGGCGGGCGGCGTGGCGGATATCAAGAGCGGTGCTACCGGGAGGGCGCGTGATGGCAGCCAGTATTCCGAGTGGTAAGCGCGCGGAGCAGGGTGGGTTCACCTACCTGGGCGTGCTGTTCCTGATCGTGATCATGGGCATGGGCCTGGCCAGTGCCGGCGAGCTGTGGTCGACGGTTTCGCGGCGCGATCGCGAGAAGCAACTGCTGTGGGTCGGCACTCAATACGCCCAGGCGCTGCGCAGCTACTACCGCAGTTCACCGGGGCTGGCGCAGTACCCGAAAGATCTGGCCGACCTGCTACAGGACGAACGTTTTCCTGAGCCACGGCATCACCTGCGCCAGCTCTACCCGGACCCGATTGGCGGCGGTGAATGGGCGCTGCAACGGGGCTTCGACGGGCGCATCACCGGGATCAACAGTCCGTCTACCGAGGTGCCGTTGAAACAGGCGGACTTCCCGTCGCAGTGGTCGGATTTTGAAGGCATGCAGCGTTATTCGGACTGGCAGTTCGTGGCCGAGAAAGCCTTTCTCGATGGCACCGGCCCTGGCAACGGATCCCCGGTCAAAGGCCAGTCGGCCCTGCCGCAGGCATTGCAGCCATGAGCCGTCCGTGGTGGTGCGCGTTGATCCTCGCTGCTGTGGCGTGCTGCGCCAGCGCCGCCGAGGAAGACGAAATGATGGGCTTCATCGTCGACGACACGATCTCGCACATCGGCCACGACTTTTACTACTCGTTCAGCGAACGCCTGCGCGACACCAGCCCGATGGATTTCAACCTGGTGGTGCGCGAGCGCCCCGACGCGCGCTGGGGCAGCCTTGTGACCGTGGAATATCAGCAACGCCTGGTGTATCGGCGCTTCCTGCCGCCGAACACCGTAGAACTGAAGGACGAGGCCTACGAGGCCGCCGACTCGGTTCGACTGGAGGTCGTCCGGCGCAAGCTGGAAGCCTTGTTGCAGGACACCACCGACCTTGAGAAGGACGAACTATGAACACGACAACGTTCTCACGGCGCCGCGGATTCTGGATCTCGGGGTTGTTGATCGGGCTTGCCAGCGCCGCCGCCGTCCAGGCCACCGAGCTGGTCTACACACCGGTCAACCCGTCGTTCGGCGGCAACCCGCTCAACGGCACCTGGCTGCTCAACAACGCCCAGGCGCAAAACGATTACGACGATCCGGACCTCAAGAAACGTACGACGGTGGCCGGCACTTCGGCGCTCGAACGTTTCACCAGTCAATTGCAGTCACGGTTGCTGGGGCAACTGCTGGACAACATCTCCACCGGCAACACGGGGAGCCTGTCCACCGACGCTTTTATCGTCAACGTCGTCGACGACTCCGGGGCACTCACGATTGAAGTGACCGACCGAGCGAGCGGCGAGGTTTCCGAAATTCAGGTAAACGGCCTCAACCCATGACGGGATGACGGTTCCGGGGAGTGATGGACATGAAAAAAATAATAGCGCTAGGGCTGATGTTGGCGGCATTACAAGGGTGTGGTCTGCGTGAGCCGATGTCGGCCGAGCAGGACACCGACACTCCGACCCTGACCCCCAGGGCCTCGACCTACTACGACTTGCTGAAAATGCCGCGACCCAAGGGCCGCTTGATGGCGGTGGTGTACGGCTTCCGTGACCAGACCGGACAGTACAAGCCGACCCCGGCCAGTTCGTTTTCCACCAGCGTCACCCAGGGTGCGGCGTCGATGTTGATGGATGCCTTGCAGGCCAGTGGCTGGTTTGTGGTGCTTGAGCGTGAAGGGCTGCAGAACCTGCTGACCGAACGCAAGATCATTCGTGCGTCGCAGAAAAAGCCCAATACGCCGGTGAACATCCAGGCTGAACTGCCGCCGTTGCAGGCGGCGAACATGATGCTTGAGGGCGGGATCATCGCTTACGACACCAATGTGCGCAGTGGCGGAGAAGGGGCGCGGTATCTGGGGATTGATCTGTCCCGTGAGTACCGGGTGGATCAGGTGACTGTGAATTTGCGCGCGGTGGATGTGCGCAGCGGGCAGGTGTTGGCGAATGTGATGACCAGCAAGACGATTTATTCGGTGGCACGCAGTGCCGGGGTGTTCAAGTTTATCGAGTTCAAGAAGTTGCTTGAGGCTGAGGCGGGGTATACGACGAATGAGCCGGCTCAGTTGTGTGTGTTGTCGGCGATTGAGGCGGCGGTGGGGCATTTGCTGGCGCAGGGGATTGAGCGGCGGTTGTGGCAGGTGGCGGGGGATAATTCTTCGCCTGCGGGGGATGAGACTTTGAATCGGTATTTGACTCAGAACAAGGTGGATCCTGAGTCGGAGTGAACGTGGCGGCCTTTGGGCCGACCAGGTTCTCTGGGTGGTTTGGGTGAATATCCGTTTTTTTGGGTGTTGCCGCTGGCGGTTTCGCCCTTACGGCGAGTCCCTTTGGCAAACGCCCCAAAGGAACCAAAGGTCTGGGCCCCGGCGTTCGGCCCCTCGCTGGGGCTCGGGGTTCCTTCGCTCCGGGATTCATCCGGGGGCATCGCCTCCGGTTTGCTTCGCTGCACCTCCTCTCGATGTGTTCGACTTCGTCGAACGGTCGCTGCGCTCCCACCCCCGGATAAATCCCTCCACTCAGCCTGCCGATGGGGCCGGCACGTCAAAAGCTTTACTCGAGCTAACGCTCATCGTGTTGAGTGGTGAGAGGCGAAAAGCAGAAAGCAGAAAGCAGAAAGCAGAAAGCAGAAAGCAGAAAGCGGACTGCTTTTGCTTTGATCGTTCCCGCGCTCCGCGTGGGAATGCAGCCCGGGACGCTCCGCGTCCCATTCTCGAATGTTTAAAAGTTGTGTCTGTTTTAACGATCCTTCCCACAAGGTTTTCAGGTTGTCCGTCGGACGCGCGGGCTCTAGCCTGTTTCGGTCGCTGCCAATTCAGCGATCGGGTCTGGAAACCCGGATGTGCGAGAAAGCGAAATCGCTTTTCATAACGTATGCTTGCGCACCTTCATTGTGTGCACGCTGTTATGGCGGCTGTGCGCGGGAGACATTTATGTCTGCCGGGTCGCGTTCTCCCCGGATTTCCAGCCCGCGTACTGCTGCCACCCATTCTTCCTGGAAGTCGATTGGGCCGGCTGCAACCATCAATGAGGACGAAATGACCATGAAGAAACCAACACCCAACCCACCCGAAAACCAGGCCAGTCTCGAAACCGACCCAACCTCCCCATACACCTCCATCAACTCGAAAAAACTCCACGAAGCCGCCGAACGCGCACTCGACCATTACCTCTGCCCCGGCGCCCACATCATGGGCAGCGTCAACGAACCCGCCCCTATGTACCTCGCCAACCCGGCCTACAACACCGAATCCCTGCTCGCCAACGCCTGCGAGTCCCTGGGCTCCGCCAGCGAAATGCTCAACAACTTCGCCGCCACCCTCGACCCCGCCCACCGCAAGACCGCGCTGGGAATCGCACAGATCCTCATGTTGAGTGAGCTGGCCGTAAATCAGGCCTTGGATCACGTCGAGCTGAAGGACTGATCCAGCACATTTCCAATAAAAAACGCGGCCCAGCAATGGGTCGCGTTTTTCACATTCAAACTGGAGTCACCATGGATCCCCTGATCTCCCCAATCGTTTCAGACTTTGAAAGCGAAGAGCAGGCCGCCAGTTACGACCGCTGGTTGATTGCCAAAGTACAGGCTTCAATCGATGACCCACGACCCAGCATTCCGAATGCGCAGGTGATGGCTGAAATGTCGGCCCTGATGGAGGACAAACGAAGAAAGCATGAGGCGGGGTGAGTGCTTTGCGTTGGCAATGTGAAAAGTAGAAAAGCGCAATGCCGATTTTGGCTACTCTACTGCTTCCTGACGACTAACTATTTTTGAGGAGCGCATGGACCTTTCACCACTACTGGAAATCGACAGCGCTACCTATGCAGAATTCTTGGGCCTGTGGGAAATGGGTTCCTTTGATAATCAGCGATTGGGACAAGCCTTCTACAACCATTTCCGCCTCCATCGGTTAACCGATCAGGCTTTGTTGCATGGGCTTTACGAGGCAGACGGCAAGAAGGCTCGAGCCGCTATAAGTCGCATATTTAATCTCAATTAGCATCAGCCCTTTTGCGCATTGATTCCATTAAGGCATGTATCTCGGCCATCACCTGGTCATGCGGGATGTTCGGACGCGGATCATCGAGAGAGGCCTGTACTTCGGCCCTAAACCAACGATCATAACTAGCAGACTGTTCCTCAGGATCAATATCCGAAACAACCGGGCACAGTGGGTCGATCATGGAACCTCCGGGTATCGCTGTCGTCGCTGTCTGGATGAATTGCATGTTGGCCAAGCTCCATGGGGATCAAGTTGTCGCGGCAAATCCTAGAGCCTGCACTTCCGACGGCCAACCGCCAGAATTCGTCAGAAAAGTCCCCGATTTTCTGAAAACGCTCCGTTTTCCGTAGGACGCAACTCAAGCTTCAGCGCAAAAAAAACCGCGACCCTCAACAGATCGCGGTTTTCCAACACTCAACCCTTACTGCTGCAAAACCGTCGCCTGGTTAGCCGACCCGAACTGCTGAATATTCGCCGTCTGTGTCATCCCGCTCTGATCCACATTGGCAATGTTCCCGGTCCCGCCCTGGGTCACGTACGCCACGTTCATGGTGTCAGCCTGTTTCACGGTGATCATGTTGTCGCTGCCATACAGCTGCGCGGTGTACGCCTGGTTGCCGGTGCCGGACTGGTCGAACTCGGTGCTGTTGCCCGTGCCGTTCGAGGTGCCTTGGGCCAGGTTGGTGGTGCCGCGTTGATCGGAGATCAGGATGTTGTCGCTGCCGTTCTGATCGAAGTACAGCTCGTTGTAGGAATCAGCCTGACTGACAGTCGTCTTGTTGCCGGTACCAGTCTGATTGGTGGTCATGATGTGGCCGACGCCGTCCTGGGTGAAGCTGGCGATGTTGCCGTTACCCGCCTGATTGACCGTCGCACGCTGGTTGCTGCCGAACTGGCCGCCGTGTTGCGGGCCTTTCCAGTTGCTGGCGTAGACCTTGTTGTCGTTGCCCACTGAGGTGGCGTTGAGCGTGTGACCATCGCCGCTCTGGTAGGTGTAGTGCACGTTGCCGTTGCCGGCTTGATAGAGCGACAGCGTCGAGTTGACCGACTCGAACTGGTCGGCGTAGATGGCGTTGGTGTTGCCGACCTGGGTGACGGCAGCGGTGTTGTTTTCGCCGAAGCTCTGGTCGACCACGGTTTCGTTGCTGTCGCCGTATTGGTTGACGGTGGCCTGGCTGGCCAGTTGCGAGTCTTGCCAGATTTCACTGCCGTTGAGGTTGCCGAACTGGTTGATGGTGATGTTGCCGCCGGTGCCGTTGCGTTGGTCGGCGTAGCCGTAGTTGTTTTCGCCGGCCTGGTTGATGCCGATCTGCCCGCCGTTGTGGGTGACCTGTTCGGCGGTGCCGTAGTTGGCGGTGCCGTATTGGGTGATCACCGAGCTGTTGCCGCTGCCTTCATAGAGTTGCTCGATGTTGGCTTCGTTGCTGTCACCGAACTGGAAGGTCTTGCCTTCGCTGCCGTTCTGCGAGTCCTGGTAGACGAACGAGAAGTTGCCGGTGCCTTGCTGCTGTTGCAGGGCGGTGTTGGGTGAGCCGAAGCCCAGCGACTGGCTGGCGTGGGTGGTGTTGAAGGCGCCGACCTGTTGTTGGGTGATGGTGCCATTGTCTTCGTAAAGTTGTTCGGCATAGGCGGCGTTGTAGTCGCCGACCGCGTCCTGGGTGATGACGCTGCTGGCGGTGTCTTGCACGGCGGCGGCGTCGTTGCCCTGGCCGAGTTGGGTCTGGGTGGCGCTGCTGAACGGGGCCTGGGTCTGCTTCACATTGGCGATGTTGGCAGTACCGACCTGGCTCTGGGTGGACAGGCTGTCGTCGGCCATGGCCTGGGCACTGATCATGACCAGGATGGCGGCGGTGAGGGGCGTCAGTTTGAACATGATGAACTCTCCGATGATTGCAGTGCTTAGCGATATTGCTTGACCGAAACGCTCATGCCGTTGCCCGACTGGGTCACGGCGCTTTGCAGCCCCGTGCCGGCCTGCTCGATGCTGGCGTCGTTGTTGTTGCCGTTTTGCGAAATCTGCGCGCGGTTGTGGCTGCCGTTTTGTGTGATCGATGCGGCGTTGCCGGAACCGTTTTGCGTGATCAACGCCATCAGGTCGCTGCCTTGCTGAAGGATGTACGCCTCTTGATTGCTGCCCGACTGCACGATCTTTCCAAGCAGCGACTGACCGTTCTGCGAGAGCAGCGCGAGGTTGGCCTGGCCGTTCTGGTCGATCAGGGCTTGCTGGCCCACCGGGGGCGGCAGTTCACCGAGGTCGGCGGAGGGCGCCAGGTCGTCGTTTTCCATCAGGTCGTCGGCGCGCACGCCCGCACCGCCGCACAGGGCGAGCAGGCAAAGCAGGGCGGCGGTCGGCGTGTTCATGGCGTTGTCCTGTGGTGTGTCGTGTTGCGCAATCCTGAAATCGTGGCTGAGACCGGCCCCACCCACTCCGCGCCAGGCGGTGTGGGGTGGGTGGGGCGTGGGCTCAGAGGGTGGTCACCGAGATGGTGCGTACGGTGCCCTGGGACGAACGGATGGTGGCGGTCGGGTTGGCCGATGGCACCACCGTCGTGTTGTTCAACGTCAGCCGCCAGCGTCCGGTGACCGGTACCGTCGTCGTGCCCAGGGTGACCAGTCCGGTCGGGGTGGTGACCTGCACGGTGATGGTGTTGCCGGTGGTCACCGATGAGGTGCCGGCGAAGTCCCAGTTGAAGCGGTTGCCGGAACGGGCCTGCACGGTCGAGGTGGTGATCGTGAAGGTTTCCGCCGCTGGCCGTGGCGACACTTGCACAGTGACCGTGGCCGGCGTCGACTGGGCGCCGAAGCTGTCCCGGGCGATGTAGGTGAAGGTCGTGGTGAAAGCGGTGGTCACGGTGGCCGGTGGGGTGTAGGTGATCACCGTGCCGTCAGTGCTGACGGTGCCGCGTCCTGCCGGCGGTTGGGTCAGGCTGGCGACGCCCAGCGGCGTGTTGCCTTCCGGATCGGTGTCGTTGGCCAGGACGTTGATCGGGATCGCCACGCCCAATGTGGCGACACTGTCGGCGACGGCGGTCGGTGGCCGGTTCGGCGCGACGCTGATGGTCACCGTGGCCGGGTTCACCGAGGCCAGGCCTTTGCTGTCCTGGGCCTTGTAGGTGAAGGTCGTGGTCAGCGGTGCGTTGACCACGGCTGGCGGGGTGTAAACCACCGAGGTGGTGCCGTTCAGGGCAACGGTGCCCTGGCCGGCCGCCGGTTGGGTCAGCGCGGTGATGGTCAGCGGTACGTTGCCGTCCGGGTCGTTGTCGTTGGTCAGCACGTTGAGGGTGATCGGTACGCCGAAGCTGGTGCTGCCGGTGTCGGCGACGGACAGCGGCGCCTGGTTTTCACCGGTGTCCGGCGCGTTGCCAACCACTACGACCGGCTCGGTGTCGCTGCCGCCGGCGGCGGATTTGACCGTGACGGTGGCCGGCGGCTGGGTCAGGTCGGCGACGGTGATTTTTTGCAGGGTGCCGGTTTTCGACAGGCGTCCGTAACCTTGGGCAACCATGTCCGGCACGGCGACTTCATCAGTCGACGTGGCTTCGATCAGCAGGCTGTGGTTGGCCCAGCTGTAGCGGGCGGTCTGGATTTTCACCACGTCGGTGAGCTTGGCCGATACCGAAGTCGGGCGCGTTGTCCCGGCCGGGTTGGTTGCAGTCACGACAATCACCGATGGCAGGGTCCCGTTGCCCAGACGCTGGCCGAAGAACAGACCGTTGTTGTCACCCAACAGACTGGTCTGGCACGGCGTTTTCGGTGGACCGGGCAGCAGCGCCAGGGTTTCGCGGAAACACAGGGTCGAGCTGCTGTCAGCCTTGGCGAACACTTCGGTACGCACACCGGCCGACGTCCGGCGATAGGTGGCGCGATCGAGGGCGACGTGGGTCTGTTGACGGTTGTCGAGGACCTTGCCGGCGACGGTGAACAGGGTGGTCTGAATCGAGCCGGCGCCCGAGGGACCGTCGATCCGCACGAAGTTGGTGTTGAACGGGCTGCCGGTCACCGCTTCGGTGAGGTTCGGGTCACCGACGAAGGTTTCGATGCTGCCGGTGTCCGGATTCACTTCGGTGTACGGGCCGTTGATGCTGCGCAGGAACGGTCCGATGGCGCCGTTGAGCGCACCGCTGAAGTTGCCCGGAGCGCCGATGCCGACGTCCTTGGTGATGTTGATCGCCCGCCGGCCTGGCGTGGTGACGGTGACCGTTTCCACACCGTACGGGTGGGTGATGGTGTAGGTGCCGGCAACAGGCACGTTCACCCGGATGCGGATTCGCGCGAAGCTTTGCTGATCACCGTCCACCGGGTTTCCCGAGGCGAACGCTGCTTCGATCCCGGCGACATAGGCGTCCATACCAAAACCGGCGCCATTGTTGGGGATATTGGTTTCCGCCAGGAACCAGAACGCTTCCGGCGGCCAGTTGTCGGGGAAGACCATCGGCAGCGTGTCGTCGAAAATCCCCGGTTCCGGCAGCAGGGTGCACATGTACGCCGGCGGGGTGGCGGCCGGCACTCGCGAGCTGGCGGCGCGGGACTGGCAGAGCTCCATCGACAGCAGGTTGTTGTCCTGGTACCACATCGGGAATTTCCCGGTGGCGAAGGTGTAGGGGCCGGGATCGACGGCGGCCAGTTGCGCGAACGCACTGCCGGTCAGCGAGATTGTCAGCCCGAGCGCGTTGAGCGCGAAGCGTGGCCACTTGTTCATGATGCCTCCTGATGCGGATCTGGGCATGTGAGCGTTCATTGCACGATGACCACTTCTTCGGTATCGCTGCCGCCGTTGGACGACGTCACCCGAACCTTGGCCGGTGGGATCGGGGTGATCCCGGTGGTCAGGGTTTTCACTGCGCCGTCACCGCCCAGCGCACCGATGGCGGCGCCGCTGCCGGAGGTGGCGGTGAGTACCGGCGGCGAGGTTTCGTCACTGGTCGAGGCCACCAGCGTCAGTTGCCCGGAGCTCAGGCTGTACTCGGCGCGCTGGATCACCACCAGGTCGGTCAGGGTCATGGGCAGGGTGGTCGGCGAGCTGGTCGCGATGGCCAGGTGGTTGTCGGCGGTCACTTGCAGCGTGGTCGGCAAGGTCGGGTTGACCTGCGATTGCGCGTACCAGCTGCCGGTGCTGTCGGCCTCTTTGAGGTTGAGCACCGGCGTGCTGCTGGTGACGGCGACGGTGGCCGGAGCAGGCGGGGCTTTGACGAATACGTCTTGTTGGGCGACCGGGGCGCTGTCGCCGGGTTTGCGCGAGTAGGTGCTGCGTTCGGTGATCAGCGGTGTTGGCCGAACCACCGTCGACAACTTGCCGGAGACGGCAAACACCGTGGTGCGCAGATCGATGCCGCCGGGGCCTTCAATGCGGATGAAGTTGGTGTTGAAAGGACTTCCGGTCACCGCTTCTTCAAGGTTCGGATCGCCGATGAATTGTTCGGCACCGCCCGCCGGATTGGTCTCGGTGTACGGCCCGTTGACGCTGCGCAGGAACGGCCCGACGTCACCCTTGAGCGCGCCGTCGTAGGTTTTCGGACTGCCGATGCCGATGTCGCGGGTCATGTTGATCGCGCGGCGACCGGGGGTATCGACGGTGAACACTTCGACGCCGTACGGGTGAGTGATCACGTAGGTTCCGGCGGTGGGTACATCGACCCGGATGCGGATGCGGGCGAAGCTGATCTGGTCGCCTTCCACCGGATCACCGCCGCTGAACGCCGCTTCGATGGCCGAGCCGTAGGACAGGTTGATGCCCCGGGCCGCATCGACCACGGTGCCGTCGGCGGTGAACCAGAACGCTTCGTCGGGAAAGTTGCTCGGGAAGACGATCGGCTGGGCGTCGTCGAACACACCGGGGGTCGGAATCAGCGAGCACATGTACGAAGGGGCGCCGGGCGTGCTTGGCACGCGTGAGCTGAGCGCTTTGGACAGGCACAGGTCCAGCGTACGACCGTGGGTGTCCTGATACCAACTGGCAAATCCGCCGGTCGCCGGGGCATAGGGTCCGGGATCGACGGCGAACAGAGCGGCCTGGGCAATGCCCTGGGCCAAGGCGCTCACGACCAGGACGGTCGCGGTTTTGGACAGTAAAGGGTGCATGAGTTAATCCCTCTATCGAAGTGCCTGCCCCTTGGGGGTGGGTCAGTTGCAGAGGGGCTTTACAACTTCCATACCAACGACCCCGTAACGGTCGGGAGAAGCCCGTGGCGCAAGGGTTGGCAAGTGAGGGTGGGGATTTTT
The DNA here is from genome assembly GCF_058789255.1 of Pseudomonas sp. FW215-R2. Lineage (NCBI taxonomy): Bacteria > Pseudomonadati > Pseudomonadota > Gammaproteobacteria > Pseudomonadales > Pseudomonadaceae > Pseudomonas > Pseudomonas sp. FW215-R2. The sequence continues at coordinate 32,131 of NZ_JBYTBO010000028.1, forward strand.
TGCAGCGCGGGCATCGGGCGACAGTCCCCAGGATTGGGGATTGTGGGGCTCAGTCGGCAGAGCGGATTTGCAGATCGATGATCGTGGGGCCGTTCACCCCCCGCATCCGGGCAATCACCCAACGGTGGGCTATAACCCTATAGGGACGTATCGGGAAGTCGCCGCCATGAACATGCAGTCAAAATCGCTACCGGTCGAGGAGAGCAGCCTGCGGCTGGGCTCGCGCAAGCAGCCGTTCAATCTGCTGCGCTGGTTTTCATTGATCAGCATGGCGGTGATCGGCACGGTGGCCGTGGCGCTCGGGACGGTGTCTACGCGATTCGTGATCGAGGAAAGCGTACAGCGCGATGCCTTGCTGACCGCGCAGTTCATTCAGGCCATCGCGTCGGCGGAAGTGCGTCACGTCTCGATCCCCAATATCCGCACCATGGGCGAGTTGCTCGACCCACGCCAGGACAACGATTTTCCCGACGTAGACCCAGCGGCCCGGGCCAATGCCCGAGGCGAGTTTCTCGATCACATTGCCCACTTGCCGGACGTGATTCTCGCCAACATTTATGCGCCGGATCGTCTGGTGATCTGGTCGACCAACCCGGCGCTGACCGGTACGCGGATTCACGCCGATGAAGACCTCGACCGGGCGTTCAATGAAAAGATTCCGGTCTCGGCCAGTTACCACGACGTCGACAAGGGCCGTGAAGAGCAGAAGTTCGTGGTGCCGCCGGAATACATCTTCATCGAGAACTACATTCCTTTGTTCGACGCCGATGGCAAGAACGTCACGGCGATGGTCGAGATCTACAAGGAACCCAAAGACCTGATCGCCCGCATGGAGCGCGGTCTGACCCTGATCTGGCTGGCCACGGCGCTGGGCGGCGGGCTGATTTATCTGGGGCTGTACTGGATCGTGCGTCGGGCGGCGATCCTGTTGGCGGTCCAACAAAAGCAACTGATCGCCAACGAAACCTTTGTTGCGCTGGGCGAGATGTCCTCGGCGGTGGCGCACAGTTTGCGCAACCCGTTGGCGACCATCCGCTCCAGCGCCGAACTGGCCCTGGAATTCGACGCGGGGCCGGCACAGAAGAACATCAAGGACATCATTGGCCAGGTCGATCGCATGTCGAAGTGGGTGCGCGAACTGCTGCAGTCGCTGCGACCGCTCAACGACGAACCGGAACCGGTGAACCTGGTGGCGGCGCTGCATGAAAGCCTGGTCGCGTTCGAACAGCAGATCGCCAAAAACGCGGTAAACGTGGTGTTTCATCCGCAACAAACGCCGATGGTGCTGAGCCAACCGGTGCAACTCACGCAAATCCTCAACAGCCTGTTGGCTAACGCACTGGAGGCGATGGACAAGGGCGGCACGCTGACCATTACGCTTGAGCCAACGGACAGCCGAGGTGTCAGCGTCATGCTCAGTGACACCGGCAAAGGCATGAACGAGGAACAGCGCAGCATGGCGTTCCGGCCGTTTTTCACCACCAAGCAGGGTGGGCTCGGCGTAGGGCTGGTGCTGGTCAAACGGATCATGGAGCGCTTCGGCGGCGGCGTGACCCTGGACAGTCGCGAAGGCGAGGGCACCACCGTTCGTCTGGCGTTTCAGCTCATCCAGTAAATTGGGGTGAACTTCCCCCAGGAGCGGGTGTCAGGCCCCGGTCACCGGGGAGTGGGGAATCCAACAGCGTCTGTAACGGCTTGTTTCAACGGGGATTAATACTTTGGCGAGGTAATTGCAAAACACCATCACCCCTTCCTTAGATGAGGCGGCTGGTGATGGACAGAGCAACGCGTTACCCCAACAAGTTATTCCTGCTGACGCCGTTAAGCGTCTTTCTGGCATTGACCCTCGGCACCATGGCGGGGGTTCGAGCGAGCCCGATCGATGACGAGAACCAGCCGGAAGCCTCCGACCCGTCGGCGTACTACGACGAGCCGGCCGATGAGCCGGCGGCACTCAACGCCATCCTGACCATGCCCGAGGCCAACGAAGATTCCTTCGATCTGCCTGACGGGGTGAAAGGCACGCGCAACACCACGCGTTCGGAAAACATCCTGCCGCCCACCGTGCAGACCAGTTTCAATTACCCCACGAATGGCAAGCCGAGCCCGTTGTACGGCGCCCAGCCGTTCACTCAGCAAATCGTATTGTTCGAAGAATTCGGCCCGGAAAAACTCGACCCGACCACCCCGGCCGCGCCGTTGGGCTTTCCGCCCGCTGCCATCGGCCCGGCGCCGGCCCAGGACCCGAACAGCGTTGCCCGCAGTGCGCCACCCGGCATGGCGCTGGATGCGTTTTTGCGTCAACCGGGGCTGACACCGTTCCCGAGCCAGTTCTCCAACGTGGTCGACCGTAACCCGTGGCAGTCGCAGATCGAGTTGTTCCTCAACCGTCACATCGGCTCGTCCGCCGAAGGCCGGCCACCGGGAAAAGGCTGGGCTCACCAGCGCTGGAACGAGTTCTACCCACAAGTCGCCTACAAGACCGTGCAGACCGGCGCGCGCCTGAATGGCGGTCTGCGTGACAGTCGGCAGATGCACGGTTATGCCGTCGGCGAATTCGGCCCCGGTGGTCTGTACCACAACGTCGCCGGCGTGCCGGCGACTGACGGCACGGCCAAGGGCGTCGATGCACGTTTCCACCCGGCGATGCCAGTGCAGAACCACAATTCGGTGTGGACCTTCGACGGCACGCTGCCACCGAAACTGCTGATGGTGCGCTACGGCCAACCGGTGATGATGCGCCACTACAACGGCTTGCCGATCGATCCGTCAGCCAACCGCGGTTTCGGCCTGCACACCATCACCACCCACGAGCACAACGGCCACGCACCGGCGGAAAGCGACGGCTATGCCAATGCATTTTTCTTCCCCGGCCAGTATTACGACTATCGCTGGCCGATCCAGCTCGCCGGTTACGACAGCATCAACACCAAGGCTGAAGATCCACGTGCGGCGTTCCCGTGTGCACCGGGGGAAACCCTGTGGGTCAACGACCTTGCACCTGCGAAGAAGACCTGCGACCACGGCACTATCAAGATCCGTGGCGATTGGCGCGAAACCATGAGCACCCACTGGTTCCACGACCACATGCTCGATTTCACCGCGCAGAACGTCTACAAGGGCAACGCGGCGATGATGAACTACTACAGCGCCCTGGATCGCGGCAACGAATCGGTGAACGACGGGGTCAACCTGCGTTTCCCAAGCGGCAGCGCCTTGCCGTGGGGCAACCGCGACTACGACGTCAACCTGGTGTTCGCCGACAAGGCCTGGGATCAGGAAGGCCAGTTGTGGTTCAACCCGTTCAACACCGATGGCTTCATCGGCGATCAGGTGCTGGTCAACTGGCAGTGGAAACCGACCCTCGACGTGCGTGCCCGCAGTTATCGGTTCCGCATCCTCAACGGTTCGGTCTCGCGCTACTTCAAACTCGCGCTGGTACGGGAAATCAAAGGCACCAGCGGTGAATTCCAGGGGCCGAAGAACTCTGGCGTTTCCTACAGCCGGGTGCCGTTCCACATGATCGCCAACGACGGCAACATCATGGAGCACAGCGTGCCGTTCGACGGCTCGATGGATCTGGATGCCGATGGCGACAAACAGAACCACAACGCGATCCTGCCGACCCAGGGCATCGCCGAACGGTTCGACATCATCGTCAACTTCTCGAAAAACGGCATCAAACCGGGCGACAAGCTGTTCTTCGTCAACCTCCAGGCCCAGGACGACGGCAAAGGCCCGAAAGAGACGATCTCGCTGTCCGATGTGCTCTCCGAGAAGTACCTGGCGGTGATCAAGCAGACCAGCAAAGGCCCGCAATGGGACAGGGGGGATCCGGCAGTGGGCAAGGTCTTGCAGCTCAACGTCAAGCCTTTCACCGGGCAGGACCTGGCCATGGACCCGGCAGCCTACGAACCGGCCAAACCGGGCAAGGCTGAAGGCATGGTGATGATCCCGCTGAAGATCCACCGCGACAACGCCGCCGACAAGGCGCTGCTGGCCAACGCCCGTCACCGGACCTTCACCTTCGGCCGTAGCGACGGCACCGATGAAGCACCGTGGACAGTCAAGACCGATGGCGGCTTCGGCTTCCACATGGACCCACGCCGGTTGAACGCCTCGACCAGATTGGCCAGCGGCCCGACCGATGCCGGCACCGCAGGGTTCGGCACCCTGGAAGTGTGGAACATCAAGCTTGGCGGCAAGGGTTGGAGCCATCCGGTGCACGTGCACTTCGAGGAAGGGATCATCCTCAGCCGTGGCGGCAAGGCCCCGCCCGAGTGGGAAAAATGGGCGCGCAAGGACGTCTACCGCATCGGCTCGGAAGCCGACGGGCTGGACAGCGTGGAAATGGCGATCAACTTCCGCGAGTTTGCCGGGACCTACATGGAGCACTGTCACAACACCCAGCATGAGGACAATTCGATGCTGCTGCGTTGGGACCTTGAGAAGCCTGGCCAACTGCAATTGATGCCGACACCGTTGCCGAGCTGGGATGGCGTGCGCTACGTCAACTCCGCCGCGCTGCCAACCTTCCGCACTGGCGATGGCTTCGGCCCGCAAGTGACTGTGAAGAAATGAGAAGGGAGGGAGCCGACATGACCCAGCCAACGCCGCGCTCCCGCGCCCTCGGCATGCACTTGATCCTGGTGCTGGTCACCTGCCTGTTCGGCAGTCAGGTACTCATCGCCCATCAAGCGCTGCCCGAAGGCGCCAGCGAATCCGCCACCCCGTGGGGTGGCGACTATTTCCCCAACACCCTGCTGACCGATCAGGATGGCAAGCAGGTGCGCTTTTTCGATGACCTGATCAAAGACAAAGTGGTGGTGATCAACTTCATCTTCACTTCATGCAGCGACTCCTGCCCACTGGAAACCGCACGCCTGCGCCAGGTGCAGAAACTGCTGGGGGATCGGGTCGGCCAGGACATTTTTTTCTACTCGATCAGCATCGACCCGCTCAGCGACACGCCCGAAGTGCTCAAGGCCTATTCGCAACGGTTCAAGGTCGGCCCTGGCTGGAAATTCCTCACCGGCGAATTCGAAGACGTCACCGACCTGCGCAAGAAACTCGGGCTGTTCATTGAGGGCGTCGACAACGGCCGCACCAAGGATCACAACCTGAGCCTGATCGTCGGCAACCAGAGCACCGGGCGCTGGATGAAGGCCTCGCCGTTCGAGAACCCGTGGATCCTCGCCGATCAACTGGCCAACACCTTGCAGAACTGGAAGCAGCCAAGCATCGAGGAAAGCTACGCCAATGCGCCGGAGATTCGCCCGCCCAGCAACGGCGAAGAACTGTTCCGCACTCGCTGCGCTTCATGTCACAGCCTCGGCCCGCAGGACGGCGAAGGCATCGGCATGCGCAACATCGGCCCGGACCTGATCGGCGTGACCCGCCAACGCGATCCGGCCTGGCTCAACCGCTGGATCCGTGAGCCGGATCGAGTACTGGCGGAAAAGGACCCGATCGCACTGCAACTGTTCGAACAATACGAGCGGATTCCGATGCCCAACCTGCGCCTGGACGAGCTGTCGGCGCAGTCGATCATCGACTTTCTGCGCGATGAAACCGAGCGTCAGCACCCCACCACGCAGCCCTTGGCTGACGGGGCGTTGACGCCAATAAGCCCGGCCGCCAGCAGCGAAACGGTGAGTCGCATGCGCTAGCGGCTAAATAGCATCATTGAGACCTGTATCACGGTCATTGCCACCTACACTCAGTCGTGAGGTGGCTGTAACCGGTTCGATATACAACGCCAGGGCACCCCCATGCAACGACTGGAAGAACAAAAAACACCTGCGCCGAATGTCGCGGCAGCAGCCATCAAGAGTTGGGGCGGACAGTTCAACCTGCTGCGCTGGTTCTCGCTGGCCAGTTTTTTCATCATCGCCGCCGTGGCGCTGGGGCTGGGCTATATCTCCACGCGTTTTGTGGTCACCGAGAGCGTGGAACGCGATGCGTTGCTGACGGCGCAATTCGTCCAGGCCATCGGCGATGCGGAAATGCGCCATGCCGGCATCACACCCCTGCGCACCATGGGCGAAATGCTTGATCCGCGTCAGGACGAAAATTTCCCCGACGTCGATCCGGTGGCCCATGGCGCGGCCCGGGCTGAATTTCTCGATCATGTCGAACACTTGCCGGACATCCTGCTGGCGACGGTCTACGCCCTGGATCGCTCGGTGATCTGGTCGACCAACCCGGAGCTGATCGGCGTGAAATTCGAGGACGATGACGAGCTGGACGAATCGTTCGAAATGAAAGTGCCGGTCTCTTCCAGTTATCACAAGATCGACGACGAGAAACCCGAGCAGAAGCTGTCCCGCGAACCCAAATACCTGTTCATCGAGAACTACATCCCGATGTTCAACGCCGACAAAAGCAAAGTCATCGCCATGGTCGAGATCTACAAGGAACCGGCGGATCTGGTGGACCGCATCGATCGTGGTTTTGCTTCGATCTGGGCGGCGACGATCCTCGGTGGCGCGGCGATTTATCTGGGGCTGTTCTGGATCGTGCGCCGTGCCTCGACCTTGCTGCAGAGCCAGCAACAGCAACTGATCAGCAACGAAACCTTTGTTGCGTTGGGCGAGATGTCCTCGGCGGTGGCTCACAGCTTGCGCAACCCGTTGGCGACCATCCGTTCCAGCGCCGAACTGGCCCAGGAAGTGGCCAGCCAGAGTGCCCAGCGCAATATCGGCGACATCATCAGTCAGGTCGACCGCATGTCGCGCTGGGTGCGCGAGTTGCTGGTGTCGTTGCGGCCGATGAACGATGACGGTGAAGCGGTGGACCTGCTGGCGGCGGTCGAAGACACCCTGGGCGCGTTTGATGCGCTGATTCGGCGTAGCGGGGTCGACGTGCGATTCAACCCGCAGGACTGCCCGCCGGTCGTCAGTCAAAGGGTGCTGCTGACGCAGATTCTCAATAGCCTGTTTGCCAACGCCCTGGAAGCGATGCCCAAGGGCGGCGTGCTGAGTGTCGACATTGAGACACCCCATGCCGGCCAGGTGTGCATGACCCTGGGCGACACCGGCAAAGGCATGAGCGCGCAGCAGCAACAGCTGGTGTTCAAACCGTTTTTCACCACCAAGCAGGGCGGCCTCGGGGTTGGCCTGGCACTGGTCAAAAGAATCATGGAGCGTTTTCAGGGCTCGGTCGTGCTGACCAGCCGCGAGCAGGAAGGAACCCGCGTCAGTCTCAACTTTAAAGTGGCATCGGGAGGGGAATATGGAACACAGCATTCTGCTGGTCGAGGATGACGAACTGTTGGCCGACAATATTCAGACCTACCTGGAGCGCAAAGACTTCGAGGTGACGGTTTGCCATTCGGCTGAAGACGCGCTGGGGCAACTGGAAAGCTTCATGCCGGACATCGTGCTGACCGACAACTCGCTGCCGGGCATGAGCGGTCACGATCTGATCCAGAAGCTGCGCATCAGCGCGCCGGATCTGAAAGTGATCATGATGACCGGTTACGGCAATGTCGAAGATGCGGTGGTCGCGATGAAGGAGGGCGCCTTTCATTACGTCACCAAACCGGTCGCGTTGCCGGAGCTCAAGTTGCTGCTGGACAAGGCTCTGGCCACCGAGCGGATGGAGCGCACGCTGTCGTTCTATCAGGAGCGCGAGGCGCAGAAATCCGGGGTGCAGGCGCTGATCGGTGAATCGGCGCCGATGCAGCATTTGAAAAACACCATCGGCCAGTTGCTCGAAGCCGAACGCCGCATGACCAACGGCGATCTGCCGCCGGTGCTGGTGGAAGGCGAGACCGGGACCGGCAAGGAACTGGTGGCGCGTGCGCTGCATTTCGACGGCGCGCGCAGCAAAGGCCCGTTCATTGAATTCAACTGCGCGTCGATCCCCGCCAACCTGGTGGAATCGGAGCTGTTCGGTCACGAGAAGGGCGCGTTCACCGATGCCAAGGATCGTCGCGTCGGGCTGGTGGAAGCGGCTGACGGCGGCACGCTGTTTCTCGACGAAATCGGCGAAATGGATCTGGTGCTGCAGGCCAAACTGCTGAAGTTGCTGGAAGATCGCACCATCCGCCGGGTCGGCTCGGTGAAGGAGCGCAAGGTCAACCTGCGGGTGATCAGCGCCACCAACTGCAACCTTGAACAGATGGTGCAGCAGGGCAAGTTCCGCCGTGACCTGTTCTTCCGCCTGCGGATCATCTCGATCAAGGTGCCGCGCCTGTATGCCCGGGGCGACGACGCGTTGCTGTTGGCCCGACATTTTCTCGCCAGCCACGGCAAGCGCTATGGCAAACCGAATCTGCACTTCAGCCAGCAGGCCGAAGAGCTGCTGCTCAATTACACCTGGCCGGGCAACGTGCGCGAACTGCGCAACATGCTCGAACAGACCGTGCTGCTGGCGCCGAACGACATCATCGCCGCGCACCAGTTGAACGTGTGCATGAGCCTGGTCGACGAGCCGCCGCTGCATCAGCATCACGAGGTGCCGCACTTCGAACCGCGCCCGGCGAGCAACACCGAGTCGATGAACCTGCCGGAGGTCGAGCGCGACATGGTGCGCAAGATGCTCGACAAGACCGACTGGAACGTCACCAAGTCCGCCCGCTTGCTGGGCCTGAGCCGCGACATGCTGCGTTACCGCATCGAGAAGCTCGGCCTGGCACGCCCGGACAAACGTCAGTGGTAGACCGCGTTACTCCGAGGGTTCGGCGGGCTCAGGCACTCCAGCAGGCACGTCGGGTCCAGCACCTCGTCATTGACGTAGATGCCGCGCTCGGCATCGTACGTGCGGATAAACACCCGCACCGTCGCATCGGCCACGGTCGGCAGTTGTGAGTCGTGGAAGTCGTGGCGATCGGGGATCACCACGAAATCCTGCGGCGTGGTGTCATCGAACGGCCGTGGCGGCTGGGCATTCAGCGACGGCGGCGCCGGGTGGGCGAAGGGCTGGTTCGGCCCGTAGTAATTGAAATTGCTGTCGAGGGCTTGCGCCTGTGCGGCGGCGAGCAGACAGGCGGATAACAGCAGCCGGTTGAACGTTTGCATGGCGGCACCTGTGGAAGCGGTTTTCCCCAAGGCTATTAACTATAGCCGCCCGTTGGCTTACAAGTTCGCAACAACCTGGATCGGCAGGCTCAACTAGACTCGGGCCGCTCAATCAAGAGCATCGTCCGGAGTGCGCCATGGAAGTGCCAAACAACAAGAACGCCATCGAAAGCAATCGTCAGGCGTGGAACGATTCAGCCCGTCATCATCAGGAATCGCCCGAGTGGCAGGCCTTGTTGACCGAGGTCGCCCAGGCTGATTTCTCCTGCCTCGACGACACCCTGCGCGGATTGCTAGAGCAGGTCGGGGTCGATGGCAAAGACGTCGTGCAACTGGGTTGCAACAATGGCCGCGAGAGCCTCTCGCTGTTCGCGCTGGGTGCGCGAAGTGTCGTCGGGGTCGATCAGTCGGCGGCGTTTCTCGAACAGGCCCGGGAGCTCAACAGCCGCTCGCCGCACAAGGCCGAATTCGTCGAAACCGATATTCATCACCTGCCCGAATCACTGCGCGGTCGCTTCGACGTGGCGCTGATCACCATCGGCGTCCTCAACTGGATGCCCGACATCGGCGAGTTTTTCCGCCATGTCGCCTCGACCCTCAAACCGGGCGGGCAACTGGTGATCTACGAAACCCACCCGTTCCTGGAAATGGTCGATCCTGACGCCGAGGATCCGTTCCGCCTCGCGACCTCGTATTTCCGCGAAGAACCGTTCGTGCAAGAGGAACCGATTGTCTACGTCGGCAAGGTCGAACAACAGGCCGCGCCGTCGTACTGGTTCGTGCACAACCTCGGCGCCATCTTCACCGCCGCCCTCGAAGCGGGGCTGAACATCGCGCATTTCAAGGAATACCCGCATTCGAACCGGGAAGAGGCGTATGACCAGTACCTGAACCGCGAGGCGCAGATGCCGATGTGTTTTACGTTGGTGACTGTGAAGGGCGAGTAGCGTAACTCTCAGGAAGTTGAATGATTCAGCACATGCCCTGGTTGAGCACAGAGATCGATGCCAAGTGCATGAATAACTCTGAGCACAGTGTCAAAGCGGGGTTTGGCTCCCGGCGCGAAAGCTTTGTACAAGCTTTCGCGACCCATTCCCGAGTCCTTGGCTATTTGAGTCATGCCGCGTGCCTTGACCACATAGCCGATTGCACGAAGAAACTCCTCGTTGTCACCGTCGGCCAGCACTTGGGAAAGGTATTCGCTGATGGCTTCATCGCTGTCCAGCAATGCTGCCATATCAAAAGTTGTCAAAGTCTGGCTCATGGTTAAACCTCCTTTGCCATTTTTTTTGCACGTCTGATGTCCGCACTTTGTGATGATTTGTCCCCACCAGCCAGCAGGACAATGACAACACCACTACGCATCGTAAAGTAGACCCGATACCCGGCACCGACATCAACGCGCATTTCCGATACACCGTCACCTACCGGTTTGATGTCGCCTAGATTACCTGCTGACGCACGATCAATGCGACGGGCAATAGCAACCTTGGCTCGCACATCACGAATCGAGGTGTGCCATGCCATGAAAACTGCTGTTTGTTGTATGAAATAGTTCATGGCTCGACTGTATCCAATTGGATACGGTCGAGCAGTCAGTCAGTTCGTTTATCAGACTTGGATGTGTCGTCAGTGTCTGTAGGCAAGCAGGAACTGGTTTTGTAGGAGCTTACGCTGGCGTAGCTCCTACAGATCGCAGGAAAAAGCTGTCAAGCCTGCGCAGCCGCCGTCACCACTGGCCGTCCCGGTTTGCGCAGCGGTTCCAGCCGTGAACCTTCGTACCGCGTCTCGCGGAAGAACCGCCATTTTCCAAACAGGCCGTAGACGTGGGTGACGCGGCCCTGTTCGTGATAGCCCATGCGGATGTGCAGCTTCAGCGCCGGGATGTTGTGGGTTTCGCAGACGTCCACCACCTTGTGGCAACCCTGGGCGGCCATGGCTTGCCAGAGGGTGACTTGCACGTCCACCGACAGGCTGCTGCCGAAGTAGGCGCGGGTCATTTCGCCGCCGAATTCGAAGAACTCGCCGGGTTTGACCGGGAATTCGCAGCCGTAGTAATGGCGGTCGTGGTAGTTGCGGATACTGCCCCAGATGAAGCCCACTGCGTGGTCGTCTGCGTCGAGGTACATGTGCCCGGTGTGACCTTCGGCTGCGAGTTCGGCCATGGTCTGCACGCGGTCACCGAAGTGTTTGGCGAAGGCACCGGTGTTGTGCGGCGTGATGTCGACTTTGCGCAGGCCTTCGTAAGGGCGCAGCTTGTGCGGCGGCACCGGGCTGATCAGGTCGCGCTCCATCCACAGCAGTTCCCAATGGAAGAACACGTAGCGTTTCCACAAGGTGCCGAAGGTGCGGCCCAGGCCTTTTTGCTTGATGCGTTCGCGCAGCTTTTCAATGACGCTCATATGCCCTCCGTGGCCGCAGCCCGGGTGTTTTTGGATGTCGCTCTGGTGGGTATAGATCAAGCCTGCAAGTTCATTTCGAAGTGCCATCTTCGAAAGTATTGCAAGTTGTGTAACTCAATCGAGTGCCGCGGCACCGTGCAGAAAATCCTTGTTCAGGTCGGCATAGGAGGCCCGTGGAACGCCCGCCAGCCGCTGCTCTAACACGCGGCTCAGGGACTCTCCAGGTTGCAGATAGGCATCACCGAAATCAGCCCCGAGCTGATTCGGATGCGCGACGATTTCCAGCACACCGTCGGTCGGCGCGGGCTCGTTGCGCAGGTCGATCGGGGTGCAGACGTAGTCCGCCGTCGCACCGGCCAGCCCTTGCAAACGACGGTTGAGCAAGCCTTTGAATAGGCGTTTGGGCAGGCTGAGGTTTTGCCCCAGGTTACGTGCCAGTCGCACCGGTACGCCCTGGTGGGCGGCGAAGCGCGCGACGATCTCGCCGATCGGCCAGATGTTGTGCACGTGCTGATGGGAATCGATGTGGCTCGGGCGCACGCCATGATCGACACAACGTTGCCACTGCGCCTGCAATTCCTCCTGCACCGCTTCGCGATCCGCTCGACCGAGCCACAGGCTGTACCGCGTCAGGTTGAGGTCGAACACACCCTGGCTGTCGCAGAAGGTGGGGCGAGCGAGAATCGCCTGGCTCAGCGGCCGGCCATACGTCAGGTTGAAATGCAGGCCGATCCGCCCCTCCAGCAAGTGATGGCGGGCCATCGCGCAGGCGGCTTCGAACGCCGGCATGTTGGCCATGGCCGTGGCGGAACTGATGACCCCGGCCTGGAAGGCGCTGAAGATCACCGCGTTTTCGTTCGGGGTCAGGCCGAAATCGTCAGCGTTGACTATGACTTGGCGAGGCATGTTCGCCCTCCGTGGTGATGGCGGCGGGTTTGCCGACGGGTTGGGCGATCGCCGTTTGCCGACGTGCTCGCCACTGCTGCAGTTTCGGTTTGAGCCGCTGCCAGACACGCAGCCCAAGCCCCAGCAACAGACCGCTCGGGCGCCAGGAGTAGAAGCTCCAGCGCCAGTGTTCCAGTTGCCCGGTCATGCGTTCGTGCAGTTGGTGACTGGAGTTTTCCAGGCTGACCCGCGAGGCATCGATCCAGCGCCAGTGATCGTCCAGGCCCCAGCGAATCCATTCCTCCAGCAACACCCGACCGCTGCCCAGATCGGCGTACTGCGGCAGGAAGGCGAGGTTGTAATCGTAGAGCCGGCCCTGTTCGAGCAAACCGAGTCGGTAGCTGATGCAGCGCCCGTCCAGCTCCAGCGTGACCACCCGCACCAAACCCTGTGCGGCGAGGGCGGTGAAGGCGCTTTCGATGCAGCGGCGGCTGCGTTCGCTGGCGAAGATGCCGACGCCTTCGTCGCCTTTCCAGCTCACCGCTTCGACTTCGCTGATGGCCTGCAACAGCGGGCCCATGGTCACGGCATCGGGAATGATTCGCCGCACGACAGCACCGCACGCAGCAATCCGTTTGCGCGCACGGCGCAGTTTGTAGCGCGGATCACCGGAGACTTCCTGAAGATCGGCGTCGCTGATCAGGTGCACCGGCACCCGACAGCTCAAGCGCCGCTCGCCAGTCGAACTGCGTGCCATCCATTCGGTGAGGACGCTTTCTTCACCCGCCGGCTCAGACAGTTCGTTGAGCTGCAGCAACGCGTGGGGGATGCGCTGGCGAATGAGCAACAACGCCTGACGCAGGCTGTCGGCCTCAAGCACGGACAGCAGCGCCAGGCGATCCGCCAGCGGATAACCGAGGTGATGCACCACGCCAAACGGTATCCCGGCAAAGCGTTCACGACTCGCCACCAACGGCAGGCACAGGCGCAATTTGTCCGCCTCCCAGCCCAGCAGAATGTGCAGATGCTCACTCGCGTCGAGTGTCTGCTCTGCCGCGATCAACCAGCCGAGGCTGTTGAACGGCGTGTGATCCGTCACCCGCAGGCGCAGCGCTTCATAGGCTGCTGCCGGGAAGTCAGGTGCGCACAACGAAGTGCGCCATTCGAATCGCGCCATAGGCTCAGGTCGCCGTTGCTGTGACGGAGGGACGGGAAGGTTTGCGCAGCGCATCCAGACGCGAGCCGCTGTAGCGGGTTTCGCGGTAGAAACGCCAGCGGGCGAACAGGGTGTACACGTTCATGATCCGGCCCTGTTCGGTGTAGCCCATGCGCAGGTGCAGCTTGAGCGCCGGGATGTTGTGGAACTCGCAGACGTCCACCACTTTGTCGCAGCCCTGGGCGGCCATGGCTTTCCACAGTTCCAGTTGCAGGTCCACCGACAGTTCGGTGCCCCAATAGGAACGGGTCAGTTCGCCGCCGAATTCGAAGAACTCACCGGGTTTCACCGGGAACAGGCAGCCGTAGTAATGGCGGTCGAAATAGTCCCGGGCGCTGCCCCAGATGAAGGCCACCGCATCGCCGTGATCGTCGAGGTGCATGTGCCCGGTGTGACCTTCGTTGGCCAGCTCCGCCATGGTCCCGACGCGGTCGCCGAAGTAACGGGCGAAGGCACCGGCGTTGTCCGGCGTGATCTTCACCACCCGCAGCGGCGGGTAAGGCTTGAGGCTGTGGGGCGGCACCGGGCTGACCAGGTCGCGCTCCATCCACAACAGTTCCTGATGGGAAAAGAAATAGTGCTTCCACACCTTGGCCAACGTGGCACGCAGGCCTTTCTGTTTAATTTGCTCGCTGATTTTTTGCAGAATGCTCATGGTCGTTGCTCCTGATGACGAGTCATCGCGCGGCACAGGCCTGCGCGGCGGAACATCAACGGACGGTTCATCAAGCGTTCCAGCTCAGAGAAAACAGGGTTTGCCCCGGCAGCTCGAAACGCACACGACCGTCCTGGCAGCGGAAGGGCGCGTCGCGGCTGCGGTTGTCGGCGCCGAAGTAGCGCAAGGCGCCGTTGTTCAACGGGCACTTGGCCCCCGCCAGATCGACACGCTGCAACCGCGTGCCTTTGTTGACGCCTAGCAACCCGCGCTGATCATCGCCGGCCATCGCCAGCACATCGACTTCGAATGCATCGTTTTCCAGCCACAACACGTTGTGCAGCCAGTGCTGCTGGATGAACTGCTGGGCCAGGCCCACCGGTTTCAGTTCGAAGTGTTGTTCATCCGCCGAGACGCGCAACATGCCTTTTGGGTATTCCGGTTCATCGGCGGCCTGGAACCAGTTGAGCATCGTCAGCAAGCCGTCCTGGGAAGCGTTGATCACCACCGAGGCCCACCACAGCGAGGTGTAATGGGTTTCCTGATCGTAGGGGCTCAGGCTTGAGCCGCTGGAGAGATTGGTCTGATCCAGCAGCAAGGCCTTGCGTGGCTGACCCTTGGCATCGAGGCCGACCAGATCGGCGGCCCGGCGCACACTGTCGCGGTAGACGCGGGTGGCGAGCAGGTCGCGGATCATCCATTCGTGCCAGGCCAGCGCATCGACCTGATCAGCGGATTCGCCCAGCAGGCGTCGGGCCCAGTCGATACCGCGTTTGCTCGCCGCGTTGTCGGCGAACGGGCCGTTGACCAGTCGCGAACTGGCCGGCATCGCGATGCGCACACCGGCCCTGGCATTGGCCGGATCGCTGCGCACCTGGCGGGCCATGCTGGTGAAGATCGAACGGTACTGCTCGTAGCTTGAATAGTTGAGATTGGGCTCGTCGGCAAAGCCGATGTAGTGCGTGCCTTTGCCGCCAAGCAGTCGCGTGCTCGCGAGCCAGGCGTCGAGGCCGTTGTTGCTTTGCACGTCGGCGCGCAGATCAGCCTGGCGCTGGCTGCCGGCGAGCAGGGTGATGTCCTGGCGGATGCCGAAACGGTCCTGATAGACCTGACGAAACGCATCTTCGAACTGCGGCTTTTTCGCCGTCACATCGACGAAGCTGTAGTAACTGGCGGCCGTCGGTTTCAACGCATCGAGCGCCGCATGACTGGCGGGCGGCGGCATCACGTAGGGCAGGGCGATGCCCAGGTCCGGCGTGCGACCGAGGACTTTGTCGTGCAGGGTCAGGCGGGTCTGGCCATCGTCTTCACGCAGCGGTTTGAGCTGTTGCGGATTTTGCGCGAACAGATTGGCCGTACCATCGAGCCAGAACGCCGCTTTGCCGCTGCCTTGCAGACGCAGGCGCCAGACTTGTTCGCGATCGCTGACCGGCAGCGCGAGCTGATCGAATTGCCAATAGGCGCGATACGGTTTGAGCGCCAGCGACAGTTGTTGGCCGTCGCCGACCCGCTGTGCTTGCAGGGCGCTGACGCCACCGTGGAACTTGCCCGCGAGCACCGCGTGTTCACCCGGTGCAATCCTGAAATACAGCTCATCGCCGTCGCGGGTCTCAGCGCTGAAATGCACCTTGGCCGGGGAGAACAGCGCCACGGTGTTTTCGTCGTGCTCGACCCGGTAATTGCGGAAACTGTAGCCGGGGATTTCCAGTTGATAACTCGCCGCGCCCGGCGCCAACGGCCAGCTCTGGCTGCCACGGGTTTCGCTGGCCTTGATGAAGCGGTCGCCCTGCAATTGGCCCTGGCCGTCGAGCAGGTACAGGTGCTCTTCGTTGGCGTCCGCCTGCCACGCCGGCGCCCAGCGCACGGTCACGGTGTCGGGGCGATCCGCTTGCAGGTACAGGCTGCCGTCGCGAATGTCGCCCCAGCGCATCGACGCCGCGAAGGCGTCCAGCGACAGACCGAGTCCGAGCAGCAGGGCCAGGCGTTTCATGCCGCCTTCCGACGCTGCAACATCAGCCACATCGGCGTGATGTCAGCGGGCAGGATGATCAAGGTTTGCCAGAACGGCACGCCGCTCAACCGGCAGTACAACACCAGCATCGCCACGGTCACCGCCAGGTAGGCAATCGACGATGCCGCTGCCGCGCCGACGATACCGTAGGCCGGGATCATCACCAGGTTCAGGGCCAGGTTGAGCAGGGCACCGAGGCCCATCAGCAACGACACGGTGCCGGGACGATTCTTGCCCAGCAGGTCGAGCCGCAGAATGCTCGCGTAGCACAGGCCCAACAGGCCCGGCAGCAACGCCAGCAGCGCCGGATACGCCGGTTGGTAGGCGACGCCGAACAACGTGACGATCAGCCATTCGCCGATCACCGCCATGGTCAGGCAGGCGCCGAGCATCACCGTCGCCGTCAGGCGCAGCGCCAGCGGGGTGACTTTGTCCATGCCTTCGTCCTGTTGCAGCAGGCGTTTCATCAGCGGGGTAGTCACCGCTTCCGGGACGATCAGCAGCAGTTCGGCGGCGGCGCTGGCCATCGCGTAATGACCGAGTGCGGTACTGCCGAGCAGGGCGCCGATGAACAGGTAATCGGAACGCAGGATCACTTGCTGGAACAACAGGTCCGGATGGCTGCGGGCGCTGTAGCGCAGCAGTTCGTTCTGGCTGGCGCGATCCCATTGCAGCTGCAACGGCTGTGCGCGCTTGAGCCAGACCCAACCGGCCAGCACCACCAGGCTGATCCCGGCCAGCCAACTGATCAGCGCGGCTTCCAGTGCCGCTTCCTTCCACATCCAGAACAGCGCGAGAAACAGCAACAGCGGCGCCAGGGATTCCACCAGACGCAAGGCATTGAACGCGACCACGCCGCCGGACGCATTGTGCAACGTCAGCAGGCCGCTCTTGAGCACGGTCAACGGCACGGCCAGCAGCAACAGCCAGGCCAGCAGGCCGAGTTGCACGGTCACGTCCAGTTCACTGCCGAACTCGCGCACCAGCGCCACCACCAGCAAGGTCAACAGACCCGCCAGCAAGCAGCCAAACACCAGTACTTGCGCGAGCAACAAACCCATCGGCCGCTGCTTGGCGGCCTGATAGCCGACCGCAGAATTCAAGCCGCCACTGGTGGCCGCGCTGATCAGGTCGGGCAGGGTACTGAGCAGCGCGAACAGCCCGCGCTCACTGGGGCCGAGGATCCGCGCCAGCAACACATTCCTCAGCAGGCGCAGGGCAATCATCGCCAGCTTGGTGCCCATGCTCAGCGCCAGGTGCTTGAGGTAATTGCTTCGACTCATGGTCGCGCCCCGCGAAAGATCCGCCACGACAGCAGTTCCGGGTTGCGTGCGGTGCGCTGGCTGACCCCGAAGCGCGGCAGATTCAGCGGATCACCCGCGCCGCGATAGATCCCGGTGCCGGTGCCGAGGGCGAACGGATAATCGTGGTTGGCAATCTGTTCGCGCACCCGTGCGTCGTTGTCGCCGTTGGGGTAGCAGTACACCGGCAGTGGCCGGTTGCAGCCATTGTGCAGGGCATCGCGGCTGCGACTGATTTCTTCGCTCAGGCGCACGTCGTCGAGTTGGGTCAGGATCGTGTGACTGGCGCCGTGAGGACCGAAACGCACCAGCCCCGAAGCTTCCATCGCCCGCACCTGATGCCAGTCCAGCGCCTGGGGCTGCGACTCTGGCGGGCATTCGTCGGTCAGGCGTTCGAGCATCAAAGGGTCAGAGTTTTTCAAACCTTGCAGATAGTGCAACAACGTCAGGCTGCGACGATCCACATCGATGTCGTCCATCAGCACCGGCAGCGGGTGGTGAATCGCCTGTAAGCAGTCGATCAGGTGCATGCGCGGTTTTTCACCGTGGCTGCCCCACAGGGTTTCTCCGATGCTTTCCCACCAGAAGCGCTGGCGGCTGCCGATGAAGTCGGTGGAGAGGAAAATGCTCGCCGGCACCTGATGTTTCTGCAGCAGCGGGAAGGCGTTGGCGGCGTTGTCGCGCCAGCCGTCATCGAAGGTCAGCGCCACTTGCGGGCGTTCGCTGCGCAGGGCGTTGGGCTGGAGGATTTCCATCAGCGGCACGCAATCGAAATGCTTGCGCAGCCACACCAGCAGATGCTCGAAGGCTTTCGGCCCGACGCACAGTTCGTTGCGATGCGGCAGGTCGGCGGCGCGGTCGTTGGACAACACCCGGTGCAACATCAGGATCACCCCGGCGCCGTGCAACTGGTTTCGCCCCACGGACGAGTTGAGATAGAGCCAGCCACTGGTGCGTTTTATCAGTTGTTTGATCGCCATGGCTTGAGCCCTCTCAACGGTTTTGGTCAGGGTTCCACTGGGCGTAACGCTGGCCGCGCAGGAACTGCCACAGGCCGATGCTCATGCCGGCCAGTGTCACCAGCAGGAATGCCGCAAGGCGGAACGGTTTGGGTAAGCGGTGTTGCGAATCCAGCAGGCCGGCAATCGCGATGCCGTACCCAAGCAGTTGCATGATCAGGCTCAGGCGATAGAAACCGTGGTCGTCCCACAGCCAGAAATTGCTCAGCAGCAACGGCAGCAAAAGAATCGGTGCCAGACGCCGGATCAGTTTGTGGCTGATCAATGCAATCGAATACAGCCCGTGCTTGAACGGATTGAGCAGTTCGCTGCGCTGGGCCAGGCTTTGCAGGCCGCCGACGGTGACCCGCTGACGCCGACGGAACTGTTTGTCCGCTTCATCGACGCCGTGGTCGATCACTTGCGCTTCAGGCACGTAGACGATGCGTTTGAACTTCACCGGGGCGCAGGTGCTGATGAAGAAGTCGTCGTTGACCTCCGCCGGCACGTCCTCGAACAGTTCCCGGCGCAGGGCGAGCAACGCGCCATCGGCGGAGACCATGCAACCGGTGCGGTTCTCGACCCGGCGCAGCCAGCCTTCGTAATGTCGGTACAGGCTGTCGCCGACACTCAAGCCGCCGCCGGTGACCGGGATCACCATGTGCCCGGCGCAGGCGCCGACCTGCGGATCGCTGAGGGGCGCGAGCAGGTAGCCGAGGGTTTCCCGCGACCATTGGTTATCGGCGTCGGTGAACACCAGAATGTCCCCCGTGGCCAGCGCCGCGCCGGCATTGAGCGTCGCGGCTTTGCCCTGACGCGGCAGGTCGAGCACGGTGATTCGCGGGTCGACGACCTTGTGCGCGCACGCCACGGTGTCGTCGGTGGAGCCGTCGCTGGCCAGAATGATTTGCAGGGTAGCCGGCTGATAATCCTGGGACAGCAGCGAACGCAGCTTGTGTTCGATATGCCGCGCCTCGTTGTGCGCGGCGATCACGATGCTGATGTTCAGCGGCGGTGCCGGGCTGTGACGCCACGCCGGGAACAGCGGCGCCAGCAGCGTCAGCAGCAACGGGTAGCCGACATAGGCGTACACCGGCAGCAGCAGGCACATCCAGAAAATGAACTCAGCCACGGGCAGGCCTCCTGGCATTCCAATGACACAGACTGAGAATGAACGCCGCACCCGCCAGGTGCAGGCGTACCCAATGCAGCCCCCACAGTTGCAGGGTCAGGCCGAGGTCATGCTGTTGGCGACTCTGACGGATGCTGAGTACCAGCGCCGGTATCGTGGTCAGTGTCACCATGACGGCGGCGTGATGGGGGAAACCGTTGAGCAGCGCGGAAATCGCCAGCAGATCCAGCAGCCACGCGGCCAGCGACAGCAATGGAAAACGCAGCAACCGCAGGCTGAACCCGTGAGTGCGCAGCAGTTGCAGGTGACTGCCCTGGCGCCACATTTCCTTGCCCATCCATTCGCGCCAGTTCATTTCGTAGCCCCAGTGCAGCGCCACGCTTTCGTTGACCGACAGCAGCCGCGCGCCCTGTTCGCGCTGGCGCAGGGTGAACTCTTTGTCTTCGCCGGTGCGCAGGGTTTCGTTGAACCCGCCGACCTTGTCGAACCAGCGCCGACGCATCAGCAGGTTGGCACTGGGCAGCCAGTCCACGGCATGGGCGGCGTGGGAGATCGGCCGTTGGGTACGGCGTTGCCAGGCCACGGCGTACCACGGCGCGGCGGCGGGGGTGTGCAGGTCCAGCCCGAACACGTCGGCGTGGTTTTCGGCTTCGAGGGCGAACAGCCCGGTCAGCCAGTCTTCGGGCATTTCGATGTCGGCGTCGATGAACGCCAGCCATTCGCCGGTGGCGATGGCGGTACCGCGATTGCGCAAGGCGCCGATCAACACGCCTGGCACGACCAGCACTTGCGCACCGAACTGGCGAGCGATCTGAGGGCCGTCATCGCTGGAACCGTTATCGACCACGATCAGTTCACACTCGACATTGGCCGCGTGCGCGGCTTTTTGCGCGGCCAGCAGGGTACGGCCGATGTGACGGCCCTCGTTGTACATCGGGATGACAACACTGATCCGGCTCATGCCCGGGCCTCCGTCAACGGTGCTTGCTCGGCTTTCAGGCGCAGGACACTGGTCAGCGCGAGCATGATCCACACGTACTTCTGATTCGGTGCACTGAGAAACATCAGGAACAGCGTCAGCGACAGGAAGCTCACGCCGAGGTGAGTCATCAAGTCCGCTTGATTCCAGTCCCGTCGCTGCATCCAGGCGCGACGGGCGCGGATCAGGTTGTACAGGCCCAGGCCGAGCATGCCGACAAACAGCAGGCCGGCGGGAACTCCCAGTTCGCTGAAGACTTCCAGGTAAGTGTTGTGGGCGCGGCGGTACAGGTCGCCGATCTTGCGGTTGGCGGAGAATGCCTTGGCGTAACCGGTGGTTGCGTAATGCAGCGGGAAGGTGCCAGGGCCGGAACCGAGCAGCGGATTCTCGCGGATCATCTGGCTGCCGACCACGATGTACGAGGCACGGCGACCGAGGGATTCGTCATCGTGGCCACGGGCACCGGCGCTCAGTACGCTCAACGACTGGATGCGCGCGATGTAGCCGGCGGGCATCGCATAGATTGCCAGTGGAATCACGATCGCCAGGCCGAGCATCGCGAAGCCGAGGTGACGCGGACGAATCCGCGACAGTTGCGCACGGTAGTGCCAGCAACCGATCACCAGACTCAACGCCAGCACCACCAGCCCGGAACGGGATTCGGTCTTGGTCATGCCGCCGAGCAACAGCAGGCAGCACGCGCCCCAGAACAGCCGGTGCAGCAGGTTCGGGCCGCGAATCACCAGCAACAGACCCAGCGGCACGGCGAACGCGATCAGCAGGGCGAAGGCGTTCGGGTCTTCGAGCAGGCCGGCGGCGCGGCCCTGATCCTGGAATTTGGTCGAGAACATCGCCATGGCGCAGGTGGCGCTGACGCTCAAAGTTACCAGCCGGGCGAACAGGTCGAGGTTCAGTTCACGACCAATCAGCAAGGTGATGACAAACAGAATCAGGCCAACGCTGAGTTCGCGCAGATGACCCAGCGACATGCCCAGGTCATCGGTGTTCAGCAAGCTCAGGAAGTACAGGACCATGAACCAGATCAGGTAACGCCAGATGTTGCTGCGCAGGCGTTCCGAAGGAATCTGGTGCATCGCCAGTTGCAGCATCAGGATCACCGCCAGCGACGCGCCGATGAGCTTGCTGCCCGACAGCGAACTGTCCTTGAAGAAACCCTCGAACGGCACCAGTGCAGCGATGCCGAGCAGCCCCCAGGTCGGTTTGCGGTACAACACCGCGAACCCCACCAGACCGAGCACCGCGCCCGGCGCCAGATAGGGCCATGGGCTGGCCAGCAAAGCGATGCAGACCAGACCCAGCAGACTGACGATCGAGAGCGGGAAAATCATGCGCGTGCCTCCCGTGCCGTGCGGATGTACAACTGCGACCAGCGCTCGGCCAGGGCCTTGAGGTCGTAGCGGTCCTGTTGCGTGCGTTTGGCGTTGTCGCGCAGTTTGCGCGCCAGCGCGGGTTGGCTCAGCAGCGTGTCGAGCTGGCGGGCGAGGGCGCTGCTGTCGGCCGGCGCGGCCAGCAGGCCGTTGTGCCGGTCTTCCAGCACATCGGGAATTCCGCCGACCGCGAACGCCACCACCGGCACCCCGGTCTGCATGGCCTCCAGCAGAATCATCGGTGTGCCCTCGGTGCGCGAGCTAATCACCAGTGCGTCGAGTTGCTGCCACCAGTGGCGCATGTCGGTCTGATAACCCGGCAGACGAATGCGCTGTTGCAGCCCGGCGGCGTCGATCCGCGCCTGAAGTGCCTCGCGCTCCGGGCCGTCACCGAGCATCACCGCGTCGAGTTGCGGATGTTGATGACACAGTGGGATCAGTGCATCGAGAAACAGGTCCGGACCTTTTTCGCTGCTCAGTCGTCCGACGTACCCGGCGAGCCAGCGCTGATGATCGACCTCCGGCATCCGTTCAGCGACCGCCGCCGGCAGACCGTTGGGGATCACTTGCAGCTTTTCCGCACGGACACTGGCCTGGCGGTGCAGCACCGCGATGCTTTCGGCCACGCACACCACTCGATCCACCGACGCGGTGCGGCACAGTTGCAGGCTCAGCCAGGTGTAGAACTTCTGCTTGCGGCTGCGCGGGGTGAAGCCGTGTTGGGTGATCACCAGCGGCAGGCGCAACAGCGAGGCGCCAACCCAGCCGAACAGCAGGCCTTTGAAATTGTGGGTGTTGATCAACGGACGTTCCGCCCGGCGCTGACGCAGATGCCCGAGCAATGCGCCGAGCCCGGCGCAACCTTGGGCATCGACGCCCGCCGCGCGAAAGCGCTCGATCAGTTCCGGCGGCGCATCGAGAAACAGCACCTGATGCTGCCCCGGTGTCGCCAGGCAATGATCCAGCAACATCCGCTCGGCCCCATAGAAGCCGCCACTGCTGAGCAAATGAATGATCGGCAGGGCGGCGTTCGGGGAGGACGGGGTGCTCAATTGCGCACCCAGTGCACGAAGCTTGGCACGGTCCAGTTCTTGTGCGGATTACCCGGCTGAGTGCTCTGGTCGTTGATCACCAGCAGCACCGGCAGGCCCAACTCGTGGCTGATTTGCGCCGGGTGTTTGAAGCGGTGATCGAAGAACTCACGCACGTAGACCAAGGCAATCGCCAGCAACAGACCGGTGAACAGGCCGAACGGAATGATCAGCAGCGGTTTGGGGAACGCCGCTTCGGTCGGTTCGAACGGCGGGCTCAGGACCCGGGCGTTGGACAGGTCGTCGTTCAGCGAGCGAGTGGTGCTGCTTTCGGCAAAACGCTGGGCGTAGGTCGAGAACGCGGCGTGCAGGGCGTCAATTTCGGTGTCCATCTGCCGCAGCTTGCTCTGGGTCTGCTGCAACTCGTGGATCCGTGCCTTGAACTCGGCGATGCGCGCGGTTTTCTGATCGATCACCTGCTGAACCACGGCCAGGTCGTTGGTGCGCTCCTGAATGCGGTTGCTCACCACTTTGAGGAACTGCTGACGGGTGCGGGCGATCTGCTCCCGGGTCAACAACATCGGCTCGCTGCCAGGCTGGAACACCGCCAGATCGTTCATGTAGCGACTGACCTGGGTGGTCAGTTGTTCGCCCAACTGTTTGATCTCCCGGTCCTCGAACGCCACGTTGTCGACGGTGGTGGTGAAGGTGTAGGGGAAGGTGTAGTCGTTGAGCTTGTTGTTGCTGGCGGCAGCCAGGCTGGTTTTCAGGTACTCCAGCCAGCGTTGGCTTTGCAGCAGGCGATCCTGATACAGGTTCAGCGCCTGCTCTTCAGTGTTGATCGCGTTCAGGCGGAAGGTGATTTCTTCCTTCGGATCGGACGCGCCGACACTTTCAAGCAAGGCTTGCCGGTTGCCTTCCAGACCATCGAGACGCACCTGGTACAGGTGTTTTTTCGATTCGTAGAACGACTGCGGCAGGTCGATCGATTGCAGCGCCTGACGGCTCACCAGATAGTTTTGCAGCAGGGCTGAAACGAACGTCGTGCCTTGGTGCGGATCCGGGAAGCTGTAGACGATCGAGATCACGTTGGAGCCGGGCAGGGTCTCGATCTTCAGGCTGTCGATGGCCTGTTGCGTCAGCGCATCGAGGGCGGTGTCGCGCACCGGATCGGTTTCAAGGCCCAGCACGTTGCGCAGCGGGTTGATCAGGTACTGACGCAGCGGCGAGGTGATGTAGCGCTTGAACGGTTCGCCAATCAGCCGGGCGAAGACGCCGGGCGACGGGGTGTACTCACCCTTGTCCCGCAGTTCGCTGATGGTCTGACGGATCAGCGCCGGCGAGCGCAGAATATTGCTCTCGGTTTCCATGTCCGCCAGCGACGGCGGGATGAACGTCGCGTTGTCCACGGTCAGCGACGTGGTGGCGTCGCCCTGGGAGAGTTTTTTCGACTGCACGATCACCTGGGCGGTGATATCGAAGCTCTGTTTGAGCACCAGCGGCAGCACCAGCGCGATCACTGCAAAGATCAGGAAGACACGCTTCACCAGTTGCTTGTTGGCGAAGAAGATCCTGAAGAACTCATGCAGGTAGTTTTCCTTTGGATTCATGTCAGGTCACCCGAGAGTCAGTTGTTGTTGCTGCCTTTGTTGTCGACGCGATAGCCGAAGCTGAAACCCACGCCCTGGAACAGCACCACATCAGCCAGTTGTCTTGCGAGTTCGCCGGCGCTGGCCAGTTTGGTTTTCGGCACGTAGAGCATGTCGTCCGGTTGCAGGTAGGCGATCTGCGAGGCATCGCCGGACAGGGCTTTTTCGACGTCGTAACGCACGGCCTGCACCTGATTGCCATTGCGGCGCATGATCACCACGGAATCCAGGCGCGCCTTGACGTTGGTGCCACGGGCCAGGGTCAGCGCTTCAAGCACCGAGACCGGCCGACGGATCGGGTAGGAGCCGGGCTGGCCGACTTCACCCAGCACATAGATCTCGTTGCCGGCGGTGGACTTGAGCAGCACGTCCACGGTCATCCGTCCCGGCAGTTGCGCGTAGCGTTTGTTGAGGAAGGTTTCCAGTTGATTGACGGTCATGCCTTGCAGCGGCACGGCGCCGATTTCCGGGAAGCTCGCATAGCCGTCGGTGCCCACGGTGATCTCGCGGCTCATGCCGGTGGCCGGGTGGTTGAGGGCGCTCTTGAGGTTCTGCTCATTGGTCAGCGGGCTGATGATCTGCACGGTCAGCTGATTGCGATTGGGCTGGAACAGCTGCTTGCGTTGGTAGGCACGCTGGATTTCCTGGCGCGCTTCGTCGCTGGTCAGCCCGGCGATTTTCACCGAGGTGTTGGCGCCCGGCAGTTCGATGGTGCCGTCCGGCAACACCAACTGGTTGCCGTTGAGCTGGCTGGCGGCGGTGAAGTTCAGGCCGATCTGATCACCCGACTGCACGCGGTAGGCGTCCGAGCCGCTGGTGCTGATGTGGAAGATCACATCCAGCACATCCTGCGGGCGCAAGGTCTGTTCGACCTTGGGCATGTCGGTGGCCTGGGCGTTGGCCGGCGGGGCGGTGAGGATATTCACCGGCATGCTCTGGGTTTCCGAGTTGCTGGAGCAACCTGCAAGCGGCAGCATCAGCAGAACCAGTATCTTGGCGTTCATGGCGTCATCCCTCGCGTTTGCTTACAGGTTTTTGTAGAGCCATTTGGGCATGTAGTACTTGCGCCGGTTGAACACGCTGCCCACCACTTTCGCCCCGGCCTGGGTCAGCCGTTGCACCGCGGCCTGGGCGACTTCCCAGCGGGTGTCCTCGGCACGCACCACGAACACCACCCCGTCGACCTGCGTGCTGATGACCAGGGTGTCGGCGGCCGAATACACCGCATCGCCGTCGATCACCACGAAGCGGTACTGGCTCCCCAACTGATCGAGCAACGGGCTCAGACGCTCGGCGGTCAGGTGCTCCATGGTGCGGATCGGCCGGCCGTTGGGCAGCACGTGGAACGGCAGGCTCGACACCTGCACCACGCAGTCCTGCAACAGCGGTGGGCTATCCGGGTTGAACAGCAAGTCGCGCAGGCCGCGCTCCTTGCTCAGGCTCAGTTGCTGGGTGAGGTTGCCGGCCGACTGGCTGGCATCGACGTAGAGCACCAGACCGCTGCTCATCTGTGCCAGTTGACTGGCCAGGGCCAGCGCGCTGGTGGTCGTGCCGGCACCGGGGTTGGCGGCGGTCAGGAACAGGATCCGCAGATCCAGGTCCAGCACGGTCGAGGTCAGGTTCGACTCGCTGGGGCTGGCAATGCTCAGGCTTTTGTTGGTTGAACCGTCCATTAGCTTGCTCCGTGGCCGCTGAATACTTTGAAAGGGGTTTTCAACAGAATCTTCAGATCAAGCAAAAGGCTCTGCTCGGCGATGTAGCTGAGGTCCAACTCAACGCGCTGGTCGAAGTCGATGTTGCTGCGTCCGGAGATCTGCCACAGGCCGGTCATGCCGGGGTAGATCGCCAGGCGCGCGAGGTGACTGTCCTTGTAGCGGTAGGCGTTGAACGAGGTCGGACGAGGGCCGACCAGGCGCATGTCGCCGGTCACCACGTTGATCAGGTTGGGCAGTTCGTCGAGGCTGGTGCGCCGCAGGAAACCGCCGATCCGGGTGATGCGCGGGTCCTTGTCGATCTTGAAATCGATGGCATCGGCACCGTGCTTGTTGAGGTGGCGCAGCGATTCTTTCAGCTCTTCGGCGTTGGCGACCATGGTGCGGAACTTGAACATGCCGAACTTGCGGCCGCGATAGCCGGTGCGTTTCTGCACGAACATCACCGGGCCTTTGCTGGTGAACTTGATGGCGAGCGCCAGACCGATCAGCAACGGGGAAATCATCACCAGAATGACCAGCGCGCCGAAGCACGCCACCACCCGATTGGTGCGGGACAGTTGCCATGGTCGACCGCCTTCGCGACCGGTCACCCAGCCCTGGCCCTGGCGGTGGATCGCCGCGTCGAGGCGCATTCGCTGTTCCGGATCCATGCGTTTGTCTCGAACCAATTGTTGGATCGGTACACCTTTCTCATGTCCAGTCATGCAGTCCTCCGCTGATGTTCAGCCGCGAGCGGCGCGTGGGCGATAGGCCGTGGGGTAGTAGTCGCGATACCAGGCGATGAAACGCCCCAGTCCTTCATCCAGCTCGATCCGGGGCTGGAACCCGGTGGCTTGGGCCAGATCATCGGTGTCGGCACAGGTGTTGAGCACGTCGCCCGGTTGCAGGGGCAAGAGCTCGACCACGGCTTTCTGACCGAGGTGCTTTTCCATCAGCGCCAGGTAGGTTTTCAGTTCCACCGGGTGGTGGCCGCCAATGTTGAACAGGCACCACGGGGCCATGCTGCTGCCCGCGTCGGGGTGCTCGCGGTCCCATTCCGGATGGTTGTGTGGCGGATGGTCGGTGAGGCGCGCGATGCTTTCGACGATGTCGTCGATGTAGGTGAAATCACGCTGGTGCCGACCGTAGTTGAACAGCTTCAGTGGCGTGCCTTCGGTGATGGCCCGGGCGAACTGGATCGGCGACATGTCGGGCCGGCCCCAGGGCCCGTACACCGTGAAAAAGCGCAGCCCGGTGCAAGGAATCCCGAACAGGTGGCTGTAACTGTGAGCCATCAGCTCGTTGGCTTTCTTGGTCGCGGCGTACAGCGACAGCGGGTGATTGACGCCGTCGTGCACCGAGTACGGGATGTGCTGGTTGGCGCCATACACCGAACTCGACGAGGCATAGATCAAGTGTTCAACCGGGTGATGCCGGCAGCTTTCCAGAATGTTCAGGAAGCCACTGAGATTGCTGTCCATGTAGGCCCGTGGATTTTCCAGCGAGTAACGCACCCCGGCCTGCGCCGCGAGGTGGATCACCACTTGCGGGCATTCACGGACGAAGAGGGCGTCGACGGCGGCGGCATCGGCCAGGTCAACCCGGGCGATCTGGAAATCACCGACCTGGTCGCGCACCCATTGCACGCGATCCAGTTTGAGCTGCGGGTCGTAGTAGCCGTTGAAGTTGTCGAGACCAACCACCTGATGCCCGTCGCGCAACAGTCGCAACACGCAATGGGCACCAATGAACCCGGCCGCACCGGTGACGAGGATTTTCATGGGCGCAACCCGTCGGGCGAAATGTGTCGCAGACCGATGCCGCTGTAGTGCAGGCCGGCGGCCGCCACTTGTTCCGGGTTGTAGAGGTTGCGTCCGTCGATGATCACTTTGGAGCGCAGCTTGTCGGCCAGCAGTTCGAAATCCACCACGCGGAAATTCTTCCACTCGGTGCAGATCACCAGCGCATCGGCGTCTTCCAGGGTGTCGTCGCGCGTGGCGCACAGGTGCAGGTCATCGCGGTAGCCGTAAATGCGCCGGCACTCGGACATCGCTTCCGGATCGTAGGCCTGGACGCTGGCGCCTTCGGCCCACAGCGCATCCATCAGATAGCGGCTGGGGGCTTCGCGCATGTCATCGGTATTTGGCTTGAACGCCAGACCCCAGACGGCAATGGATTTGCCGGCCAGACCTTGCGGGAATTGCGCCTTGAGTTTGCTGAACAGGATGTGCCGCTGCGTGTCGTTGACGTCGGTGACACTGCGCAGCAGTTTCAGCGGCATGCCGTTGTGCTCGGCGGTGTGCAGCAGGGCGCGCAGATCCTTGGGAAAGCACGAGCCACCGAAGCCGCAGCCGGGGTAGATGAAGTGATAGCCGATGCGCGGGTCGGAACCGATGCCCTTGCGCACCGCTTCGATGTCGGCGCCCAGCAGCTCGGTGAGATTGGCCAGCTCGTTCATGAAACTGATGCGGGTGGCGAGCATCGCGTTGGCCGCGTACTTGGTCAGCTCGGCGCTGCGGTTGTCCATGAACATCAGTTTTTCGTGGTTGCGGCAGAACGGCGCGTACAACTCGCTCATCTGCGCGCGTGCTTCATCGTCCTGAGTGCCGACGATGATCCGGTCGGGGCGCATGCAGTCGGCGAGGGCGCTGCCCTCCTTGAGGAATTCGGGGTTGGAGACGATCCGCACGTTCAGGCCGCTTTTGCCGCGCCGATGCAATTCATCGCTGGCGGTCTTCAGCACCTGGTCCGCCGTGCCGACCGGCACCGTGGATTTGATGATCAGCGTGCGATCGGCCTCCATGAAGCTTGCGATCTGCCGCGCCACGTTGAGCACGTGACTCAGGTCGGCGGAACCGTCCTCGTCAGCCGGAGTGCCCACCGCGATGAAGATCAACTCGGCGTGTTCTACGGCATCGCTGGCCTGGGTGGTGAACAGCAGACGCCCGGCCTTGATGTTTTCTTCCAAAGTTGCCGATAGACCCGGTTCGCTAATAGGCGGTACAGCCTGTTGCAGTTGTTTAATCTTGTTCGGGTCAATATCGACGCACAACACACGATGTCCGACATCGGCGAGTGCCGCAGCTTGAATCAGGCCAACATAGCCCGTACCAAATACGCTCACGTCCATATTGGCGTGCCTCGTAAGACGGTGGAGGAAGATCGAATTGGAACTGTCAAAAGGGGTATAGCGCAGCGTTGGCAAACCATGTCAGCAAAATGACATGTTGCATGTGTATAACACCCCCATTTTTGGGGGCGATTGGCCATCAAGTACTTGCTATATCTGGATTTGTCCCGTCCTTGACATGTTTTTCACATTTCAAAGAAAACGATAAACGGTCGTAGGCCACAAAATACAAGGCCTGTAACGACTTGGGTGTGTCAGTTTTGAGTCAATGTTTTTTTGACGCTTTTGGCCAAAGTCCGACAGTTCTTGCGCTTTGATGGCCCGCTGCTAGTGTCAGAAAATGGCCGACAAGCGATTGACCATGCCCCGTCGCAAGCGCCCCGGAATCGCCATGTTTCGATATTTGAAAGAACTGCTTTTAATTATTTATCTACTGCTTTATTCCGAATATTACCTTGAGCGTTTAAACGCCATGGGTATCGGCCCGGCAGTACTTCTTTTTGGCGCGATGTTTTTGGCGCTGACTTTCGCATTATTACTAACGGCCTATATACGTCAGACTTTCATTCGGCACTTGTTCGCATTAACGATGTTTATTTCGGCGGTTTTTTTTGATGTGTATACCCGCGTCACCACCGATTACCTGACGTACAGCAGCTTCGTCTCGCTGGTGTATTCCGGCGGTTTCATTCAGGAAGCGGCCTACCAGTACCGGGACGCGATCGTCCACGGGGCGCTCAATGGCCTGCTGCTGTTGGTCGGCATCGGCCTCAAGCCACGGCATTCGATCCCCGTGCCAAATGCCTGGCGGATCGCGGCGCCGTTGTGCGGCGTACTGCTGCTGAGTGCGGTGTTGTTCATGCGGGCCGGGGAGGGCGCGCGTGGATTGCCGATCATGTACACGCCGCTGGCCTACCTCAACCTGTTCGGCTATGAGGCGCTGCACAACACCGTCGGCCCCCGTGAGCCGGTGACCCTGGCGCGCAACGGGCCTGCGGTGGGCCACGACATCGTGCTGATCATCGACGAAAGCATTTCCGGCAATTACCTGGACATCAACGCGCCGTTCGGCGTGCACAGCAACCTCAAGCAGGCGCCTGCGGGCGTCGACATTTTCAACTACGGCTATGCGGCGTCCATCGCCAATTGCAGTGCCGACACCAACGTCACCCTGCGCTACGGCGGCACCCGCGCCGATTACATGCGCATCAACACCACGCTGCCGTCGATCTGGCAGTACGCCAAAAAGGCCGGCCTGCGCACCGTCTACATCGACGCCCAGCGCACCGGCGGCAACCTGCAGAACCTGATGACCGACACCGAGAAAAAGGACATCGACGAATTCGTGCAATTCGACCAGACCAGCGTCCGTGACCGCGACATGGCCGCCGCTGCCAAACTGATCGAATTGCTCAACGACGACAAACCGGAGCTGGTGGTGATCAACAAGGTCGGCGCGCATTTCCCGGTGCACGACAAATACCCCGATGCGTTCATGGCCTACCGCCCGACCTTGCCGCGCGGCCAGTTCACCGAAGTCGCCGACACCGGCAAGCGCGATGGTTTCAACGGCCAGCCCTATGACTGGGTGCTGTACCGCAACGCCTACAAGAACACGGTGCTGTGGAATGTCGGCGAGTTTTTCTCGCGGGTGTTTGCCCAGGCCAACCTGAACAACGCGCTGCTGATCTACACCTCGGATCACGGTCAGGATCTGCATGAGCGCGGTAATCCTGGGCTCAACACCCATTGCGGCGGCGACCCGGTGGAGGAAGAGGGATTGGTGCCGCTGGTGGTGATTCAGGGCGATCAATTGCACACGCTCGACTGGTCGGCCCAACTGGCGGCCAACAAGGATCGCTCCAGTCACTACAACATCTTCCCGACCCTGTTGCAGTTGATGGGCTATGACCTCGCGGGGATCGAGTCGGTCTACGGCAAACCGCTGAGCGTGCCGACGGCAGATGATTTCACCTTCAACTACCGCTTTAATGCGCGGTTGGGGGCCAAGCCCGAGTGGAAACACATCGACCTGAACAGCATCGTCACGCCGGGAGAGGCGCCGACCAGCGTTGCCGCCGGACAGTAACCCTGCGCCATCCGCTATCCTTGCCCCACACGGATCGATCGGATGGTGGCATGCTGCAGGTTCAAAACGTCTTCAAGAGCTATCTCACCCCTCAAGGCCCGTTGCCCGTATTGCAAGGCATCGACCTGACGCTCAAACCCGGCAGCAGTCTGGCGCTGATGGGCGAGTCGGGCAGCGGCAAAAGCACGCTGCTGCACCTGATCGCCGGCCTGGATAAAGTCGACAGCGGCAGCATCCGCAGCGGCGAATATCGACTCGACGCCATGAACGAGACGCAACTGGCCAACTGGCGCCGCACGGAAATCGGTCTGGTGTTTCAGCAGTACAACCTGATCGGCAGCCTGCGGATCGAGGACAACCTGGCGTTTCAGGCGCGGCTCGCCGGGCGGCATGACCCGCGCTGGCAGAACCATCTGGTGCAGCGTCTGGGTCTGGGCGATCTGCTCAAGCGTTATCCCGAACAACTCTCTGGTGGCCAGCAGCAACGTGTTGCACTCGGCCGGGCATTGGCGTCTCGGCCCAAGCTGTTGCTGGCCGACGAACCCACCGGCAGCCTCGACGAAGCAACCAGCGACGAGGTGCTGCGTCTGTTGCTGGAAT
The DNA here is from genome assembly GCF_058789255.1 of Pseudomonas sp. FW215-R2. Lineage (NCBI taxonomy): Bacteria > Pseudomonadati > Pseudomonadota > Gammaproteobacteria > Pseudomonadales > Pseudomonadaceae > Pseudomonas > Pseudomonas sp. FW215-R2. The sequence goes on from NZ_JBYTBO010000028.1 coordinate 64,314, forward strand.
TGCTCGACGACACGCCGACCACTTTGCTGATGGTCACTCACAGTCAGCGCGTGGCGGCGCGACTGGCGGAGCGGGTGGTGCTGTCCAGCGGTCGTCTGACGTGAGGGTTTTTCGGCAAACGTTGATCGCGTTGCTCAGTCACTGGCGGCGGCATCCGGTGCAGTTTTTCAGCGTGCTGACCGGACTGTGGCTGGCCACCAGCCTGTTGACCGGTGTCGAAGCGCTCAACAGTCAGGCGCGGGACAGTTACGCCCGCGCCAGCCAGATGATTGGCGGCGAACCCCAGGCCAGCCTGAGCACGCCGAATGGCGCGACGTTTTCCCAGCAATGGTTTGTCGATCTGCGCCGTCAGGGCTGGCCGGTATCGCCTGTGCTGCAAGGCCGGTTGATCCTCAAGGGGCACGAATCCCAGCGCCTGCAATTGATGGGCATCGAGCCGGTGTCGCTGCCAGCCGACAGCGCGGTGGCGGGGCAGGCGATGCCGATCGAACGCATCGTCGATTTCTTCAGTCCGCCGGGCAGCACCTGGATTTCTCCCGAGACCTTGCAGGCGTTGAACCTGGTCGAGGGCGCTACAGCGCAAACCGAAACCGGCCAGACGTTGCCACCGTTGAGGGCGCAAACGGACATGGCTCCCGGCGTACTGCTGGTGGATATCGGTGTTGCCCAGCGCTTGCTCGAACAACCCGATCAACTGTCACGGCTGCTGTTGCCCAAGGACTTTCACGCCGACGTGCCAGCCGCGTTCAAAGGCCAGTTGCAGCTCAAGAGCAGCGGTGAAGAAAACAATCTGGCGCGGCTGACCGAAAGCTTTCACCTCAACCTCGATGCCCTGGGATTTCTCTCGTTTGTCGTCGGTCTGTTCATCGTCCATGCCGCCATTGGCCTCGCACTGGAACAGCGCCGTGGGCTGTTGCGCACCTTGCGCGCCTGTGGTGTCAGCGCGCGGATGCTGATCGCTTGCCTGATCGTCGAACTCGGTGCGCTGGCGTTGATCGGCGGCCTGTTCGGCGTCGTCAGCGGTTACTGGCTGGCGAGCGTGCTGTTGCCGGATGTCGCCGCCAGCCTGCGCGGGTTGTACGGCGCGGAAGTGGCGGGGCAGTTGCGCCTGAGTTCGTGGTGGTGGTTCAGCGGTATCGGCTTGAGCCTGCTCGGCGCGTTGCTGGCCGGGGCCAACAGTCTGCTGCGGGCCGCGCGTCTGCCGTTGCTGGCGGTGGCCGATCCGCAAGCCTGGCATGAACAGCATGCGCGCTGGTTGCGCCGGCAGGGCTTGGTCGCCGGGGTGTTTGCCGCGATTGCGTTGATCGCGCTGCTGTTGGGCAACAGTCTGGCCAGTGGTTTTGTGTTGATGGCGGGGTTGCTGCTCGGCGCGGCGCTGGCGTTGCCGGTGGTGCTCAGTGCGATGTTGAACGGCTTGCTCGGGCGCAGTCGCTCGGTGCTGGGGCAGTGGTTTCTCGCCGATTGCCGACAGCAATTGCCGGCGCTGAGTCTGGCGCTGATGGCGCTGCTGTTGGCGATGGCGGCAAACATCGGCGCCGGCAGCATGACCGCCGGTTTCCGCCAGACCTTCAACGACTGGCTCGAACAACGTCTCACCGCCGAGCTGTATCTGAACCCGAGCAATCCGGCCCAGGCCCGCGAACTCTACAGCTGGCTGAAACAGCAACCGAGCGTCACGGCGATCCTGCCCAACTGGCAGGTTTCGGTGACGCTGCAAGGCTGGCCGACGGAAGTGTTCGGCATCATTGATCATCCGCACTACCGCCAGCACTGGCCGTTGCTCGAAGCTCGGGGCGACGATCCGTGGGCGGCGCTGGCCACCGACGATGCGGTGATGCTCAGCGAACAACTCGCCCGCCGGCTCAAGGTTCGGCCGGGCGATCACCTGACGATTCCCACGCCGGGTCTGCCGTGGTCGCCGCGCATCGTCGGGATCTACGCCGACTACGGCAATCCCAAGGGGCATGTGCTGGTCAACAGCAATCACCTGCTGCGCAGCTGGCCGCAACTGACGCCAAACCGTTTCAACCTGCGCATCGAACCGCCAAAAATCCCCGCACTGCTGAGCGCCTTGCAGGCACGTTTCCAGCTTGACGACAGCCGCATCGTCGATCAGGCGCGGCTCAAGGGCTGGTCGGTGCAGGTTTTTGAGCGAACCTTCGCCGCGACGGCCGCGCTCAACAGCCTGACGCTCGCCGTCGCCGGGGTGGCGCTGTTCATCAGCCTGCTGACCCAGAGCCAGAGCCGCCTCGGCCAACTGGCGCCGCTGTGGGCCCTGGGGGTGACGCGACGACAATTGATGCTGCTCAACCTCGGCCAGACCTGGCTGCTGGCAGTGCTGACACTGGTGCTGGCCCTGCCGTTGGGCATCGGGTTGGCGTGGTGTCTGGATGCGGTGATCAACGTCCAGGCCTTTGGCTGGCGTCTGCCGCTGCGGGTGTTTCCGTGGCAATTGCTGCAACTTACCGGGCTGGCCTTGCTGGCGACGTTGCTGGCCTCGGCGTGGCCGCTGTATTCGCTGTACCGCACGCAACCGGCGGACTTGTTGAGGACGTTTGCCCATGAGGATTAGCTTCGTCGTGGTGTTTCTGGCGTTGTTGCTCAGTGGTTGCGACAACCCGGCACCGGAGCAGAAAGGCTTCGCCGGGATGGGCGCCCAGGCGCAGGCCTTCACACCGGTGGTGCCGGGGCGGGTGTTCAGCTTTCCGGCGGATCACGGCGCCCATGACGGTTTTCGCATCGAGTGGTGGTATGTGACGGCCAATCTCAAGGATGCCCAGGGCAATGATTTCGGCGTGCAGTGGACCTTGTTTCGCAGCGCATTGAACGCCTCGCCGGAACAACCGGGCTGGGCCAACCAAACGATCTGGCTTGGCCATGCGGCGGTGACGTCGGTCAATGTCCATCACGCCGCCGAACGTTACGCCCGTGGCGGCGTCGGGCAGGCCGGGGTGCGTGTGGCGCCGTTCGAGGCGTGGATCGATGACTGGCGTTTCGTCAGTCAGGCGAGCGATCCGTTGGGCGACATGCAGCTCAGCGCAAAGGACAAAAACTTCAGCTACCAACTGCGCCTGACCTCCAGCCGCCCGCTGGTGCTGCAAGGCGATCACGGCTTCAGTCAGAAATCCGAACAGGGCCAGGCGTCGTATTACTACAGCCAGCCGTTTTTCCAGGCCAGCGGCACCCTGCAAATCGACGGCAACACCTACACCGTCAACGGCCCGGCCTGGCTCGACCGCGAATGGAGCAGCCAACCGCTGACCGCCAACCAGACCGGGTGGGACTGGTTCTCCCTGCATCTGGACGACGGCGCGCACGTCATGCTCTACCGCATGCGCCAGAAGGAAGGCGCGCCGTACTTGACCGGCACCTGGATTGCCACCGATGGCCAGACCGAAACGCTGCACGCCGCGCAGATCAAACTGACCCCGCAGGACACCGCGAAGGTTGCTGGCCGTTCGATGCCGGTGCGTTGGTCGATCGGGATTCCGGAAAAAAATCTGCAGATCACCCTCGATGCAATCAACCCGGACGCCTGGATGAACCTGCGCATCCCTTACTGGGAGGGGCCGGTGCGGTTGAGCGGCAGTCAGGGCGGGCAGGGTTATCTGGAGATGACCGGGTACTGATTCGCCCTGTGCGAGGAGCAACGACCGATCAGCGTCTATGCTCCTTCGCACGCACGGCGCTGAAACCGATTCGGCGCGGTGTGCTGCCATTCATCACAGGGAAAGTACCGCTTATGAAGCTCCAAGCACTGACGCACGCCATAGCACTTGCCACTGTCCTGTCCGCCACCAGCCTCACGGCATTGGCCGCCGACATTCCACTGTCCGCAGCGGTCGAGGCCGACCAGGTCACCACCAAAGTATTGGCGGTCGACCCGGCCAATCATCAGGTTGTCCTTGAAGGCGCGGAAGGTCGCCAGGTGCACATTCAGCTCAGCGACAAGGCGAAAAACCTCGGCAACCTGAAGGTTGGCGACAAGGTCGACATCCAGGTTACACATTCGATCGCCGCTTTCCTGGACACCGACGTGGATAAAGGTCTGCCTGGCTCCACCGAGCGTACCGGTGAGCTGCGCAATGCCGTGGGCAGCAGCAACCCCGGTGGCGAGGCGTTCCGTCAGATTCAGGTGCAACTGAAAATCACCAGAATTGATTTGAAGAAAAAGCAGGTCACTCTGGAAAACCCTTCGGGCCAATCGAAAACCCTCAACGTCGAAAAGCCTGAAATCCAAGCCAAGCTCAAAGATCTGAAAGTCGGACAGAGCGTTGTGGTCACTTACACCGATGTATTAAAAGTGACCAGTGCACATGAAAGCTGAGTATTAACTCTACAGATTGACTGTTCTTGTACAAATAGTTGTATGAGAACAGTCATATGAAATGTTTGAGTGGGAGAATTCTGAAAGTTTGTCGGGAAATATCGATGATCAATATTCGTTAACGTTTTAGTACATAAAATTCATTATCAATTAGCACGACATATCCGCCAACTTCCATTAAAATCCCTCCCGTTCGCCCAGTGTCAGGGCTCTTTACCGGTGCATGGATTGCCAGGCCATTACACTGGGCGAACACCTCCTCCAGAGAGATGGCTAAAGAATTCAGATAAAAAAAGGGCGACTGTGAAGTCGCCCTTTTTTATTGTTCTCAGGATTTGGCAGGTCGCATGCCTTGCTGCATCTGAATACGCTTGAGTGTTTGCTGGTACATGGTGGTGCGGCGGTGGTTCTTGGCGTAGCCACCGGCGGCGGCCACGGTGCCTGCCTGGATGTGATCCAGGTAGCGGAAGATCGTACGCGGCGAAAGAAATCTGATGCCGTAGCCGAGGCTGCTTAATCGATCCTGCAGCGTGTATCCCGGGACCCGGTCGTCCATCGAAAAATGCAGCCCGTGCGCCTTGATCAACCGTGCATTCCACAAGGTGCAGAAGCTTTTCAGGTGGGTTTCCCGGTAGGGTTTTGGCTCCCGGGAACGCAGGCCCAACTGAAGTTTTGCCCGCCGGAAATAGTGTTTGAAATAACGCGAAGACAAGCGCCAGGTGTCTCTTAGAACACCCCGATCAAGCTGTTCGACACAACCGACTGCTGCTGTATCCAAAGATTGCATACACTCGTTGATCATCATTGAAAAGACAGTGCTGTCGAACACGAAAGTGTCGGTGTGCAGCAGAAACAGGTAATCGGTTTCAACTTTCGCAAGTGCCAGATCAAGTGCCTTGCCATGAGCAATATGTCCGGGTTCCTTAGCCGGCGAGGGGCGCTCGATCAAGTTGATCCAGTCAAGGGAACGCAAGTAAGTCAGACTTTCGTCCGCAGAATCGTTGTCCACCACCCACACCGGAATCTGATGATCCTTGACGTATTGCTGGAGAAACTCCAGGCACATCCGGGTTATTTCCGGGGTTTTGTAATTGACCAATACAAGACTGAACGCGGGCTGTTGTGCCGAGGGGAAATCAAACGCTCTCATGGTCAGGGCTCACATCAAGTTGAAGGGTTTTGCATGCGGCAATCGATGCTCGCAACCCGCTGCTTTGTGGCCCGGATGGTAGGGACGCAACCTTAGTTCAAGCTTAATTTTGGAGCGGTCGGGTTCAGTCGACTTGTTACGGCGTGCGACGCAAGCGCAGGCCGCGCACACGGCGACTTTCCACGGTAAGATGCGCCGCCATTTTCAGATCAAGGAAGACAACGGCCCGCGCCGTTTGCCACGGATGAAACCACTTTCCCTCTACCACCCGGCCCTCTACTGGCTGCGCGTGTGGCAAAAAAGACTGTTCCGCCACATCGCCTGGCACTGTTCGAGTAAACGCTACGCACGACCTGCCGCGACGTCCGAGCGCTTGCCGTATCGCTACCTCAAACACACCTCCAAACTGATTCGCAAACTCGGCGACTCCGACCTTGCGCTGCAACACAACAAAGTCATCAACCTCAAACTCGCCGTCGCCGCCATCGACGGCGTCACCATCGCCCCTGGCGAATATTTCTCCTTCTGCCGCCTCGTCGGCCGCCCGACCCGCCAACGCGGCTATGTCGAAGGCATGGAACTGTCCTTCGGCCAGGCCCGCACCGGCATCGGCGGCGGCATCTGCCAACTCAGCAACCTCATCCACTGGATGGCCATTCACTCACCCCTGGTCGTCATCGAACGCGCCAACCACAGCTTCGACCCCTTCCCGGACGACGGCCGCGTCCTGCCGTTCGGCTCTGGCGCGGCGATCTTCTACAACTACATCGACCTGGTGCTGCACAACCCGACGGATCGCAGCTTTCAGCTGAAGTTGAAGGTCGGGGAGACGCAACTGGAGGGGGAGTTGTTGTGTGATCGGGAGCGGGCTTATCGGTATCACGTGTTTGAGTCGGGGCATCGGTTTGTGCGGGAGGGGGAGCGGGTGTTTCGGGAGAATGAGATTTGGCGGGAGGTGAGGGAGAAGG
>NZ_JBYTBO010000029.1:0-68155 GCF_058789255.1 Pseudomonas sp. FW215-R2
AAGTTGCGCAGTACTGCGCAACTTCTTGCGCACTTGGCTGGAGGCCATGAGCGGCGTGGCTTGCAGCGGTTTTAAGGGGTGTTTTATTACGTACAACTGCGCAACTTCTTGCGCAGTATGGCCAAACGCCGCTTCGTCGCCTTACCGAGTCAGCACGGTGAGGCATTCTTCTATCGAACGCTGCTGCGTCTCGGCATACAACCTCAATTCATCGATGGTCGAACGCCCCAAGGCCTGTTCGAACGCCTGACGATTGGAGTGCTCGCCATAGTGCGTCTGCGCCGCATCCCCCAGGTTCGACTGAAAAATCCCCGCCGCACTGACCGGCAGGAAATCTTCGTACACCAGCGGTTCGGCTTTCACATACCCATCGCGTAACAGCGCTTGCAGCGAAACATCAGCCGGACGACCCGCCGCAAGCCCTTTGTCTGTCAGGAAATAACGGAAGTACGCCAACTCCTGCTCGCGCATGCCCTCAAGGCTGTCAGGGAATTCGCTGAAGTGCTGGGTCATCAGCGTGTTGTAGCGTGAGGCGTTGGCTTCGCTGGGGAAGTCGCCCAATTCATCGCGTGCCGCATTCAGCAGACGGTCGTACAGCGCCCGGCCCTTGGGGGTCAGCGCTGCACCGCGTTGTTCGATTTCGCCGAATCGGGCGCTGTGGCTGCCGCGGGTGTGCGTCTGGTCGGTGAAGGCGATCGGCTCGTCCAGCGCCTTGAAACTGGTCTGGCGCAGGAGGATTGGATGCTGCCGGCGCGGTGGCCCTTCGATCACCGCTTTGGGTGTGATGCCGTGCAGCGGCATCTTTGCCTGAACGATGTCGATGTCCAGCGTACGCGGTGTCAGGTGGTTGATGTGCGGGCCCTTGAACGCGACGACATCGGCGATCAAACGATGCTGGGCGCTGAGCGTCTGGTATTGCGCGGCGGTGACGGTGGCGCTGTGGTGCCAGCGAAAAGTCTCCAGCGCTTGCAGGACAAATTCCCCGGCCTCGGATTCATTCAACCCGCCAGCGGCTTCAGCCTGCTCGATCAGACGCAACGCGGTTGGGGTGAAGATCGAACGCTGATCCAGCACCGATTGCGCGAAGACTCGCAGCTCGGGATCTTCGATCAACTCCAGTCGCAGCAACGAAGTGAACACCCGAAACGGGCTGACCTGTAGCGCATCTTCATGCACCGCGCGGAACGCCGTGGAGTGCACAGGCACTCCGGCAGGGGTCAGGTCGTAATAACCCACGGGTTGCATGCCCATCACCGCAAACAGGCGGGCGAGGGTGGCCAGTTCGGTCGCGGTGCCAACGCGGATTGCGCCATGGCGCTCCATGTCCAGCCGTTCGATTTCGCCGGTGCTGTGCAGTTGACGGGCGATCTGCGGCTCGCGCGACAGCACGTCGAGGTTGGTCTGTTCCACCAGTTCCATCAAGGCGCCATACAGCGGCACTTCTTCGCGGTACATGTCGGACATCGCTTTGGAGAAGCGTTGGCGGATCAGGTCGGGGCTGACGAAAGGCTGCACGGTCATGAAAAAAATTCCTGGCACGGTCACGTAAAGGATGGGGGAAAAGATCGCAGCCTTCGCCGACGCGGGCAAACGAAGAATCCTACGAACTTCATTCTGCCAACGACTGACCGTTTACCTGTCCTGACGCGAATTCTCCCCCAGGAACTCCCGATACAAACGTGCCGTGTTCGACGGCTGCTCGACCATCGGCATGTGACCGACGCCGTCCCACACATCGACCCGCAGATTGGCGATGCCCTTGCTCCAGACCGGCACGCTGCTGACATCGATCAACCGGTCCTTGCGGCCCCAGAGCAACAGCCCCGGGCATTTGATGTCCGGGAGTTTCGGCTCCATCGGCGGACTGGCGCGAAAATCCCGGAAGATCTCTTCCAGTTCATCCCGGCGTTGTTCGTAGCGCTGGGCGATGGCATCCAGCACCAGCCCCGGTACCCAGGGCGGCGAGGCCATGGTCATCGCATAGAAGCGTCGGAATTCTTCCCGGGAATTGATCAAAAACGGATTGTGCCCACGTGCCAGATGGCGCTCCATGTCGCTGGGCTCCGGTGCCGTGACGCCGGCCGGGTCGATCAAGGCCACCGAAGCGATGCGATCGGGGTAGGTCGCCGCCAGCCACGCGGCGATGTAACCGCCCATGGAGTTGCCGATCACATGGACTTTCTCGACCCCGCAGACGTCGAGCAACTGGATCATGCGCTTGGCCTGCACCGCGATGTCGTAGCCACCGCCCGCCTTGAAGCCGGTTTCGCCGTGGCCGGCCAGGTCCGGAATGATCACTCGATACTGACTGACGAAATGCCGGGCGAAGCGCAGCCACAGGTTCTTTTCCGCGCTGTAGCCATGCAGCATCAGAATGCTGCTCGACGCTTCATAGGGCCCGCCTTGCCAGGTCGACACGGTCATTTCGGCAATCGGTACTTCAATCTTGTGCAACCGGTACAGCTTGGCCTCCAGGGCCGCGCTCAGGTCGTAGAGCCAGTGGCCGACCGCCGGGTAGCTCAACCAGCTCCAGGCCACGAAAACTGCGAGGGCGACAAACAGCAAGAGCATCGGACGTCTTCCTTGTTCAAGACAGAATGTGGTCGGCCGGTTTCAGCGCCCGGGTCAACCGGTGATAGCTGAAACTGAAGCCCGGGAACATTGCGATCACATGACCGCTCTTGCTTTGATACCAACTGTGGCAGCCGCCGGTTTTCCAGACCGTGCGCTCCATCTCCCGGTGAATCATCTGAGTGTAGGTACGTTCTGCTTCGGGGCGAACTTCGATGCTGCGCAGACCTTTGGCCTGCACGGTGCGGATGCAGTCGAGGATGTAGTTCATCTGCGATTCGATGATGAACAGCGCCGAGGTGTGGCCTATGCCGGTGTTCGGCCCGGTGACGATAAACAGGTTGGGAAAGTCCGGCAGGCTGGTGCCGAGGTAGGCGCGCGGGTATTGCGCCCAGACGTCGCGCAGTTGCACGGCGTTTTTTCCGCTGACCGGGTAGGAAATCACGCCGTCGGTGGCGTCGTAACCGGTCGACCACACGATCAGGTCGACGTCGATGTGCTGGCCGTCCGTGGTGACGATGCCGGTTTCGTCGAGGCTGGCGATGCCTTGCTCGCGGCTGTGCAGCGTGACGTTGGGCCGGGTCAGCGCCGGGTAATAAGTGCTGGAAACCAATACCCGTTTGCAGCCGATGGTGAAGTCCGGCGTCAGTTTTCGCTGGAGTTCGGGATCCGTTACCTGGTGTTTGAGGAATTTCAGGGCCTGGCGCTGCACCATGTGAATCGCCGGTTTCGAATATTTGAAGGCGATGACCCGGGTTTCGAACTGCCAGTAGATCATCCAGCGCAACAGTTTGTAGGCCGGTTTCAAACCCAGCAGCCAACGCTGGAAGGGCCCGAATTTGCGGTCCGGTCGGGGCAGCACCCAATGCGGCGTGCGTTGAAAGACGTGCAGTCGCTCGACCTGCGGCGCAATCGTCGGTATCACCTGCGCCGCACTGGCGCCGCTGCCGACGATGGCCACGCGTTTACCGCGATAGTCGTAGCTGTGATCCCAACTGTTTGTATGAAAGGTCTTGCCCTGAAAGCGATCCTGTCCCGGGAAGTGTGGGACGACCGGTTGGCTCAATGGCCCGGTGGCGTTGATCAGGAACTGTGCGTAGAACGTGCCTTTTGTGCCGGTGTGTACGGCCCAACGTTTCTCGGTTTCGTCCCATTCGATGCGTTCGACGTTGGCTTGCAGTTCCACGCGGTCGCGCAGGCCGAAACGCTCGATCACATGTTCGGTGTAGTGATGCAGCTCGGCCTGTTCGGCGAACATCTGCGTCCAGGGGTAGGGCGCGAACGACAGTGAATACAGGGGCGACGGCACATCGACCGCCGCGCCGGGGTAAGTGTTCTGGCACCAGGTGCCGCCGAAAAAGTCCCGCCGCTCCAGCAAGCGAAAATCGTCGATGCCGGCCTTGAGCAAATTGATGGCCGCGCACTGGCCGCCAAACCCGCTGCCGATGATCAACACTTGATAGGTCTGCATGGGCCTCCTTCTTAGAGTCTTTTTTCCATTTTCTTCCTTTCATGTATAGCCAATCATTTGCCTGCCGTGTGATGGAAATGGCGGGGTATTCGGCCGCTGGCCGGTGATGGCTATTTAACGTCTCCCTGTTAGACTCCGAGCACATCCTTTTGCGGTGTACTCGAGGCCCTTATGGGAAGAACGGGAGGAAAGGGACTTTCACTGGCCAGGAGGCTTTACACATCGCGAACCCTCGGGTTGGTCCTGGGGCTTCTATGCGTGAGCGTTGCGATGCACCCGCTCGATCCGCCGACCTGGGTCTGGGCGCTGATGCTGTTCAACGGCTTGGTCTGGCCGCACCTCGCGTATCAATGGGCCCGACGGGCCAAGGTTCCGTACCACGCCGAACACCGCAACCTGCTGCTCGACGCCTTTCTCGGCGGCTTCTGGGTCGCCGCCATGCACTTCAATCCCTTGCCCAGTGCCACGACCATTTCAATGATGGCGATGAACAATGTCGCCATCGGTGGCCTGCGTTTTCTGCTGGCCGGGGCGGCGGCGCAGTTGCTTGGCGTCGGCGTCGGGCTGGTAGTGTTTGCCCCGGCCTTCATCCCCGCGACCTCTCCGGCGCAGCTCTATGCGTGCCTGCCGTTGTTGATGCTGTATCCGCTGGCGCTGGGCTGGATCTGCTTCCGCCAGGCCTACACCCTTGGCCTGCACAAGCGTGAATTGCTGGCGTTGAGCCGTACCGACAGCCTGACCGGTTTGCTCAATCACGGCGCCTGGAAGGATCAACTGGACATCGAATTCGAACGCAGCAAACGCCAGCAGACAGGCGCGGCAATTGCGCTGATCGACATCGACCATTTCAAGGCGATCAACGACACCTACGGCCATGTGGCCGGCGATATCGTCCTGCGTCAGTTGAGCAAGATGCTCAAGCAGAACCTGCGCATGGCCGATGTGGCGGGGCGCTACGGCGGCGACGAGTTTTGCGTGATCCTGCCGGACCTGCCGCTGTTCAATGCAGCGCAGGCCATGGAAGCCTTGCGTGAGCGTTTTTCCTTTCTGGTCTACGAACAGAGCCCGGCGCTGAAAGTCAGCTTGAGCATTGGCCTGGCGGCACTCGATCCGGCTCACGGCGATGCAACGCGCTGGCTGAACGATGCCGATGAAGCGCTCTACGAAGCCAAGGCCAGCGGGCGCAACCGGGTGATCTGCTGCAACGATGACAAGCCGCGGCGTGAGGTATTCGATTCGGTTTGAACGGATTGGGTGTCGCATCCGGGATAGAGCCTTGGGGCGATGTCAGGTACGGTTCAGTACCCGACACGAAACAAGGATTGATTCATGACGTTCAACTTCCCTCGTTCCCTGCTGGCCGCCGGTCTCGGCCTGACCCTCTCTTTCGCAGCCGCTGGCGCGTTCGCCGAACCGCACAAACAGGTGCTGGCCGACGCCGAGCAATACAAACCTGAAGCCCTGAAATTGCTCGAGCGCCTGGTCAATATCGACTCCGGTTCCGGTGATGAAAAAGGCCTCAAACAAGTCAGTGACATCGCCATCGATGAGCTGAAAAAGCTTGGCGCCACTATTGAGTTGGTGCCCAACACCCCGGAAAAAACCAACCACGTACTCGCCACGCTCAAAGGCACCGGCAAGGCGAAAATCCTGCTGATGGCGCACATGGACACGGTGTTCAAGGAAGGCTCCGCCGCCGAGCGACCGTTCCACATCAAGGACGGCCGCGCCTACGGGCCGGGGGTGATGGATGACAAGGGCGGGATTGTCGCCGGCATCTATGCGCTGAAAATTCTGAAGAACCTCGACTTCAAGGACTACGCGCAAATCACCTTCCTGCTCGATGCCAGCGAAGAAACCGGCTCGGACGTCGCCACCGACCTGATCAAGAAAACCGCCAAACTTCACGACGTGACCCTCAACCTTGAACCGGGTCGCCCGGCGGATGGCTTGGTGGTGTGGCGCAAGGGCAGCGCCACCGCACTGGTCGAGGTCAAGGGCAAGGCTGCTCACGCCGGCGTCGCGCCGGAACTGGGGCGCAACGCGGCGATGGAAGCGGCGCATCAGATCCTGCAACTGGGCAAACTCGGCGACGAAGCCAAGAAAACCACGATCAACTTCACCGTGCTCAAGGCCGGCGACCGCACCAACGTCATTCCGGATCAGGCCATGGCCAAGGCTGACGTGCGGGCGGCGGTGCCGGAAGAGTTCGACCGGATCGAGAAGGATCTGGCGCGGGTGTCGCAGGACAAGCTAATTCCCGATACCGAAGTGAAGACTTCGCTGCAACGCGGCTTGCCACCGATGCCGCAGACGGCGGAGTCGGATCGTTTGATGGCGATGGCCCAAGGGATTTATGGCGAAATCGGCCGCAAGTTGACCGAAGAAGGCAGTGGCGGGGCGGCGGATGCGAGTCTGTCAGCCGGGGTGGGCACGCCGACGCTGGACGGGTTCGGGATTGTTGGCGGCAACATTCATACGCCGGAGGAGTATGCGGAAGTGGAGAGTGTGGCGCCGCGGATTTATCTGTTGTCGCGGATGATTATGGAGCTGGCGAAGCAGTAACGGCAGCTAGCGGTTTCGCGGCGGGCGCCATGCGAGTGGACTCGTAATGGCGTCGGGCCGCTCTGCCTCTTTGTAGCGGGGTGCGAGGTTACTCTTTGACGCTCATGTATTCCTTGGCCCAGAGGATGTATTCCTCAGGCTGGGTGTAGGTGTGGGTCAGTTCGGTGGCGCTCAGGTCCGAGGCCTGGGTGAAGATCTGGCGCTGTTCGCGCAGGCTGTCGTAAGTGGCCTTGATCGCCGCGAAGTAAGCACCGTGGCCGTCGATGGTCACGCGCACACCCAGTTCGGCCAGGCGTTTGTCGTCGCGTAGCGCCGGGTTGCCGTAGGTGACCAGCATCAACGGGACGGTCAGGTGTTCGGCGATTTGCTCGAGCTGATCGAAGTCCTGGATGCCGACCATGCAGATACCGTCGGCGCCAGCGGCCTGGTATTGGCGGGTGCGGCTGATGATTTCCTGATTCGGCAGGATGCCGGCGTTGGTCCGGGCGATGATCGCCATTTCCGAGTCGACTCGGGCTTCCAGTGCCGCGCGGATCTTGCCGACGCCTTCGGCGACCGAGATCAGGTCGGTGGATTTACGGCCGAATTGTGCCGGCAGCAGGGTGTCTTCGATGGTCAGCGCGGCGACGCCGGCGCGTTCCAGTTCGACGATGGTGCGCATCACGTTCAGGGCGTTGCCGTAGCCGTGGTCGGCGTCGGCGATCACCGGCAATTGGGCGACGCGGCCGATTCGGGTGGCCTGTTCAGCGAATTCGCTGAGGGTGATCAGGGCAAAGTCCGGAGCGCCCAGAACCTGCAACGAGGCGACCGAGCCACCGAGAATCCCTACTTCAAATCCCAGGTCAGCGGCGATGCGGGCGGACATCGGATCGAACACCGAGGCGGTGTGATAGCAGGTGTCGGAAGCCAGCAGCTGACGGAAGTTACGGCGCAAATCTTGATGAGAAAGCCTGGTCATACGAGTTCCACCAATACAAAGGAATGGAAAGGCTTGAGCAAAGGTGTCAACGCCGAAGGTGAAAAGGCTATCACGCCAATGGGTCAAGGATCATGACGAATTAACGAGGAAGTTAACCAGGAAAAACCTGTTCAGGCTTTCTTGCAGCAGGCAGAGGCGCTCAGGCCGCCACCGCCTGCTGCTGTTGATTGGGCAGCGGCACTGCCCGCACCGAGTTGCCCGGCTGCAATTGCAGGCGTTTGGCGGTGAGACGGTCGATTACCAGAGTGCTGCCGACCCGGCGCCCCGGAGCGACGGTGATGCGGCAGTTTTCCAGACGCCGGTTGTGGATCAGCCACAGCGGCGCCTGATCGTCCGGCGCGCCAATGCTCAGGGTCAGTTCCAGGCTGTCGCGTACCGTGCGGATACTGCGGATCGGCGCCTCGATGACCGGGCCGCCGTCGAAGATGTCGATGTAGCCTTTGTGGGCGAAACCCTCGGACTGGAGGATTTTCAGTGCCGGCTCGGTGTTGGGGTGGGCCTGACCGATCACGGCCTGAGCCTGTTCGGTGAGCAAGCAGGTGTACAGCGGCTGGCGCGGCATCAGTTCGGCGATGAAGGCCTTGTTGCCCAGCCCGGACAGGTGGTCGGCGTGGCTGAAGTCCATCTGGAAGAAGTGCCGGCCGAGGCTGTCCCAGAACGGCGAACAGCCTTGCTCGTCGGCACTGCCGCGCAGTTCGGCGATCATCTTCTCGCCGAACAGGTGCGGGAATTCAGCGACAAACAGCAAACGCCCCAATGACAGCAGGCGTCCATTGCTGCCGTGGCGCTGATCGTGGCGCAGGAACAGCGAGCACAGTTCCGATTGGCCGGTCAGTTCATTGTTGAGGAACAGCGTCGGGATCTGCCGCTGGATACCGAGGTCCGGCGCCGAGCTGACAGTCAGCCCGACCCGATAGTTGTACCAGGGCTCACGCAGGCCGACAGCCCCGGCCAGGGCGCTGACCCCGACCACCCGCTGCTCGTCGTCCTCGAGCACAAAAAGATAGTCGGCATCGGCCCGTTCGACCTGCTCGGCGAAGGCGCGCTGCGCCCAGCGTACCCGGTGGGCCAGGCGATCTTCGTTGGCGGGCAGGGTGGTGAACCCTGGCCCGGCCTGTTGCACCAGCGTCATCAACGCTGGCAGGTCGCTGACTTGGACCGGACGGACAATCATGCTGCAACTCCTTTTGCGCGCCTGCTCGGGCACTGTCGTTGGGTGAGGGCGCGGTTCACAGGGCAATCACCCGGATCTTGCTGCCAGCGCTGACATTCAGTGCTGCACAAATCGCCGGCGTAAGCGCCAAGGGCTGACCGGGCTGGTAATCCAGCTCGGCGACCACCGCCCGAAAGCCATGCAGTGCATCGTTACTCACCAGATAACGACCGCGGGCATCGATCAGTGGTTCCGTTTGAACCGTGGCGGTCTGGCTCTGGGCGATCGAACGGATGTTGGCGGTGCGTGCATACAAGGTCGGGCCGGCATCGAACAGGTCGATGTAGCTGTTGGTTTCAAAACCCTCGCGTTCAAGGATGTCGAAGGCTTCCTGACCGTCCGGGTGGATGCGACCGATGCACTCCTGTGCCGCCAGCGGCAGCATCGGCACGTAGATCGGGTATTGCGGCATCAGTTCGGCAAGAAACGTACGGCTCTGCAAGCCGCACAGGCGTTCGGCCTCGACGTAGGGCAGGTCGAAGAAATGTTTGCCCAGCGCGTCCCAGAACGGCGAGTTGCCTTGCTCGTCGCTGTAGCCGACGATTTCGGTGATCACCGCTTCGGCAAAACGTGTCCCGTGGGCGGCGATGAACAGCAGTCGTGCCCGCGACAGCAATTCCGAGAAGGGTGTGCGTACCAGCGCCGTGTCGATGTGAAAACCGCGCAGCAGCGTGTGGCCGCTGAGGTCGTGGCACAGCGACAGTGCCGGAACGCCATGTTCGATGTTCAGTTCCCGCGAAGCGCTGGTGAAATGGCGATTGCGCAGACTGTAGAACGGCTCGTTATGGCCGGCCGTGGCGAGAATCTCCGAGCAGCCGACCAGACGGCGGCTGTCCAGATCTTCCAGCACGAAGAAGTAATTCTCCGGGCCCTGAGCCGCGGCGTCGCTGTCGAACGAGGCGCAGGACGCGGCGATTTTTTCGCTCAGGCGCTGGCTGTCGTCCGGCAGGGACGTGACGCCCACCAGGCTGTCGCGAGCCAGTTGTTGCAATTGAGGCAGGTCGTTTGGCTCGACTGGGCGTAAGACCAGCATGGATGCACTCCTGTATCAAAAGGTTCGGCCCATTCGCCGAACCTGACTATCACTGTCGGTTTCCACGCGTTAAAGCGGCGGACGCCTGATTTGTTGTCAGACGCCGCTCTTTTTCTTGTCAGCCATTGCTCGGGTCAGGCAGCGCGGTACTGGCGCCGAGCTTGTTCAGGAAGAACAGGTACACCAGACCCAGGGCGATCCAGATCAGGCCGAGTTTCTGTGCATCGACGCCCATGTTGTACATGATGGCCGCGACGATGATGAAGCCGATCACCGGGCAGATCAGGTGACGGATCACTTGGCCGGACTTCTGCCGGCGCCAGTAGTAATTGATCACGGTCAGGTGCAGCAGCATGAAGCCGCTCAAGGCGCCGAAGTTGACCAGCGAGGTCAGGGTGTCCACCGAGTTGATGAACAGGTAGCAGATCACCAGCGACAGCACGGCCACCAGATAGATGCTCAGGTACGGCGTGTTGTGTTTCGGGTGGACCTTGGCCAGCACTTTCGGCAGCTTGCCGTCGCGGGCCATGCCGAACAGCAGGCGCGAGACGGCGGCTTGCGAAGTGATCGCCACCGCCACGCCCCAGGCCAGGGCCGTGGCAACGCCGGTCAGGGTGGCGAGCCAGCTGCCGGCGGCAATTTCGGCGATTTCATAGAACGCGGTGTCGGCGGACTTGAAGCCCATACCGGCGGCCAGGTCGGTGGCGATCCAGGTCTGTACGACGAAAATCGCGCCCATCACCACCAGGGTGATCAACGCCGCTTTGCCGACGCTGCGGCCCGGATCGCCCTTGATCTCTTCGGCGAGCGTGGAGATCGCATCGAAACCGAGGAATGACAGCACCGCAATCGACACCGCTTGCATCAGCAGGGCGAAGTTGAAGGTTTCCGGGTGATACAGCGGCGCCAGGGTCAACTGGCCGTTGCCGCCACCGTTGTGCAGGGCATTCCAGGCGTAGAACAGGAAAATCCCCAGCACAACCAGCTGTGCCAGCAGGAACACGATGTTCATGCGGGCGGTGAAAGTGATGCCGCGCAGGTTGACGAACGTGGCGCTGACCAGGAACGCCAGGATGAAGCCGACTTTCGGGATGTCCGGGTACAAATGGTTGAGCGCCATCGCCGCGTAGACGTAGAGCAGCGGCGGAATCAGCAGATAGTCGAGCAGCATCAGCCAGCCGGCGATGAAACCGACGTGTTGATTCAGACCTCGTTGTGCGTAGGAATACACCGAGCCGGCAATCGGAAAGGCCCGGGCCATGCTGCCGTAGCTCAGCGCGGTGAAGACCATCGCCACCATGCCGATGATGTACGCCAAGGGCACCATCCCCGGTGCCTCCGCGTTGACGTAGCCATACACGCCAAACGGGGCGATGGGGATCATGAAGATCATCCCGTACACCACCAGGTCGGTCAGTGTCAGGCTACGTTTCAACTCCTGTTTGTAGCCGAACTCTTCTATTTCCATGAAGCGCAACTCCTTGTCAGCCAATCGGTCGTTTTAGTTGTTATATCGGTCCGTCGTTTACAGCGTCAGCAGTGGTTACAACAATCTTTACAGCAGGGGTGCCAGATAATTTGCCCAGCGGGTCACCGCTTCCGGGTTGCGCAGCAGGTCGTTGCGCACTTCGATCAACACCGACTCCAGACCACGGGCATCGCCGTGCACCGGCACGGTCATGTCGCCCAGTGGGTCGATCTTGTACGGCTGGTTGCCGGCGACTTTCAGCGGATGCCGGTCGAGACCGTCGAGCAGGCGCTGGGCATAGGCTTTGGACTGACCGAACAGCACGCCGACTTCCAGTTCCCGTGGCTGGCCGTAGTACACCGGGGTGAAACTGTGAATCCCCACCACCCGCACTGGCCGGCCATCGGCCAGGCGTTCGTCGATCAGTTGTTGCAGCCGGGTGTGAAACGGCTTGAACAGGCACTGGCGACGGTATTCGCGGGTGGCTTCATCGAGCTCGCGATTGCCCGGCACCTGATAGATCTCGCTCTGCGCCGGAATGCTGTCCGGGGCATGTCGGGGCCGGTTGAGGTCGATCAACAGTCGCGAATAATTGGCGCTCAGCAGCGTGGCGCCGATCTTTTCCGACAGTTGCTCGGCCAGCTCCAGCGCACCGATGTCCCAGGCAATGTGTTCACGCGCAGCCGTGTCATCCAGGCCCAGGTTGTTCAGGGCGTCGGGGATGTAGCGGCTGGCGTGCTCGCACACCAGGATCAGCGGGTGCGTCGAATCTTCACGGATCAGGTTGTAGACCGGTCGGGTGTACAACCCAAGCTCGGCGGATTCAGTACAGGCGTGCATAGTGCTCACACAGGTCAGCGGGCGAGAGCTGTTCCGTCAGCGCCAGTTCCTCGGTTTTAAGGGCGAAATACGTGTCTAGCAACGGTGCCGGCATCGCTGCCATCAGCGCTTCGCTGCGACGCAGGCATTCCAGTGCCTGAGCCAAAGAGGCGGGCAGGGCAACGATGCCCCGCGCCTCGCGTTGTTCGTCGTTGAGTGAATCGGGGATTTCATCGGTGATCGCGTTCAGCGCCAGACGCTGTTCGATGCCCAGGCGGCCGGCGATCAGCAGCGCAGCCATCGCCAGGTGCGGCGAAGCGGTGGCGTCCATGGCGCGGAATTCCAGGTTGTACTGCTTTGCCACGGGTTTGTTGCCCAGGCTCACGGTCGGGCAGATGCGCAGAGCCGCTTCACGGTTCTGCTGCCCGAGGCAGGCGTAGGACGCGCTCCAGTGGTGCGGCTGCAAACGTTCATATGAGACCGGGGTCGGTGCGGTGAACGCACACAGCGCCGGCAAGTAATGCAGCACGCCCGCCGCCCAGTGCTGGCCGAGGGTCGACAAGCCATTGCTGGTGCCGGCGTCGTACAGCATCGGCTGACCGGCCAGGTCGAGCAGGCTGACGTGCAGGTGAACGCCGTTGCACACCGCTTCAGCAGCGGTCTTCGGCGCAAAACTCAAATCCAGGCCCATCTGCCGGGCAATTTCCCGGGTGATCTCGCGTACATTCACCGCGCGATCCGCCGCCGCCACGCCGAGGGTCGGGCGGCAGGTGATTTCGTATTGATGCTTGCCGTATTCGGGCAGGAACATTTCCGGCTCGACGCCGCCGGCGCGCAACGCGCTGAGCAGCCAGCCGCCGAACTCGGCGCCCTGGCGTTGTGCTTCGAGAGAGAAGGCCAGGTGTTCGGCAAACCCTGCGTGCAGATTGAATTCGTGTTCGAACGCGGCATTGACCTGCAAGCCGAGCTGGTCGCGATACCGCTCGATTTCATCGCTCAGCAGCGTGCGCGGGCAGGCGCCCCACGGGCGGCCGTCGGTTTCGCGGATGTCGCCGTGGATGAAATCCAGCGCCGGGGCGGCGGTGTCCGGGCCGTTGCCGACGGTGACGCGGCTGGCCAGATCGGGAATCAACCGCAGATCGCCATAGGCGCCCCACGGATTGCTCGACGCGATGATGTCCTGCGGCGTCAACGCGCTGTTGGCCGGCACCCAGCCGCAACCGGCCGCTTGATAGTGTTCCAGCTCATCGCTGGGAAACGAGCGGCCACGGGTGATGCCGATCAGGTCGGTGGTGACGATGGTGGTCATCGGCAACGGCGACAAGCGTTCGCTCATGGCTGCATCTCCTGCAACCGACCGAGTACGGTGTCAGTGTCGGTGATCCAGCAGTAGCCCTTGATCGCGTTCAGGCACGCGTCGTGGCGTGCTTCGGTGTAGGTCGCGCAGGCGTCCGCCACCAGTGTCACCAGATAACCCCGGTCGGCGGCGTCGCGCACGGCCATGTCCACGCACTGGTCGGTGACGATGCCGGCGATGATCAGGTGCCGGGTTTCCAGATTGCGCAGCACGTAGTCGATGTTGGTCGAGTTGAAGACACCGGAAGAAGTCTTCGGCAGCACGATTTCGTTTTCCGCCGGGGTCAGTTCGGCGATGACCTGTGCCTGCGGGCTGCCCTTGGGCAGGTGCATGTCCGACAGTTTGTGGTCCAGCGAGCGGTCGCGACCGTCGGCGGTGAGGCTTTCGATCAGGGTGTGCAGCACGTTCTGCCGTGCGTCGCGGAAGGCGTTGAGCAGGCGCACCTGATTCGGCACCACTTGCGAGCGCGTGCGGTTGAGGAAGTAGGCGGCGTCCGGGCCTTCGAGGTGCGGGTCGAACTGCGGCTCAAGCCAGGCACGCTGCATGTCCACCAGCAAAAGCGCAGTGTGGTCGGTGACAAACGGCAGGTCCCGCGGCGAGCGGTGGGGAAGGCTGAACATCCTTATTTATCCTCCAGCAGGTGGGTGTCGAAGTCGTTGCGCAGGGCATCGATGCCTTCCAGGCGATCGGCCAGGTCCGGGCTGCGCAGGGTCAGGCAAGCGATCAACGCTTCAATCTGGGCCAGCGCCGGGACCATGGTGTCGAACGGCGATGCCGACTCCACCGGGGCGCTGATGATCATGTCGGCCAGCTCGCGCAGCGGCGAGGCATAGATGTCGGTGAACAGCACGACGCGAGCGTTGTTGTTCTTCGCGGCAGTGGCCACGCGCAGGGCCTGGGTCTGGTAGCGGCGATAGTCGAACACCAGCACCACGTCCTGGCGCTGCAGGTCGAACAGACGATCCGGCAGTTGCGCGTTGTCCTCCAGCGCAAAGCAACCGGGGCGCAGCAGACGCAAATGATTGAGCAGGTAAGTGGCCATCAGGCTGCTGAAGCGCCCGCCGAAGCAGTAGACCTGATGGCGCGTATCGAGCAGCCATTGCGCGAGAATCCGCACGTCTTCGGGTTGGGTCAGGGCCTGGGTTTCGGCCAGCAGGTTGTGGCTGTGGGCCAGATAGTGGCTCCAGGCATCGTCCTGATTCAGGTTCGAACGCGGTTGCAACAGCGTGCGCGGCGAGCGCAGGCGATGGTCCATGTCGCTGAGGAGGGCGTCCTGGAATTCGGCGTAACCGCCAAAACCGAGTTTTTTTACCAGACGCACGATGGTCGGATCGCTGACGCCGGCGTGTTCGGCCAGACGCGCCATCGGGCCGAGCCCGTTGCGCGGGTACTGATCGAGCAAGGCCCGGACGACTTTGCGCTCTGATGGCGTAAGGTCCAGGCCGGGATCAGTAATCAGGTCTCTGAGAGGGGGCATCCGGGCTCCTGCTGGATGGGGTGTTGGATTCGCTTCACAATCCGTTAAAACAGTATTTATGTAACTCACGCTACATGTCTAGTGAATTTTCCAGGCAATTATTTCAGCCCCAAAATGGGGCGAGATGCCCGTGTAACAAGGGCTACACGTCTATCGATCGATCTTGTAGTCCATTGCCCATTGTTGTGTCAGACATTGCCGCTTTGTTTTGACAGGGCGATTGAAGGGCTTCCCCGGAATCGCCCGGTTTACGGCACAATTGCCGTCCTGTCGGCACGTTGCCGGGTGTTTTTTACCTTCTGACCGAGTGACTCATTGTGCAAGCCACCCGTTTGACCTTGATGTGTCACGCCAGAACCGTCGCACAAAAATTGGCGCGTTTTCCTACGAACGAAGCTGTTGAAGAAAGCGCTGTTGCGTCTGACTCGCTGGCCGCTCGGTTCGAGAGGCCGCGCCGTTTGATCTGTGGCCCGGAATTGCGCACGTGTCAGACTGCCGCATGGTTCGGTCACGATGCCCAGGTGGATGAAGCACTGCGCGATTGCGACTGGGGCCGTTGGCAGGGGCAGTCGATCAAAGACCTGCAGCGAGATGAACCGGAAGCCCTGCAAGCCTGGTTCGAAGATCCCGGCGCCGCGCCCCATGGCGGGGAATCGGTGGTGCAACTCGGCGAGCGAGTGGCCGCATGGCTGACGACCCTGCAAACCACGCAGGGTCATGTCGTGGCCGTCACGCATCCGTTCATCATTCGAGCGGCGCTGATGCAGGTCATGCAAGGCCAGGCTTTCCATAGCATCGATGTCGAGCCGCTGGCGGTGGTCGAGTTGAGTTTCTTCGGGCGCTGGCGGCTACGCTTGTCCGGCATCGACCTTGAAGGAGACCGTACATGAAACGCTTGCTGGTCATCGGCATTGGCGCCGGCAACCCCGACTACATCACGATGCAGGCGGTGAAGGCGCTGAATCAGGTGGACGTGTTTTTCCTCATGGACAAGGGCCAGAGCAAGGACAAGCTGATCGACCTGCGTCGCGAAATCTGCGAACGCTACATCACAGATCGTACGTATCGTTTCGCCGAAGCCCACAGCCCGGAGCGCGAGCGCGGCGATGTGGACTACAGCGCCAGCGTCGATGATCTGAACCGCGCCAAGCAGCAAACCTTCGAGCGCCTGATCAATGACGAATTGGCTGACGGGCAGTGCGGCGGTTTTCTGGTATGGGGCGATCCGGCGTTGTACGACAGCACCCTTCGCATTCTCCAGGCGATTCTGGCTTCGGGGCGATGCACATTTGAATTCGACGTGATCCCGGGCATCACCAGCGTTCAGGCCCTGGCGGCGCAGCACAAGGTACCGCTGAACACCATCGGCCACTCGATTGAAATCACCACCGGCCGACGCCTGGCGGCGGGGCAGGTGAGTGATACCGACAGCCTGGTGGTGATGCTCGACGCCGAAGACTCCTACCATCGGGTGGCGGATCAGGAGACAGAGATTTACTGGGGCGCCTACCTCGGCACGCCGGACGAAATCCTTATCAGCGGCCGGCTCAAGGATGTGGCGGATGAGATCGAGCGGGTGCGCAAGGCTGCGCGGGCCGAGCATGGCTGGATCATGGACACTTATCTGTTGCGCAAGCCTTGACCTCACGACCAAAGCGCTCGCGATACACCGACGGCGGCACCCCGACCACGCTGCGAAACGCCACACGAAAGCTTTCCACCGAACGATAACCGCAGCGCTGGGCGATCTGATCAGTGTTTTGCGGTGTGCTTTCCAGCAGCTCTCGGGCTCGGGCCAGGCGCTCGTGTTGCAGCCAGGCCTTGGGGGACTGGCCGCTGGCTTCCGTGAATTTGCGCAGGAAGGTGCGTTCGCTCATCGCCGCTTCGCTAGCCAGATCACGCACTTCCAGCGGTTCGTGCAGGCGTTCGCGGGCCCACTGCATCACGCGCGACAGATCGCTGCGCGGGGTCGGGCTGACCGGGGTGGGAATGAATTGCGCCTGACCGCCGGTGCGTTGCGGCGACATCACCAGCCGTCGCGCCACCGAGTTGGCCACCTGAGTGCCGAAGTCCCGCGCCACCAGGTGCAGGCAGGCGTCGATCCCCGCCGCGCTGCCGGCCGAAGTAATCAATTGGCCGGAATCGACGTAAAGCACGTCCGGGTCGACATCAATGGCCGGGAAGCGCTCGGCCAGCTCCGAGGTGTAGCGCCAGTGGGTGGTCGCGCCATGCCCGTCGAGCAATCCGCTGGCTGCCAGCACAAAGACACCCGAGCAGATCGACAGCAACCGTGCGCCGCGCGAATGGGCATTGCGCAATGCTTCGAGCAATGCCTCGGGCACCGGCGCACTGCGGTCGCGCCAGCCGGGAATGATGATGGTGCGCGCATCCGCCAACAATTCCAGACCACCATCGGCCAGCACCTGAATCCCGCCCATGGCACGCATCGGGCCCTGATCGACCGCCGCGATGCAGTGCGCGTACCACGGGAAATCGAATTCTGGCCGGGCCAGGCCGAAGATCTCCACAGCGATGCCGAACTCGAACGTACAGAGGCCGTCGTAGGCCAGGATCGCGACCAATCCAGGTGATTCAGGCATTTGGCGGAAACTTCCCGGTGAGTGTCTTGTGCGCCACTGTAGCGGCAAGCGGCAGCTCGATAAAGTCTGTTCATCCCTTCACAGACGTAGGAGCAACACAACATGCCCAGCTTGGTTCGCGAAATTCCTGCCGCCCCGTCGGCGATTGCCCTGATGCACTTCAGCAACCGTCTGACCTTCGAAACCGATTGTTCCGACGTCTTCAGCAGCCAGGAAGCCGGTGAGATCGATTTCGTGCTGGTGGACGTGCGCGGGCCGCTGGCCTTCGAGCGCGGCCACGTACCGGGGGCGATCAATATTCCGGGGCGTTTGCTGACAGCCGAAAGGCTGGCGGATTACCCGACATCCACGCTGTTCGTGGTTTATTGCGCCGGTCCCCACTGCAACGGCGCCAACAAGGCTGCGGTGAAACTGGCAGCGCTGGGTTATCCGGTCAAGGAGATGATTGGCGGGGTCACCGGCTGGCTCGATGAAGGCTTCGAATTGAGTGTCGCAGCGCCACGAGCGGCGACCCATCCGATTGCCTGTGATTGCTGATACCCAGTGAGTTGCCGCCATGGGCGGCAGCTTTTATCGGCTTTGTCCTACAACCCTTGCACCGCTCTGGCGCACACTTTTCCCACGTGATGGCACTCGCCGATTTTCTATAAGTATTTGTCGCTTAAACACAATTTGCCCCGTGCGCGCCGCCATAGACTGCCGGCCACTTCGGTTTCTTTGCGCTCCATAGCCCAAGGCCGAACCTGACAATCGAAAGCTGCCAATAAAAGCCTCCGCACACGGGAGTAATAAATGAAAAAGCTGGTTATGTTCGGTGCCCTGGCACTGTCGATGTTGTCCCTGACCGCCGTGGCCGAAGACGCCAAACCGATCCGTATCGGTATCGAAGCCGGTTACCCGCCATTCTCGATGAAAACCCCTGACGGCAAACTGGCCGGTTTCGACGTGGACATCGGCGATGCGCTGTGTGAGCAGATGAAAGTCAAATGCACCTGGGTCGAGCAAGAGTTCGACGGCCTGATCCCGGCGCTGAAAGTGAAGAAGATCGACGCGATCCTGTCCTCGATGACCATCACTGACGATCGCAAGAAAAACGTCGATTTCACTATCAAGTACTACCACACCCCGGCGCGCTTCGTGATGAAGGCAGGCTCCGGCGTGAAAGATCCGCTGACCGAGCTCAAAGGCAAGAAAGTCGGCGTGCTGCGCGCCAGTACCCACGACCGCTACGCCACCGAAGTGCTGGTGCCGGCCGGGATCGAACTGGTGCGTTACGGCTCGCAGCAGGAAGCCAACCTCGACATGGTGTCCGGTCGTATCGACGCGATGCTGGCCGACTCGGTCAACCTGAGCGACGGCTTCCTGAAAACCGACGCCGGCAAAGGCTTCGAATTCGTCGGCCCGACCTACGAAGACGCCAAATACTTCGGCGGCGGCGCCGGTATTGCCGTGCGTAAAGGCGATACCGAGCTGGCGGAAAAATTCAACACTGCCATCAACGAAATCCGCGCCAACGGCAAGTACAAGCAAGTGCAGGACAAGTACTTCGACTTTGACGTGTACGGTCATTAATACGCCGTAGAAAAAAGTGGCCCCGTTGACGCGGTGGCCACTTTTTTTTCGCCTGTGATTTATCCTGTCAGCACATTTTCAATGCAGTCACTGTGCAGCAGCGACTACAGAATTTCCGGAGTTCCCCATGCAACGCATCGATCATGTACTGCCCTGGAGCCACTTGGGCAGCGAACGCTCCCTCAGCGTCTTTCGTTACGGTGCCGGCCCGCGCAAGGTCTACATCCAGGCCAGCCTGCACGCCGATGAGCTGCCGGGCATGCGCACCGCGTGGGAACTGAAAAAACGCCTGGCCGAGCTGGAAACCAACGGCCAGTTGCAGGGCGTGATCGAACTGGTGCCGGTGGCCAATCCGATCGGTCTCGATCAACACCTGCAAGGCAGTCACATGGGCCGTTTCGAACTGGCGAGCGGCAAGAACTTCAACCGTTCCTTCGTCGAACTCAGCGCCCCGGTGGCCGAGCGCATCGGCGATCAGTTGGGCAGCGATGCCCTGGCCAACATCGGCTTGATTCGCCAGAGCATGGGCCAGGTACTCGACGAGCTGCCGGCCCCGGCCTCGCAACTGGAAGCGTTGCACCGTCTGCTGCTGCGCCACGCGTGCGATGCCGATGTCACGCTGGACCTGCATTGCGATTTCGACGCCGCGATCCACATTTACGCGCTGCCGCAACACTGGCCGCAATGGCAATCCCTCGCTGCACGTCTGAAGGCTGGCGTAGCGTTGCTGTGTGAAGACTCCGGCGGCAGTTCGTTCGATGAATCGTGCTCCACGCCGTGGTTGCGCCTGGCGCGGATGTTCCCGGCGGCGGCGATCCCGCCGGCCAACCTCGCCACCACCCTGGAACTGGGCAGCATGGGCGACACCCGCGTCGATCAGGCCCAGGCCAATTGCGAGGCAATTCTGGGCTTCCTCGCCGAACAGGGCTTCATCAGCGGGGAATGGCCGAAGTCGCCAGACGAATGCTGCGAAGGCATGCCGTTCGAAGGCACCGAATACCTGTTCGCCCCGCACCATGGCGTGGTGAGTTTCCTGCGTAATGCCGGTGAATGGGTGGAGCGCGGTGATGCGCTGTTCGAAGTGGTCGATCCGCTGAAGGACCGCGTGACCACCGTGCGTGCCGGCACCAGCGGCGTGTTGTTTGCCATCGACCGTGGACGCTACACCCAGCCGGGCACCTGGCAGGCGAAAGTGGCGGGGCGCGAGCCGATTCGGGCGGGCAAGCTGATCAACGACTGACGACCCCCATCTTCCGGATCACAGTGTTAGGCTCTGCCCCGAACCCTGCACTGTGTGAAGGAAGGCTTATGTTGAAGGTGTTTGCTCTGTTGACCCTCCTGGCGTCCAGCGCCGCCCATGCTCAAACCTCGCTGCAAACCGATCTGCCGCTCAACTACCTGGCCCAGGTTCACCCGGATGCCGAACAGCGTCCGCTGGTGCTTTTCCTGCACGGCTACGGCAGTAACGAAGCCGATCTGATCGGCATGAAATTTCAGCTGCCCAAGCAGTACAACTACCTGTCGGTGCAGGCGCCGATGGCGTTGGGGGAAGGGCGTTTCCAGTGGTTTCGCAAGAAAGGTGACGGTGCCTACAACGGCGAGACCGATGATCTGAAGATCGCCAGCCAGAAGCTGCGAGCCTTTATCGCCGCAGCCGCGCAGAAATATCACGCCCGACCGGACAAGGTGTACCTGATCGGTTTCAGCCAGGGCGCGATGATGACGTATGAGGTGGGGCTGCGGCAGCCAGCGGTGGTCGGTGGCATCGCCGCGTTGAGCGGGCGAGTGTTGCCGGTGCTCAAGAGTGAGCTGACGTCAGAGCAACAACATCCGCCGCTGGACATCTTCATCGGCCACGGCACGGCGGATGACCGGGTGCCTTACAGTGGCGCCACCGCAGCCAAAGAGCTGCTGGAGAAGCTGGATTACAAACCGGCGTTCCATGCCTATCCCGGCGTCGGCCACAGCATCAGCGCGGCCGAGCTTCGGGACTTGAACGACTGGTTGCAGCAACTCAACCCTTGAGGATCATTTTTCGCTGAGGATGGTTTTTACCAGCGCATCGTGACCGCTCTTGTCGCTGGCCCGGGAAATCACCTGGACCAGCGCCATGTGCGTGCCGGAGCCTGCGATCAGCGTGGTGTTGAGGGTCTGGCCGCCGCCCTGGGTCGCGGTGCTGTCGACCTGACGCAGGCCCAGGCCGTTGCCTTTCTGGGTCAGGCTCTTTTCGCTGAGTTTGTTGAAGTCCGGCAGCGCCTTGCGCTGGGCTTCGATGAAATCGGACACGGTGCCGTCGAGGAACGCGCTGTCGTTATCCTTGACGTTGTTGCCTTCGGGAATCTGGTTTTCGGCGGTGATGACCACCGTCTTGGTCGCGTCGTTGGTGAACATCGTGCCCTTGGCACCGGTCGGGCCGGCCGGCAGCGGGTCACCGACAAAGCCTTTGGGCAGGACAAAACGGAGCTTGCCTTCGAGCATCGAGACTTTCTCGGTGACAGCCTTCTCTTTGGCCTTGGCTGCCTGAGCATTGAGGGCGCCGAAACCGGTCACCGCCGCCAGCAACAGGACGACGGCTTTCTTGCTAAGCAATGACATTCGAATCTCCGAGGGATGGTCGCGCTTGGGCGGCGATCATCCCACGGAGCATGCCCGGCACTCCAGAGCGGTTTGTCCGGGCGGGATCAGTTCGTCGACGGCGCAGGCGCCGGTTTGGCCAGCAACTGCCGGGTGACTCCGAGCATCGCCACTGAAACGGCCACCGCCACCACGAAGCCGCCGGAGCCCAGGCGTGGGACTGTCAGCGCCAACACCAGACAAAACGCCGAAAACGAATACATTCCCGTCGCCGTCGCTCGCAACAACGCAGCGGTAAACGCCGGGCCGCGCGTCTGCTGGGAAAACACCGCCATCACGCTGCCCAGCACCGGGAACACCGCGAGCAATCCGCTCCAGCGCTCGCCCACCGTACTGGCCAGCATCGTCACCACCAGCGTCAACGCCGCGCCGGCAATCATCCGCCAGATCAGTTTGTCCGACTTCGGCGCCGGCCCACTGACCACCGGTTGAACCTTGGGAAACAGGTACGGCGCAGCAAGGAGTGCGGTCGCGGCAGCGGCGATGGAGAAGGGCAGCGACGCCGGAATCAGCGACAGGATCAGCGCCAATATTGCCCAGACCGATAAAGAAACAACCAGCGCCAACGGCCAGTTCGCCCGCTGCGCCACCTGCGCGTACGTGACGCAAAACGCGATCATCGCAAACATGGCCGACAGCGCCGCCACCGCCGATTGCGCGGCAAACGCCGGCCCTTGCTCGATGGCGAGGAAGAACAGAATCGGCCCGACCACCACCGGCAACCCCGACAGCCACCCGGCCACACTGGGCCCCCAACGCTTGCCGGCCAGGGAAATCAGCAGCAGGAAACCGGGAATCAGCAGCAGTTTGAGGATCAGCACGCGGGTGTCTCCGTCGGATCAATGAGGGCCACGTTAGCATTGTCGTTAATGGATTGCTGCATATGTATGCAAAACATGTATACAAAGTGCTGGGCGGGATAGCCAACTATGCTCTGACTATCAGGGTTTACCGGAGTCGATGCCGCGATGAGCAGAACACCGAAGGTGTTGCGTGGATGCTGCGGAATCGGTTTGTGGGCACTGTTGCTGACGCCGACCTGGGCCAGTTGGCAGGACGCGGTGCCCGGCGCGCAAATCATTGGCACCGGCGATTTCAGCGTGTTCGGTTTCGACATTTATAACGCCCGGTTGTGGAGTGCCGCGCGCCCGCTGGCCGATGGACAGCCCTTCGCCCTGGAATTGATCTACCGGCGCAATGTGTCTCGCGAAGATCTGGTGAAGGCCAGCGTCGATGAGATCAAGCGCCTGGCCGGATCCTCCATCAGCCCGGCGCAACTGGCACTGTGGCAGGCCCAGATGCAGCAATCGTTCGTCGACGTTCAGGCCGGCACGCGGATTACCGGGGTGTACTTGCCGGGGCAGGGTGCACGGTTCTTCGTGGGGCAGCAGTTGCAGCACGAGATCGACGATCCGCTGTTCGCCCGGGCGTTTTTCGACATCTGGCTTGATCCCCGCACACGCAGTCCCGAGTTGCGTCAGCAATTGCTCGGCACTGCCAAACCCTGAGCGCAGCACGTCTGCTCTTGGGCACGCCGACTGAAACGTCTAAGCTGCGCCTTTCGACTTGTTTCTGGATGTGTGCGTGAAATTCAGCTTGCCCAAAATCGCCACCGCGCCGTTCTGCCCGCCGGAAGTGGCCGGCAGTGTCCCGGTGGATCCGAATGCCTCGTTCTTCAAACGCGTGCTGCGCTTTGCCGGCCCCGGTTTGCTGGTGTCGATCGGCTACATGGATCCGGGCAACTGGGCCACCGCCATCGAGGCCGGTTCGCGCTTCGGTTACAGTCTGTTGTTTGTGGTGTTGCTGGCGAGTCTGGCGGGCATGGTCGTGCAATGCCTGTGTTCGCGGCTGGGCATCGCCACCGGGCGCGACTTGGCGCAACTCTCCCGCGAGCGCTACAGCACCCCGACGGCGCGGCTGCAATGGGTGCTGGCGGAAATCTCGATCATCGCCACCGACCTTGCGGAAGTGCTTGGCTGCGCGCTGGCGTTCCACCTGCTGCTGGGTTGTTCACTGACGTTCGGCATCGCCCTGACCGCATTCGATACGCTTCTGGTGCTGGCCTTGCAAAATCGCGGTTTTCGGCGGCTGGAAGCGATCATGCTGGTGCTGGTGGGCACCATCGGCGTGTGCTTTTTTGTCGAACTGTTACTGATCAAACCGTACTGGCCGGACGTCGCCCAAGGCTTCAAACCGTCGTTGTCGGCCATCAGCGATGCGGCGCCGCTGTACCTGGCCATCGGCATCCTTGGTGCGACGGTAATGCCGCACAACTTGTACCTGCACACCTCGATCGTGCAGACGCGGCTGATCGGCCAGGACCTGGCGAGCAAGCAGGATGCAGTGAACCTGGCGCGCATCGATACCATCGGCTCACTGGCGCTGGCGTTGCTGGTCAACGCTGCGATCCTGATTCTCGCGGCGGCAGCCTTTCATCAAACCGGGCATTCCGACGTGGTGGACATCCAGGACGCCTATCACTTGCTCGATCCGCTGGTAGGCGGCGCGCTGGCCAGTGTGTTGTTCGGCGTGGCGCTGCTGGCGTCGGGGCAGAGTTCGACCTTCACCGGCACCATCGCCGGGCAAGTGATCATGGAAGGCTACCTGAACCTGCGGATTCCCTGCTGGCAGCGGCGCCTCATTACCCGTGGGCTGGCACTGATTCCGGCGTTCATCGGCGTGTGGCTGATGGGCGATGGCGCGGTGGGCAAGTTGCTGGTACTGAGCCAGGTGGTGTTGAGCCTGCAACTGCCGTTTGCCCTGTATCCGTTGATCCGCATGACCAACGACAAACAGCTGATGGGGCCGTTTGTGAATCGCTTGCCGACGCGGGCTCTGGCTTGGGGACTGTTTGTGGTGATCAGCGGCGCCAATGCCTGGCTGATTCTGCAACTGGCCGCCTAGCGGCCGAAGGCATCCACCACAAAATCAATGAACACCCGGGTCTTGGCCGGCATCAAGGTGCGGCTCGGGTAGTACAGCGATATCGCCCCGGCGTCGCACTGCCAGTCGGGCAACAGCCGCACCAGTTCACCGCGCTCGATCTGCACGCTGACATCGGGCAGCACCACCATTGTTATCCCGAGTCCCAGCAGCGCAGCCTTGCGCATGGCCATTGGATCGTTGAGCACGATGTTCGGGTTGAGCAGGGCGCTGGCCTGTTCGCCGGCGCCGTTGTGCATCTGCCATTGGCGAATGCGCCCGGTGCGCAGGCCGCGCATGACAATGCCCTGGTGGTCGGCGAGGTCTGTCGGATGCCGGGGCAGGGTGCGTCCGGCCAGATACGCCGGAGAGGCCACTGCCAGTATTTCAGCGGACGCCAGTCGCCGGGAAATCACGCCGGGCGTCAGCTCGAACCCGCCACCAATCGCCACGTCATAACCCTCGGCGATCAAATCCACCTGACGATTCTCGAAGTGCCATTCCGGGCGAATCAACGGATAGCGCGCTAGAAACGCCGGCAGCAGCGGCAGCATGTGATCGATGCCGAACGTCGGCGGCAGGCTGATCTTGAGCACACCCGCCGGCTCGCCGCGCTCGGTCGCCACCGTCGCAATCGCTGCCTGCAAGGCGTCGAGGTTGCCGCCGATGCTCGCCAGAAAACCTTCACCGGCCTCGGTCAGCGACAGCTTGCGGGTCGAGCGCTGAAACAGCCGAACGCCGAGGTTGCGTTCAAGAATCGCCACGTTGCGGCTGACCGCTGCCGGTGTCAGCGCCAGCAACCGTGCGGCGGCGGAGAAGCTGCCGGTCTCGGCGCTGCGGACGAAGGATTCAAGATTGGCGAGGGTTTCCATGGTTTCGACCTGATAGCGATGCTTGAAGATCATTCAAGGCATTACCGGCTAATCAAGTAGGAATGGCAAGCGCAAGATTGGTTTCGAGTCTTACCCAACTTTCTGGAGAACACCATGAGCACTATCGGAATCATCGGCGCTGGCGCCATCGGTTCAGCGTTTGCCAAAGCCTTGTCGCGTCAGGGCATCCCGTTGGTCATCGCCAACAGTCGCGGGCCGGAGACCTTGTCCGGACTGGTCGCAGAACTCGGCCCGACCGCCCGCGCCGTTACCCGTGAAGAAGCCGCTGCCCAGGACATCGTGCTGGTCGCAGTGAACTGGTCGAGACTGCCGATGGCGCTGGCCGGGCTGCCGGACTTCGGCGGGCGGATCGTCATTGACGCCAACAACTCGATTGAAGCGCCGTCGTTCAAACCGGTGGATTTACAGGGGCGGCCGTCCAGCGAAGTGTTCGCTGAATGGGTGCCTGGGGCGCGGGTGGTCAAGGCGTTCAACCATCTGCTGGCGCGTTTGCTGGAAGCGGATCCGGCGTCGGAGGGTGGCAAGCGCGTGTTGTTTCTGTCCGGGGATGATGCGCAGGCCAAGGCTGAAGTGGGCGCGCTGATCGATCAGCTTGGCTTCTTCGGGATCGACCTGGGCGAGTTGAGCGTGGGCGCGCGACTGGTGCAGTTCCCGGGCGGGCCGTTGCCGGTGCTGAATCTGGTGAAGTTCGCCTGACGGCCGGGCAAAAAAATACCCGGTGCGACGTGAGTCGTACCGGGTTTGTTGCCAACAGGCAGTGGATGTCGTGGATCCGCCGCCCGCTGTTGAACCTCTTTTGCGCTTAAGCGCGTTCCAGCGCCAGGGCCACGCCTTGACCGCCGCCGATGCACAGGGTCGCCAGACCCTTTTTCGCATCACGCTTGATCATTTCGTGTAGCAGGGTCACCAGCACACGGCAGCCTGATGCACCGATCGGGTGACCGAGGGCGATGGCGCCGCCGTTGACGTTGACCTTGTCCAGATCCCATTGCAGATCTTTGGCCACTGCCAGCGATTGCGCGGCGAAGGCTTCGTTGGCTTCGATCAGGTCGAGCTGGCCGATGCTCCAGCCCGCCTTGTCCAGGCAACGGCGGGTGGCCGACACCGGGCCGATGCCCATGATCGCCGGGTCGACGCCGGCATTGGCGTAAGCGGCGATTTTCGCCAGTACCGGCAGGCCCAGGGCCTTGGCTTTTTCGGCGCTCATCAGAATGACCGCAGCCGCGCCGTCGTTCAGCGACGAAGCGTTGCCGGCGGTGACGCTGCCGTCCTTCTTGAAGGCCGGACGCAGTTTGGCCAGGGATTCGGCGGTGGTGTCGCCGCGTGGCTGCTCGTCGACCTTGAACGCCACCGGATCGCCTTTGCGCTGCGGGATCAGGATCGGGGTGATTTCATCGACAAAACGGCCGGCCTCGATGGCGGCTGCTGCTTTCTGCTGCGATGCAGCGGCGAAGGCGTCCTGCTGCTCACGGCTGATATCGTACTTCTCGACCAGGTTTTCGGCGGTGATGCCCATGTGGTAGTCGTTGAACGCGTCCCACAGGCCATCGCTGATCATGGTGTCGACGATTTGCGCGTGACCCATGCGCAGACCGGTGCGTGCGCCCGGCATCACATAGTTGGCCAGGCTCATGTTTTCCTGGCCGCCGGCGATGATCACGTCCGCATCGCCGCAACGAATCGCCTGGGCACCGAGGTGCAGGGCCTTGAGGCCCGAGCCGCAGACCTTGTTCAGGGTCATGGCAGGTACGGCGTGGGGCAGGCCGGCCTTGATCGCCGACTGGCGCGCCGGGTTCTGGCCGGCGCCGGCGGTCAGCACCTGGCCCATGATCACTTCATCGACCTGAGCACCGTCCAGACCGGTCTGCTCAAGCAACTGGCGGATGACCGCTGCGCCCAGATCCACGGCGGAGACGGTGGCCAGCGATCCCTGGAAACTGCCGATCGCGGTACGCGTGGCGGCAACAATGACGACGTCTTGCATTTTCGAATTCCTCACTCGGCAGCGAACTGCATTTCCGGTACGTGATCCGGGACGATCAGTTTACCAGCGGTTTTGGCGACGATTTCCTCGACGCTGACGCCAGGTGCGCGTTCCTTGAGGACAAAAGCGCCATTTTCGATTTCCAGGTACGCCAGGTCAGTCAGCACGCGCTTGATGCAACCGGCGCCGGTCAGCGGCAGGCTGCATTGGCTCAGCAACTTGGACTCACCGTCCTTGGACGCGTGGGTCATGATGACGATGATGTTGTCGGCGCCGGCCACCAGGTCCATCGCACCGCCCATGCCCTTGACCAGTTTGCCGGGGATCATCCACGAGGCGATGTTGCCTTGCACGTCCACTTCGAAGGCGCCGAGCACGGTCAGGTCGACGTGACCGCCGCGGATCATCGCGAAGGACTCGGCCGAGGAAAAGATCGAAGCGCCGATACGCGCAGTCACGGTTTGTTTGCCGGCGTTGATCATGTCGGCGTCGATGGTGTCTTCAGTCGGAAACGGGCCCATGCCGAGCAGGCCGTTTTCCGATTGCAGCATGACTTCCATGCCTTCGGGGATGTAGTTGGCGACCAGGGTCGGGATGCCGATGCCGAGGTTCACGTAGTAGCCGTCCTGCATTTCGCGGGCGACGCGTTGAGCCATTTGTTCGCGGGTAAGTGCCATGTTCTTGTTCTCCGTCAGCCTGGATTATTTGCGGATGGTGCGTTGTTCGATACGTTTTTCGAACGTGCCGCAAATGACCCGGTCGACGTAGATGCCGGGCGTGTGGATGTGTGCCGGATCCAGTTCGCCGGGTTCGACGATTTCTTCGACTTCGACCACGGTGATCTTGCCGGCGGTGGCGGCCAGTGGGTTGAAGTTCTGGGCGGTGTGGCGGTAGATGACGTTGCCGAAGTGGTCGGCTTTCCAGCCTTTGACGATGGCGAAGTCGCCGGTGATGGACTCTTCCATCAGGTACTTGCGACCGTGGAATTCACGCACTTCCTTGCCTTCGGCGACCGGGGTGCCGACGCCGGTGGCGGTGAAGAACGCAGGGATGCCGGCACCGCCTGCGCGCATTTTTTCGGCGAGGGTGCCTTGCGGGGTCAGGACGACTTCGATGTCGCCTTTGAGCAGTTGCTCTTCGAACAGTTTGTTTTCGCCGACGTAGGAGGCGACCACTTTTCTGATCTGGCGATCGGTCAGCAGCACGCCGAGGCCGAAGCCATCAACGCCGCAGTTGTTGGAGACGACGGTGAGGTCGCGGGTGCCTTTGCGCTTGATCTCGGCGATCAGGTTTTCCGGAATGCCGCACAGGCCGAAGCCGCCGGCGATCACGGTCATGCCGTCTTCAAGGCCTGCCATGGCTTCCTCGTAGGAATACACGCGCTTGTCGAAACCTGCCATATGCACCTCTTTTATTGTTTGTCGGGCGGCTGGCTAGCCGAATGGTTGGAGTGTCTCGCCGGGGAATATATTTGTTAAGTTGATTTTTAAGGTTGATTGATTGATAAAGCTCAACAATAGACTTGGTTCTCTGTTCCCACGCAGGAGCGTGGGAGCGATCAAGAAATGCTCGCCGTCGTCGGCGGGCGGATGTACAGCTTAGCCGTTGGAGCGACACGACCATGACCATCAAGCAGATGCGCGCCTTTCTCGCCGTGGCCCAGAGCCTGAGCTTTGCCGTGGCCTGTGAGCGTCTGCACCTGTCGCAATCGGCGCTGAGCCTCACCATCAAGGCGCTGGAGGAGGGGTTGGGCGGGCGTCTGTTCAGCCGCAATACGCGCAACGTGGCGCTGACCCCTGAAGGGGAATCGCTGCTGCCGCTGGCCCGGCGCCTGATCGCCGACTGGGACAACGCCGAAGACGAAATGCGCCAGCGCTTCAGCCTGCAACGGGGGCGAGTGACGCTGGCGGCGATGCCGTCGTTTGCCGGCAACCTGCTGCCGCCGATCCTCAAGACCTTCCGTGCGCGCTATCCGAACGTCAACGTGACGGTCAACGACGTGATCAACGAGCAAGTGCTGGAAATGGTCCGCGATCGTCAGGTCGAACTCGGCGTGGCGTTCGAGCCGATGCAGAACACGTCGCTGACGTTTACACCTCTTTATAGGGATCGCTTCGTCGCGGTGGTGCCACAGGATTCGCCGCTGGCCCAGCGCACCGACATCGACTGGCAGACCTTGCTGCAGGAACCGTTCATTACCCTGCAACGACCGTCAACGGTGCGAGTGATGCTTGAGGAACACTTGCAGGCCCGGGGCATGAAACTGCCGGTGGAGTTTGAAAGCCATCAACTGGCGACGGTCGGGCGGATGGTCGCCAGTGGGCTGGGTGTCAGTGCGGTGCCGGCGTTGTGCGCCGAGCAGATGCGTGAGCTGGGCGCACGGTGTCTGACGTTGCATGAGCCGGTGGTGGAGCGGGCGATTGGCGTGTTGACGGATTCCGGGAATGAATTGTCGGCGGCGGCGCAGGCGCTTTTTGACATTCTCAAGGCTGAACACTGACCTTCGGAGGTCACGAAGTCAGGCGTTGTGTCAGAAGTGGCAATAGCTGTTCGCAGGACGCTTCAATCTTCAAATCCAGCAACTCATCCGCTCGCGTCTTCCCCAGGTTGATCGCAATCAGCGGCTTGCCCCGATCCGCAATCACCCGGCACAGGCGAAACGCCGAATACGCCATCAACGACGAGCCAACCACCAGCATCCCGGCCGCATTTTCCGCTGCCGCCATGGCCCGAGCCGCCGTCGGTTGCGCCACGTTCTCGCCAAAAAACACCACGTCCGGCTTCATCCGTTCGCCTTCGCAATGCGGACAATGCGGCACCTGGAAACGTGCCTCGAAGGCCGGGTCGAGCAGGGTATCGCCGTCCGGCGCCTGCACGGCGTCGACACCCGCCAGGTACGGGTTCTGCGTTTCCATCAATTGCTGAATCGAGTCCCGCTCGCTGCGCTGACCGCAATCCAGGCACAACACCCGATGCAGGCTGCCGTGCAGTTCGATGACGTCGTGGCTGCCGGCCTGATCGTGCAAGGTGTCGACATTCTGGGTGATCAGGCCGCCGATCCGGCCGTGGCTTTGCAAGCTGGCCAGCGCTTCATGAGCCGCGTTTGGCTGGGCCTGACGCACACGGGGCCAGCCGAGCATCGCCCGGGCCCAGTAGCGGCGGCGAGATTCGGGTGCTGACAGAAACTCCTGATACATCATCGGCTGTCGGCCCCGGCGCACGCCGTTGGTATCGCGGTAGTCCGGGATGCCCGACGGCGTGCTGATCCCGGCGCCGGTCAGCACCACGAAATCGCCGTCGGCCATGGCCTGTTGCAGGTAATCGAGATGTTCGTGGAGGGGGCGGTCGAGCATGGTCAGCGCTCCGCAGGCTGTGAGTGCCTTGCAGGTTAGCACTGTCGGGCGCCTCTTAAAGAGGCGCCCGGTGCCGACGTTTACTTGCGAGCCTCCAGAATCAGGTTGAACGGCGTCTGCGTCGCCCGCCGGAACTGCTTGAACCCGGCTTCACTGAACACTTTGCGCAGGCGCATCTCGCCAGCCTGCGCACCGAGCCCCAGGCCCACTTCCTGGGACAGTGAGTTCGGCGTGCAAATGAACGTCGATGCTGCATAGAAAAGCCGCCCGACCGGGTTGATATTGTCGTCCAGCGTGTCGTTGGCAAAGGGCTCAACCAGCAACACCGTGCCGTCGTCCTTCAGACAATCGTAGGCATGTCGCGCCGCGCCGACCGGGTCGCCCATGTCGTGCAGGCAGTCGAAGTAGCAGATCAGGTCGTAGTCGTCGCCGGGAAAGCTTTTCGCCGTGCCCTGGAAAAACTTCGCGCGGCTGCTGACGCCGCCTTCTTCAGCACGCTGGGTGGCAACGGTGACCGAAGGTGCGTGGTAGTCGAATCCGACGAAACGCGAGTTGGGATAGGCCTGGGCCATGATCACCGTGGAAGCGCCATGACCACAGCCGACATCGGCGACCTTGGCGCCTTCTTCGAGTTTGACCACAACGCCCTCCAGCGCCGGCAGCCATTCGGCAATCAAATGTCCTTTGTAG
This sequence comes from Pseudomonas sp. FW215-R2, assembly GCF_058789255.1. Lineage (NCBI taxonomy): Bacteria > Pseudomonadati > Pseudomonadota > Gammaproteobacteria > Pseudomonadales > Pseudomonadaceae > Pseudomonas > Pseudomonas sp. FW215-R2. The sequence goes on from NZ_JBYTBO010000029.1 coordinate 31,602, forward strand.
CCGGGGCGGAAGAACCGTTCAGTGCCGGTGAACATGCACGGATGGTGATCACCCCAGGGCAGGGCGCCATTGCCGCGCATGGCTTTGACCAGTTTGTCCTTGTCGTGGAAAAACGACGCCACTACGCCGAGCCCACCGGCCACGTAGACCGGCGAATCTTCCTTGGCCAGGGCCATCGCCTGTTCTTCCGGCAGGCGGAATTTGCCGTCCAGGTGTTCCATGTAGCCGGACGCCGCGTGGGCGCTCAGCCATTCGCGGACCAGCCGGGAGTTGCAGGCGGTTTTTTCGGCGAGGGTTTCCGGGGAGATCGGTTGGCTGTCGGCCATGGCTTTGTACAAGCCAAGTTCTTCGCCGACGATGACATTGGCCAGCATCGCCGCGCCGCCCATGTCGTTGACCAGTTTGCCCATGAACTCGTTGAGTCTGGCCTCGTCCATGTCATGTGCTCCTGTTAAGGATCACAGTCCGGTGGTGTTGGGGGTCGAGGCATTCACCACCGGGCGGTGGTCGTGGAAACGGGCAGGGCGCCGATAGCGGCCTGCGTCCCCCTCGACTGGGTAATGTTTGAGTCTAGCCGCTGTTGGCGCCGGTGGGAGCGGGCTGCGTGGATTTCGAGGCTTGTATCGTTGTATGTCTCGACGGTGCGTGGATACGCTTTAACAAGGCCCAGCAGATCGGAAGCCTGCTCCAGCGCTTTTTTGACAGGGACGCCAGCGCTGAAAGAGAGGCCAGCAAGACGACGCCTGCTGAAAAGCACGATAGGCGCACTTCCTCACGCAACACGCAGATTTTGCCTACAACTTCGACGTGACTCTATCCCATATTCTTAATCGACTCGGTCGAGGCAAGGACTTTTGAGTGCTGAAGTCTTTGTTTATCTGTGAAGTCCGAAGCCACTTCCTCGCACAGGCTGATCGAATCCGCCGAGAAATCATCCCCGCTAAAAGCCATGAACTCTGTCGTCTGCCGGGTTACTCACCGATAGTGCACGCGAGCCGAAGCGCAGAAATGAAATGATGCATTGGATGCAACGGAGAGCGAATTGACCGCCTACTTTCCACCGCTGTGCATAGACGGATCAACGTACAACTTTTCTCATCTCGAACCCTTTACGTTCACGATTCAGAGTCAATTGGCGAAGCGTGATTTACGCGTGCATGTCACTTTTTCGAATCATTGTTTCAGCAAGGGATACGATCAAGACTTACATCCGGCTGGGGAGCCAATCCTGTTCGACCATGCCCAGCGGCAGCGTACCTTTTGCATGACCCGCTACCGCCTTTCACTGTCACTGCCGCCAGTGATCAAGGGATTGAATCATCCCCAGGCGAAAGTTAGTGAAACGGCGGCGATGCGAAACTGGGCGTACTCCATCATGATTGAGGATCCGAGCGGGCCCTACCATGTCTTTTTTGAGTTGCGTCGCGCTGCCGAAGAGAAGCAGCAAGATCTCAATCTGGTCGTGGAAAGCGCTTACCACCAGACTGAAAAGCCGCCCAGGCTGTTCGGGAAAATGGGATTTATGCTGCTGTGCGGTAAGGTCTACCTTCGTCAACCGACCTCCACCAAACGCTGACACCAGAAACGAAAAAAGGCGCCAAAGGCGCCTTTTTCGATTCGGTAAAGCAGATCCAGACACCACTTACGAACCGCCTTGCGCGGTTACAGCTCTCGCTGCTGGGAAGCGCTCAATCTCATCTGGTCAGTCGCTTCGATGGGGGCAAAGCTAACGAAAACTGGCGGATACGTCAATGAATTAGTAACTCGTCGTTCACGAAGAAGTCAGCGGGTTCTGTATCACATTGTGTACAGGCTCGCCGCCGATACAAAACTCGCTATTTCCCGCGCATTGCCCACACAGCGGCGATACACCCACCGGTTTAACTGAGTCTGTCAGTCGCCACGCCCGGCGGCTCTTTTGCAGAGATCTTGCCCATGCAGACTCCCCACCCCACCTTGCAGGCCAGCGTCGGGCTCGGCCTGCGTCGCGGCTTGATGAAAGATCTTCAAGCCGCCCGCACCGGCGATTTCGACTTTCTCGAAGTCGCCCCGGAAAACTGGATCGGCGTCGGCGGTGCCCACGGTGCCGCGCTGCGTGAACTGGCCGAGCGTTATCCGTTGTCCTGTCACGGCTTGTCGTTGTCGCTCGGCGGGTCGGCGCCGCTGGATGTCGAATTTCTCCGGGAAGTCCGGGTGTTTCTCGATCATTACAACGTGCCGCTGTACAGCGAACACTTGAGCTATTGCAGCGACGACGGCCATCTCTACGATCTGTTGCCATTGCCGTTCACCGAAGAAGCCGTGCGCCACGTGGCTGCGCGGATTCGTCAGGCCCAGGACATTCTGGGCCGGCGTCTGGCAGTGGAAAACGTTTCCTATTACGCCGCGCCCCGTCAGGACATGGACGAGGTGACCTTCACCAACGCTGTGCTGCGCGAGGCCGATTGCGACCTGCTGCTGGACGTCAATAACGTCTACGTCAACTCGATCAACCACGGTTTTGATCCGCAGACGTTTCTGACCGGGATCGAGTCGGGGCGAGTGGTCGGGATGCACGTGGCCGGGCATTTCGACGAGTCCGACACGCTGAAGATCGACACCCACGGCGCGTCGGTGAAACCTGTGGTCTGGTCGCTGCTGGCGGACGCCTATGCACGCTTTGGCGCCCAGCCGACCCTGCTCGAACGCGACTTCAACTTCCCGGCCTTCTCCGAGTTGGTGGCGGAGTTACAGACCATTCGCCGCTTGCAGAATCAGGGAGGCCAACGTGGATAACCTTGAGCAGCAACAACGGGCCCTGACTCGCTACCTGCGCGATCCCGAGAACGAGGCGCCCCCGGCCGCCATGAACGCGGCGCGGGTCAACGTTTATCGCGACCTGGTGTTCAACAATGTCTCGCAACTTTTGGGTGGGACCTTTCCCGTGCTGATCCGGATCATCGGCGATCAGCGCTGGCGCACACTGATTCGCGGCTTTCTGCGGGACTACCGCGCGCAGACGCCGAAATTCGGTGAGATCGCCGAGGAGTTTGTCGGTTACCTCGCGTCGGAGCCCGCCGTGTTGAGTGCGGGCGAGTGGCCGGCGTTTCTGGTGGAGCTGGCGCATTACGAGTGGGTGGAAATGGTGTTGCAGCAGTCCGACGCCGAACCGCTGCCGTCAAGTGATCCCGCGTTGCTGGTGGAGCGGCCATTGCAGGTTTCGGCGCTGGCGTGGCCATTGGCGTATGCGTGGCCGGTGCAAGTCCTCAGTCCGGATCATCAACCGTCTACACCACCGGCCCAGCCAACCTTGTTGCTGGTGCGGCGTGCGGTGGATTTCGGTGTGAAGTTTTCCGAGCTGAGCCCGTTGGCCTGGCGGTTGTTGCAGCGCATTGGCGAGTTCCCTGCGTTGAACGGTCGTGAGCAACTGGAAGGGCTGGCGATGGAGGCCGGGTTGCCGGGAACTGCGTCGTTCATGGACAGCGGGTTGGCGTTGTTGCGGCAGATGCATGCAGACGGTGTGCTGGGCGTGGTGTAGTCGGTTCAGCTATCGCGTAACAGCCATTCGGGTGGATGGGGATGCAGGCTGTAGAAATTGCGCAGTTGTGCCGAGTCTCGCTCGAACCACTCGTTCACCCATTGGCTGTATTGCTGGCGCGCGGCACCTTGCCATGCCGGTTGCCGGAGACAGTCGTACACGGTTTTTGCCGCCTGCATGCCCGTCATCAACGCTTTGAGTACGCCATGTGACGAGGCAGGGTCGAGCAGGCTGGCGGCATCGCCAACCATGAAATAACCTGGCCCGGCGGGCGCCGTGCAGAGGCGCCAAGTGACGTCGGCGCCGCGAATCGGAGCCGATCGTGGCAGTGTTCGCAGACGCTCGGGAATCATCTCTGGAGAGTACTTCTGCTTTTCGAAAGTCAGGCGCGCCCAGTGCAGCCGCTGCTGCTCAACCTGCGCGAGCCAGGTCCAGCCATCAGGATCGGCTGACAATCGAGGTGCCTTTTCATCGGGGGGCAGACTGCCCTCGTGATATCCGAAACAGGCCACCAACGGCGGCGAGTAGTGTCGAACTGCGATCTGTCGTTTTCGACTCAACCATCCCGGTCCACCACTGCCATCGATCAGGTAGGGAGCAAACAGCAGGCCGGCGTCGGTGTTCACGCCGATCACGCGATCGTCCCGCATGAGTACCTGTTGCGCGCGGCATGGCTGGTACACGGTGACACCGAGAACAGCAGCCTGTTGCAGCAGCGCCGCATCCAGTTTGGCCCTGGAGATCTGAAAGCCGCGCCAGGGGCCGTTGTCATCGCCACCAAATCCGATGAACTGCAGCGGACCATTCCACTGGACCCAGTGTCCCTCGAAACGCAAGGCATGGTGGTTACACAGTTGTTCAGCCACGCCAAGCTGTTCCAGCAACGGTTCGATGCCGGGGTGCAGACTTTCTCCGGGGCGGAATCTGGGAAATCGTTGCTGCTCGATCAGCGCAACCCGCAAGCCGCGCTGCGCACAGCCGATCGCCGCCGCGCAGCCTGCGGGGCCGGCGCCGATCACCAGCACGTCAAACCGATTCAAGTGCGAGCTGCCAGGCAGCGTTGCCGTACTTGATCAGCATGACTTTGGCGCTGACCAGGAGGCTCACTTGTTCCTCGACCTCAACATCCCGCCACTTGAAATTGGCGGCCGGCTGGATCACTTTGCCGCGCCTGTACATCTGGTAGCGATGCACCCATCCGTTCAACGTCACACCGGATTGTTGCTGAGCGATGTCGAGTTCTGCATCGGGACGTTGCACCAGGAAAAAAGACAGCAATGGCCAATAGTTGCGCAGGGCAGGGTTGTCGCCGGGTCCAAGCACGGTGTAAACGCGGTACATCGAGAGTACGCGGTCCTGATACGCCTGTTGGGTGATCTGGCCGGTCAGACTCAGCGAAAACCCGTTGGCAAGGGCCGTGCCCGTGTAGTCGCTGTACTCGTAGGCGTGGTAACGGACGAAGGTCTTGCCTTGGTCGAGTATCACCTGCGGGGCAGGATGATTGTCCCAGGCCACATCACCCTGACCGGTTTCCGCATCGGTCAGCGGGATGAAGGTGTGCAGGCTGTCGCGTGGCTCGAAGGTGCGGGTGGAGTCCGGTGCAACGCCTGGCCAGTAGGAACCGAGCGCGGCACAGATGCGCTTGTCTTCACAAAAGGGGCTGGCCATCTGATAACCGGCCAGCGCATTGATCCAGGTTCCGTTCGGACCTGGCAAGCGAACCCAGCCCACCTCCCAGCCTGGGCCGAAGACCCCGGCGGCAGCGTCCGGCAATGAAGACGGGCGAGGGGGCGAGGGGTGCCAGGTTCCGGGGACCGGACGCGGTTTCGGCTTGCGCGGCAGCGCCACAATGGCCGTGATCCCGCGATCCTCAGGCGTGAAGGGCTGATCTTTCAAACTCAGGTTCGCGCAATAGCGCACATTCGATAAGGCTTCCAGCCGCGCATGCCAGATGTCGGGGCTGGAGAAGGCAGGTTCCTCTTTCACCCAGTGCAGGAGCCGGCGCGGATTGCAAAACGTAAAGTAATCCGTGGCGCCGATGACCGAATAGACAGCCTTCGAAGGCAGGTTGTCTGTCAGGGGTGGGCAGATAGCCCGGACAAAACCGTCAGCGGTGCCATCCTGATAGTGCAGTGCACGATAGCCACCTTGCTTGACCAGTTCGGCAACTCCCTCGCGATCATTCAGATCCTCGATCTGGCCATCGTCTCTCACCTTGTGCCGGCCATGGACCATGCCGCCGGTGTTGGCCGGCATCATGAAAGACAGTGGTTGTCCCTTGTAATGAGCCAGCTCGACCAGATGCGGCTTGGGCTCAGGAGAAAGAATTCCCGGTCCCAGGTCAGGCTGCGTTGCCCAACCTGCAAGGTCCTTGGTGATGATGAATGGATGCTCGGATATCTCTGGCTCTTGCCAGCCGGTGCCGCTGTGGCGCAAGTGGACATGACGGATCTTTTCGTTGATCTGGTAGTTATCCAGCGTCAGGGTCAGATCCAGCCCATGCAGGCACTCCGCTCCACTGAAGAGCTTGTGCAAGGGCACTTGGAAATCCAGCCCGTCATCCAGCCCTGACTGAAAGTCCATAGGCCCGAATCGTTGGTCATCGCCTTTCAGTTGCACCGCAAGGTAGGCGCTGTAATGTACCGGCATCACCCGAATCCCGTGGACATCATCGTCGACGAAGGGCAGGAAACACCGCAGTCGTTCGTCATAGCGGGCGCCTGCGGTGCCTGTTCGGGCGATCCCGGTGCGGGAGAAACACAGATCGGCATGCTGGCCGTGGACCGTGTCGACGGCGCAGCGGTACTCGCTGGCGAACACCGCCACCGACAGTGGTGCACCTTGAGCCTGTTGCAGCAGGTCGTTGAGCGTGGGTGGCTGGATGCCGAACACGTAGTTCAGAACCGCCTCGATTTCGGCATGGGTAGGAAAAATCCCTAGAGGCTGCCCGGTCTCGTCAGCCGTGACTTGCGGTGAAGCGAGCGCGTGGTAGAGCAGGCTTTGTGCGGGCAGGGCAGGCTCGATGGCGCGGTTGCCGTCAGGGCAAAAGTCCTCGAAACCGGTGAGCGTCCGGTCGATGATCAGTGGTTTGAGCAATTCTGCCTTCAGTGAAGGCGCCAGAATATCCAGGCCGTGCGCCAGCAACAGCGAATGCCAGCCACCTGGAGCCAATCGCTGACAGGTTCGGGTTACGGATTCGAGCAGATTCATGCGTGCTCCATGGTACGGTTGTACGAGGGGCCATCGCACATCAATCAGTTGGCGATCGCGACTGTCAGAACTTACAGTCGCGACCAACGGTGCTCATCGCGGCGGTGGAAATCAAACGATAGAGTTCGACACCGGGCAATAACAGTCGGCCATTTCCGAGAAGAATGTAGCCGTCGACTTCGCGCGATGTCATCCCGGACACCCGCAGGCCGGCGTCGCTTAAACAGCCATCACGAATGAAGCGGTAACTTCAGCTCCGCACACAACCCGCCACCGTCACGGTTGCTCAGATTCAGCGAACCACCCAGCGCCATCGCCAGTTGCTGGGCAATCGCCAGTCCCAGGCCGGTGCCACCCGTACTGCGGTTGCGCGAGTTTTCCACGCGGTAGAACGGCTCCATCACCTGCGCCAGTTCTTCTTCGGCAATCCCCGGCCCGCGATCCATGACTTTGATCGACAGTTCGGTGTTTTTACGTTCGACGTACAGTTCGGCAGCGCCGGCGAACTTCAGCGCGTTGTCGGTCAGGTTGACCAGCACCCGGCGCAAGGCGTGGGGACGGGTGTCGATGACGGCATCGCTCTTGCCGCTCAATTGCACTTCTTTGCCCATGTCCTGATAGTCGAACACCAGGCTGTCGAGGAATGAATCCAGATTGGTGCGCCGACTTTCTTCGGTCGAACCGTGGATGCTGCGCGCATAGGCCACGCCTTCACGCACCAGATGCTCCATCTCGCCGAGGTCGTTCCACAGTTTGTCCTTTTCCGCCGAATCGTCCATGAACTCCGCGCGCAGTTTCATACGGGTGATCGGCGTTTGCAGGTCGTGGGAAATCGCTGCCAGCAATTGCATGCGTTCCTTCAGGTACGCGGCGATCCGCGCCTGCATGGTGTTGAACGCACGGGCGGCGTAGGCCACTTCGTTCGGGCCTTTTTCGTCCAGATTGATCGGATGGGCGTTGGGGTCGAGGGTTTCCACCGCGTTGGCCAGGCGGGTGAGCGGGCGAATGGCGATGCGAACTGCCAGCCAGGTGCAGGCGATCATCAGCGCCAGTTGTCCGAGCAGCACCACGGGTAACCACGGCGACAGCGGCACCATCGAAGGTCGCACATCGATGGTCACCGGGCTGCCGTCGCTCAAGCGCAGGTGGCCCTGAAAGTGCTTTTTCGGCCCGGGAATATCGGTGAAGGTCAGCGGGTAGGTTTCGCCGATGGCATCGGTGATCGAGGTGACGGCAATCGGCACGTCACCCGGGCCGATCGGCGTGCCCGGTTCGCCTTCGCTCAACAGGTAACCGTAGTTGTTCCTGGCCAGACGTTCGAGCCACATCGGGCGTTCGTCGGCGGGCAGGCGGTCGAGGATCGCAATCGAGGTCGAGACGTCGGTTTCCAGGTTGCCGAGCATGGTGTTCTTCGCGCTTTCATAGCGCTCGTAATACTGCGCACCGAACGACAGCGCCTGCGCCAACAGCAAACCGATCAGGAAAATCAGCGACAACCGTGAGGCCAGGGTACGCGGCCAGTGCAGGGCAAACGTCATGCGGGGGCTCCGAGGATTTCGACCGGTAGCGAGAACACATAACCTTCACTGCGCACGGTCTTGATGTAGGCCGGTTCGCGGGCGTCGTCCAGCAGGCGCTGGCGCAAACGGCTGACCAGCAGATCGATGGAACGGTCGAACAGATCGGCGTCGCGGCCCTGGGTCAGGTTGAGCAACTGATCGCGGCTCAACACCCGTTGCGGATGATCGAGGAACACCCGCAGCAAGCGATATTCCGCACCGCTCAGGGCGACCATGGTGCCGTCGGTGTCCAGCAGATGCCGGGCCGAGGTGTCGAGCTGCCAGCGACCGAACGCCAGCAAACGGCCGCTTTCGGTGACCACCAGGTTGGGCGGCAGCATCCGTGTACGGCGCAGCACCGCGTTGATCCGTGCCAGCAGTTCACGGGCGGCGAAAGGCTTGGTCAGGTAGTCGTCGGCGCCCATTTCCAGGCCGATGATGCGGTCGGTTTCGTCATTGCGGGCGGTGAGCATCAGGACCGGCGTGGCCTTGTGTTTGCCGGCGCGCAATTCGCGGCACAGCAGCAGGCCGTCATCGCCCGGCATCATGATGTCGAGCACGATCAGGTCGACGGTGTTGGCTTCCAGGAAACTGCGCATCTGCCGGCCATCGGCGACCACGGTGGTGCGCAGACCATTCTTCTTCAGGTAATTGCCAACCAGTTCGCGAATCTCGCGGTCGTCGTCGACGATGAGAATGTGATCGACATGATCCATGGAGCCAAACCTCTATCAAGGGGGGAATGCCTCGCAGTCTATAGAGCCCGCGCGGGCTCGCCTGCCTGCCTTTGTATTGCAGTGTATCTGGCGCAACGACGGATACACGGGGACGCAAAAACACGATTTTTTCAGGGTTTTGTATCGCTGTGTATCCCCCGGCGGGCGAGATACGTAGCGATTTATACCTGCCGTTTCCCGACACAGACGGGATACCTCGCGAGCTTTAAATGAGCTCCATCGAGGCACACCACAGCGCCTCGGCTCAATCAACGACCTACCCATTGAAGCCTTGAGGAAATCGCCATGAACAACAAATCCGTAATCGCCGCCTGCCTGTTTGCTGCCCTGAACATCTGCACCCTGTCGGCCCGCGCCGAAGCGGTTGCCGCTCCGCAAACCTACACCTACGGCACGCATCTGGACATCCAGAAAGTGATCTCGATGAAAGAGGACAAATCGATGACCTGCGGCATCGTCGACGCCCGCATGACTTACCTCGATTCGGCCGGTCAGACCCGCGTTCTCGACTACAGCAAATTCGCCGACGGCTGCGACAACCAGAACTGATCCGCCCCCAATTAAAGGAAGACCGCCATGAACAACGTATCGCGTTTCTTGACCGCCATTGCCTTCTCGTTTGCTGGTGTTGCGGCGCACGCCAACAGTGCCGTCGAACAGAATAGCTGCGCCGGCAGCACCTGCTTTCAACTGAGCCCGGTGGCCAAGCAGGGCAGCGATGCCCTGATCGCCGCCGACGGCGCCAGCCACACGCCGCAAGGACAGATGGTTGCAGCGGACGGCTCCAGTCATACCCCGCAAGGCCAGACGGTGGCCGAAAACGGCGCCAGCCGAACCCCACAGAGCCAATGGCTGGACAGCCAGACCGCTTAAGTCCCTGAGCGTGTCTGTCGGTCATCGGCAGACACCTCTTTTATCGGCAGACCGCCCATCCTTCAAGAGGTGAACCTCATGTTCCTTATCGCTTTCCTGGGCGGTCTGTTGACTGTCCTCAGCCCCTGCATCCTGCCGGTGGTGCCGTTCCTGTTTGCGGGCGTCGACCGCAGCCGTTCTTCGATCCTGCTGACCCTCGGCGGCATGGCCCTGACCTTCGCGGCGATTTCGAGCCTTGCGGTGGTCAGCAGCGAGTGGGTGATTCAGGCCAACAACACCGGTCGGCACATCGCCCTGGTGGTGATGGTGCTGTTCGCTTTGTCGCTGATTTCCGCGCGCATTGGTGACTGGCTGGCGCGGCCGTTTGTATTGCTCGGCAATCGTCTCGATCCGGACACCCGGCAGAAGGCCGGCCCCATGGGCTCGATCATGATCGGCGTTGCCACGGGGTTGCTATGGGCGCCGTGTGCCGGCCCGATCCTCGGCGTGATCCTCACCGGCGCCATGCTGCAAGGCGCCAATGCGCAAACCAGCCTGTTGCTGCTGGCCTACGGTACGGGCAGTGCGTTGTCGCTGGGGACGCTGATCTTCGCCGGTCGCGGCCTGGTCAACCGGTTGAAACCGTCGATCCCGTTCACCGGCTGGTTCCGGCGCGGGGCGGGGGTTGCGGTGTTGGCGGCGGCGGCCGTGATCTCCACCGGCGCGGATAAAACCTTGCTGGCCGGCACGTCGTCCGAAGGCGTCGCCAGCGTCGAGAAAAACGTATTGGAAAATGCGCCGAAAGTGGTCGACTACTTCATCAGCAAAGTGCGGGCGGATTCGACGGCGGAGGAGCAGGGCAAAGGCGCGATGCCGTCTCTGACCGGCGCAGTGCAATGGCTGAACTCACCGGAACTGAGCGCCGAATCCCTGCGTGGCAAAGTGGTGCTGGTGGACTTCTGGACCTACGACTGCATCAACTGCCAGCACACGCTGCCATACGTGAAGGACTGGGAGAAAAAGTACGGCAAGGACGGCCTTGTGGTGATTGGCGTGCACACCCCGGAATACGGTTACGAGCGGATCATCGACAACGTCAAGGATCAGGTGAAGAAACTCGGCATCACCTACCCGGTGGCCATCGACAACAACTACGCGATCTGGCGCAACTTCGACAATCAGTACTGGCCGGCGCACTACCTGATCGACGCCAAGGGCCAAGTGCGTTACACCCACTTTGGCGAGGGGCGTTATGAGGCGCAGGAGCAGATGATTCAACAGCTGCTGAAAGAGGCCAAGGCGCCTGCAGCCTGAACCGCGAACATCAATGGCTCACAGGTCGCGCACCATGAGCCATTGTTCGTTGTCCCAGGCCTGAAAACGCTCCAGCACTGTCCAGCCGCGTTTTGCGTAGTAGTCCTGTTTGTTTTGCGTATGCAGGTAGAAACGCGGCAGGCCTTGTTTCTTTGCTTGCTCGGCAATCCCTTCGATCAACTTTTCTGCCAGCCCCTGACCGCGAGATTCGGGGCTGACCAGCACGCAGGCCAGCCAAGGCTCCAGATCCGGTCGTTGCGCAAGATCTGCACGAGCCAGTGCCGCGCCACCCAGCAAGTGCTCGCCGTCCAGTGCGATCAGGCAGCGCCAATCACCATTGGTTTGCCCTTCGGCAAATTCCCGCTGCCATTCGGCCAATGGTTGATGGGCATATTCGTAGTGAAACTGGCGGTGGATCCACTCGGCGTAAGTGTCGCTGTGCTGCATGTGGTCGGCGAGCCATTCGAGGCGCAAGGACATGGTCGGATTCCGTTCTCGGGTCGGGAGCGCATGAGAGCCGATCCGCTCGCGCATTGGCAACCCCCGGCAGTGTTTCGGGACCTTTACAAAATCCCGCCATTCATCGGCGAAAGCCCGGTTTACGGGCTCTTTAGACGATTGGAGGGGACGCCGGGCGGCCTCGGCGCGATAGTGGTGGAGCAGGGTGATGTGAACCCTGTCACACATAAGAAAAGCGAGGTTGCCATGCCGAAATTCGTGATTGAACGCGAGATTCCAGGGGCCGGAAAGCTGTCGGAGCAAGAACTCAAAGCAGTGTCGCAAACGTCTTGCAACGTGCTGCGTGAACTCGGGCCGGAGGTGCAGTGGCTGCAGAGTTACGTCACTGCCGACAAGATTTACTGCGTGTACATCGCACCCAACGAAGAGCTGGTGCGCGAACACGCCCGGCAAGGGGGATTCCCGGCCAACAGCGTGTCCCGGGTGACGACCATCATCGACCCGACGACCGCCGAGTGACGCCTGATCCAACCTGTCGTGGAGCACCTGTTCATGAGTACCCCCGTTGATCTCACTGCCCTGAAGGAACGCCAGAAAGTCGCCTGGGCCAGCGGCGACTACGCCGTGATCGGCACCACCCTGCAGATCGTCGGCGAAACCCTTGCCGAAGCCTGCGACCTGCGTTGCGACGAAGAAGTGCTGGACGTCGCCGCCGGCAATGGCAATGCCACGCTGGCTGCGGCACGCCGTGGTTGTCTGGTGACGTCCACCGACTATGTCGCGGCGCTGCTGGAACGCGGCCAGGACCGGGCGCGAGCCGAACACCTGGACGTGACCTTTCAGGTGGCCGACGCCGAAGCGCTGCCATTCGCCGATTCCAGTTTCGATGCGGTGCTGTCGACTTTCGGTGTGATGTTCGCACCGGATCAGACCAAGGCTGCGAAGGAGTTGGCGCGCGTCTGCCGCCGTGGCGGGCGGATCGGCTTGGCCAACTGGACGCCGGAAGGCTTCGTCGGCCAGATGTTCAAGACCCTTGGCCGCCATCTGCCACCGCCACCCGGTGCCCAGCCTCCGTCGAACTGGGGCGCGGAAGCCTGGTTGCATTCGCAGTTCGATGATCGCCAGTTCCAGGTGCAGGTGACTCGTCGTCACTTCAACTTCCGCTATCGCTCGGCGGCGCATTTCATCGACATCTTCCGCCACTGGTACGGGCCGGTGCACAAGGCGTTCGCGGCGTTGCCGCCGGAGAGCGGGCAGGCGCTGGAAGGCGATCTGACGCAATTGATCGACGGGCTGAACCGGGCAGGACCGGAATCGATGGTGGTGCCCAGTGAGTATCTGGAGGTGGTGATTACCAAACGCTGAGCACAAACCCGTGTGGGAGCGAGCCTGCTCGCTCCCACGGGATTTCTATTTCAGGTGCGAAGCATCAAACCACTCCAGCGCCGTGCGCCAGATGCAGATGCCGAGAAAGTACGCCGACGCCAGCAACCACAGGCCCATCACCAGTGGATTGATCACCGGGTGGTTGATCACCAGCGACAGACTGCACAGCAACCAGATCGCCGTCACCGCGATATTGATCGGCATGAAGCGCCGCACGCGGAACGGGTGCAGGAATTTCATCCGGGTGATGGTCAGCAACGCCAGGCCGATCACGGTCAGGAAGGTGAGCCACGGCCCCGGGCCGATGATGTACAGGCACAGCGCAACCACGTTCCAGGCAGCGGGGAAACCGACAAAATAGTTGTCCTTGCTCTTCATGTTGACGTTGCAGAAGCAGAACAGCGACGACACCAGAATCAGCGACACCGTCAGCAGCAGCGTGTAGTCGGGCAGCGGAATGTAGCGATAGATGAACAGCGCCGGAATGAACACATAAGTCAGGTAATCGATCACCAGATCGAGGATCGATCCGTCGAAACTCGGCAGCACCGACTGCACATTGACCTTGCGCGCCAGCGCGCCGTCGAGGCCGTCGACGATCAGCGCCACACCCAGCCACATCAGGCAGTGGGTCGGCTGGTTTTCCAGCAGGGCGAGGGTGGCCAGAAAGGCAGTGACCACGCCAGTCGCGGTGAAACCATGGGCGCCCCAGGCCTTGAGCCTGGCGATGTGGACGGTCGATATCACAGGGGCGTTCTCCAGAAAGTGAAGCGAGCCGGGTATCACGCTTGATTGACAAGGGTGGCGGCCAACCGGGTCGGGTTTGCAGCTATCGACCGGTCGGGCCGGGATAAGGTTCACCCTTCATGAATCTTAGCTGGCCGGGAAAATTTTTCGACGCCGAAATCGCTTCCCCGCAGCAGCGTCAGCCAAACGGTGCTGGCGCAACGCGTGCGGAGGTCTATCGTTGCCTGACGCTGTTACGCCTTTGCCTGAGGACGATGTCATGAACACCAGTGATTTGCTCGAACAACTGCTGCGAGGCCAGGCCTCGGCGGGACAACAAAGTGGCGCTTCGGCCGGCGATGGCCTGGGCGGGCTCGGCGGTTTGCTGGGTGGCCTGCTGGGCGGCGGCGGTAACAGCGGCGGCGGTTCGCCTGCCGGTGGATTGGGTGGCCTGGGTGGGCTGCTCGGCGGATTGCTCGGTGGCGGAGCCTTGGGTGGCGGGGCGCTTGGCGGCGGTACGCAGAGTCGTTCCGGCGGCACCAACTACGCGGCACTGGCTTCGCTGGGCATGATGGCGTTCCAGGCGTATCAGGCCTGGCAGCGCAGTCAGGCATCGGCGGCGCCGCAACAAACACCGCAGACCGCAGACCTGTTGGCCGGCCCGCAAGTCGAGGAACACAGTCACGCCGTGCTGCGCGCGCTGATCGCGGCGGCCAAGGCAGACGGCCGGATCGACGATTCGGAAAAACACCTGATCAGCAGCGAAATCGGCCGCCACACCGACGATCCGAACCTGCAGCAATGGCTCGACGCTGAAGTCGCCAAACCGCTGGATGCCAGCGAAGTCGCGCAAGCCGCCAACAACGATCCGGCGGTGGCCGCCGAAATGTATATCGCAAGCGTGATGCTGGTGGACGACCAGCAGGACGCCGAGCGCAATTACCTGGATGAGCTGGCGGCGGCATTGCAGATCGATCCCGAATTGCAGGTGCATCTGGAGCAGCAGGCCAAAGGCACAGCCTGAAACACGTCATCACCCAAGCCCCGGACGTTTCCATCCGTCCGGGGCTTTTTTATGCCGATTGAATTTTTCTCCGCCAGCGTCGCTCTTCTGCATAACAGGACCCGATTGCAGCCGGAGCCGCCATGAACAGGAACCTCGACGACTACAACCGCATGCGCGACTTCTCGGCAACCTCTGAACCGGCGGCGGTCAAGCGGCGGGGCAAGAAGGCTGATGCCGATCACGCGTTGCAGTTCTGCATCCAGAAGCACGACGCGTCGCACCTGCATTATGACTTTCGCCTGGAACTCGACGGTGCGCTCAAAAGCTGGGCGGTGCCCAAAGGCCCGTCGCTGGACCCCACGGTCAAGCGGCTGGCGGTGCATGTCGAAGACCATCCGCTGGATTACGCGACCTTCGAAGGCAATATTCCCGAGGGTCATTACGGCGCCGGGGACGTAATCGTTTGGGATCGCGGCGTGTGGATCCCGCTGGAAGACCCGCAGAAGGCCTACGCCAAGGGCAAACTCAAGTTCGAACTGCAAGGCGAGAAGCTTGGCGGGGTGTGGAATCTGGTGCGCACCCACATGCCGGGCAAGCAGGAGCAATGGTTTCTGATCAAGCATCAGGACAGCGCCGCCCGGCCGCAAAGCGATTACGACGTGCTGGTCGCCGAGCCGGACAGCGTGCTCAGCGAGCGTACCTTGGTCGATAAACCCAGGCTCGACGCCAGACAAGTCAAACCGCTCAAAAAGCCAGCGCGCAAGCCGGCCTCAGGAAAACTTGTTGGCGCACACAAGGCCCGGATTCCCGCGCAGTTGAAACCGCAACTGGCCACGTTGGTGGACAGTGCGCCGGCGGGAGACTGGAGCTACGAAATCAAGTTCGACGGCTACCGGATCATGGCGCGCATCGATCATGACGACGTGCAGTTGTTCACCCGTAACGGTCATGACTGGACGCACAAACTGCCGGAGCAAGTCCAGGCGCTCGCCGCGCTGGGGCTGGAATCGGCCTGGCTTGACGGTGAAATGGTCGTCGCCGACGAGGCGGGTGTTCCGGATTTTCAGGCGCTGCAGAACGCGTTCGAAGCCAACCGCAGCGCGAACATCATTTATTACCTGTTCGACCTGCCTTACCTCAACGGCGTCGATCTTCGCGAAGTACCGGTCGAAGAGCGGCGCGCGGCGCTGGCCACGGTATTGAAGGCGCACAAGGATCCACTATTGCGCTTCTCCGAAGCCTTCGACGAAACCCCGGAAGCGTTGCTCAACAGCGCCTGCCAGATGCAGATGGAAGGCCTGATCGGCAAGCGTCTCGGCTCGCCGTACGTGTCGCGGCGCAGCAGTGACTGGATCAAGCTCAAGTGCAAGCATCGTCAGGAATTCGTGATTGTCGGCTACACCGATCCGAAGGGTTCGCGCAGTGCGTTTGGTGCGTTGTTGCTGGGTCTGCACGATCGCGACAGCGGTGAATTGCGTTATGCCGGCAAGGTCGGCACCGGTTTCAATGAGGCCACGTTGAAAAGCTTGCTCGCGCAGTTGAAGCCCTTGCGGGCGAAGAAACCGGCCGTGGTCAACCCGCCGAGTGGCTTCGAGGTCCAAGGCGTGCACTGGTTGAAACCGAGCCTGTTGGCGGAAGTCGCGTTTGCCGAGATGACTCAGGACGGTTCGGTGCGCCATGCGGTGTTTCATGGCGTGCGTGAGGACAAACCGGCCCGGGACATCACTCAAGAGAGGGCCAAAACGGTGAAACAGTCTGAATCAGAACCCGGCCTGGCCAGCGGCAAGGTGCGCATCACTCACCCCGACCGGGTGATCGACGCCAGCAGCGGCACCACCAAGATGCAACTCGCCGAGTATTACGCCAGCGTCGCCGAGTGGATCCTGCCGCAACTCAAGGATCGCCCCGTGGCACTGGTGCGGGCGCCGGATGGCATTGCCGGTGAACTGTTCTTCCAGAAAAACGCCGAACACCTTGCGATCCCGGGCATCCGCACGCTGGACAAGGACGTCACCGGGCAACCGGTCATGTTGATCAACAATGCCGAAGCGCTGGTCGGCGCGGTGCAGATGAGTACCGTCGAACTGCACACCTGGAACGCCACCACGGTGGACCTGGAGAAGCCCGACCGCTTTGTTCTCGACCTCGACCCGGACCCCGCGCTGCCCTGGAAAAGCATGGTCGAAGCCACCGCCCTGACCCTGACCGTGCTGGATGAACTGGGTTTGCGGGCATTCCTCAAGACCAGCGGTGGCAAAGGCATTCATCTGGTGGTGCCGCTGATCCGCAAGCACGGTTGGGACGAGGTCAAGGATTTCAGCCATGCCATCGTCAGCCACATGGCCAAGCTGTTGCCGGAACGGTTTTCAGCAGTGTCCGGGCCGAAGAACCGGGTGGGGCGGATCTTCATCGATTACCTGCGCAACGGTCTCGGTGCCACCACCATTTGCGCCTACGCGGTGCGCACCCGCGAAGGGTTGCCGGTGTCGGTGCCGCTGTTTATCGATGAAGTGAAGGAGATCAAAGGCGCCAATCAATGGAACGTGCATAACGTCCACGAACGACTGGCGGAGGTCGGTGATGAGCCCTGGGCGGACATGAAGAAAACCCGGCAAAGCATCACGGCCGAAATGCGCAAACGGGTCGGCATGAAGAAATGATCAAGTGTCGCGCAGCAAGTCGTGGGCGTTGAGCAATTGGAAGGCGACTTCCGGATGCTTTTTCAGACCGCGGCGGATGGCGGCCGGAATGGATTGTTTTGTCTTGCGGCAGAGGCCCGGCAGATCGTCGATCCTGATATCGATCCCGAGCATGGTCTTGACCACGTTGTCACCGGGGGCGATTTCCACGCGAATACCCAACTGCTCGAACATCCTGCCTTGCAGGCGTTCGAGATCGGCCAGGCTTTGCAGGTTTTCCAGGCGATCCAGCAGGCGTTTTTCTTCCTGCCGGGTCAGCAACAGGATGCGTATATCTGCACCAGGATTTTCCAGCAGCGGATCGCGCCCGCAGTCGCAGACACCGGGAGGGCAGGGGGAGCGGATCGGGGCGGAAATCGTCATGGCCTCCATCATAGAGGCCGTTCGACGGTTTTGCCCATGGTCGCCCGCCTGCCGTCCATCGGCAGAGTGCAGAGCTGGCGACGTCGAGCGTACGGCTTACTGCGACAAGCCTTCGTAATGAACCAGGATGGCGTTGGCCAGCTCTTCATCGCTGGCATTCAGACCGGGGTTGTCCTGGCGAACCTGTTGCAGCACCGACTCCAGATACACGCCACGGATGGCTCCGCCGCTGGCGACGAAGGCGGACAGGTCGTCACGGGCCGGAATCACCATTTTGTGATCCTTGAAGGTGGAGTACAGCGACGCTGAAACACCCGCCGATGTGGCGACATCTCCCGCATCCACACGGGCGAAGGCCGATCCAAAGGGCAGGCACAGCACAAGAGACGAAACGAATAATAAACGACGCATGACGGTGTTCCTCCAGCAGCGTAAAGCGAAAAGGAAGTTCCACATAATGTGAGAGGTGCCGCGTGGCTCGGGAGTTCCATGGGCCGGAACAAGTTGTCGGGGCTGCAAACCGAGAACTGCCGCACAGTGTTCTTTTTTACCGGATGTGACGACACACGTTGAGACGCTCTAACCCGGCGGGTTCGCGGAAATAGGCTTAACTGAAGCGTTGAAAGCGCTGTGCGGCGCGACCAGGGAGAAAATTACCGTGTCGATCAAACTGCGTTTGGTGTTGCTGATTGCGACCAGTCTGCTGACGGCGCTGATCGTGAGCCTGGTCAGTTACGTCGGCAACCAGCGGATGGCTTCGGCGGTCAGTGACAACGCGGTCAGCATGAGCGCGCTGCGCAACCACATGGAAGCCGACATGATGCACGACGCCCTGCGCGCCGACGTCTATTCGGCGATGCTCGTAGGGTTGGGCAAAAGCACCAGCACGGCGGACGAGGTGCGCAGTTCCGTCGAAGAACATGCCGCGCATTTTCGTGAGGTACTGGGCGAGAACCTGAAACTGCCGCTCGACGCCACGATCCGGGCGGCGCTGGAGCAGATCCGGCCAAGTCTCGACACTTACATCAACGCCGGCGAGCGGATTGTCGGGCTGGCGCTGGACAACCCGGACACGGCGCAACACGAACTCGGCACGTTCAGCGCCGCGTTCAGCCAGCTCGAAGAGCAGATGGCGTCCCTGAGCGAACTGATCGAAACCAATACCCGGCAGACCAGCCAGGGCACCGAAGCGGCGATCCGCAACGCCAATATCGCCCTTGGTGTCGTGTTGATTGCCAGCCTGTTGCTGCTGTTGGTGCAGGGGCGCTGGGTGATCCTGAGCATCACCGGGCCATTGAAAGCCGCCAGCCGCATTGCTGAAAGCATTGCCCATGGCAACCTCAGCGAGCCGATCGCCGAGCCTTCGGGCAAGGACGAGGCCAGCGTGCTGATCCGCACGCTGGCGACCATGCAGCGGGATCTGCGCGACATGATCGACGTGGTACGCCGCAATGCCCACGGCGTCAGCGGCATGAGCGAGCAACTGAGCCACGGCTGCCATCAGGTGGCCGACAGCAGCCAGCAGCAAAGTACCGCCGCCGGCACCATGGCCGCCGCCGCCAGCCAGATGACCGCCAGCATCGAGGAGATCACCCGCCACGCCGAACGGGCGCTGAACATGGCCAGTCAGGCCGAGTCACTGGCGAAAAACGGCGGTCAGGTGATCCATCAGGTGGTCAGCGACATGGACGACATCGCCCGTTCCGCCCAGCAATCGGCGCAGGTGATCCGCACGCTGGATCAGGAGTCCGAAGGCATCTTCAACATCATTCAGGTGATCAAGAGCATCGCCGACCAGACCAACCTGCTGGCGCTCAACGCGGCCATCGAAGCAGCCCGGGCGGGTGAACAGGGCAGGGGGTTTGCAGTGGTCGCCGATGAAGTGCGCAGCCTGGCCGCCCGCACCAGCGCTTCAACCCAGGAAATCGCCGCGATGGTCGCCCGCATCCAGAACAGCACGCGCGAAGCGGTCAGCAGCATGGAAGCAGGTGTGGCTCAGGTCGACAAGGGCATGGCGGTCACCGCCGACGTCGAACGCGCCATCCGCGAAATCCTCGAAGCTACCCTGAACACTACGCAACTGGTCAACGACATCACCCGCACCATCGGCGAACAGAGCCAGGCCAGCAACGAAATTGCCCATCAGGTTGAGATGATCGCGGGCATGTCGGAAGGCAATAGCAAAGTGATCGGCGAGACGGCGAATACGACAGATGAGTTGTCGAGCCTGGCGGGTAGGCTGGCGCAGTCGGTGGATCGGTTTCGGTTGTGAAGGTTTCTGGAGAGCGCAGTCGGGCGGTGCCGGGAACCCTATTTGTAACAAGGGAGCGTCAGGATTCTGGATTGGAAGGGGCGGTCAAACGGCTGAAAGGCTCAGGCCAGAGCCGCTGATGGGGGTCATGTTCGGCCGCTGGCAGCCGATAAGTCCTTGAACGGATAAAGACTATCGAGTCGGGAACAGACGCGCGGGTTTGTCCTGACGTGATATTCTTCGCCCCACTTGGTTTGACCTAATTCAGTCTGGCGCGCTTTTCGGCGGGCCGACCGAACCCCTGTCGCTCAAGTAGCTGAAGCCAATAATGATAAGAAGTCAGTTCAGAAGGGACATATAACTGAGGTCGACGCAGCCTGTCGGCCTTGTGTGCCCACCCGTCAAAATTGAAGTGTGCCGGAACCCGCGACGCTGGCCTGAGTGTCGCGAACAAGGGGAACTCATACGTACAACAGCGGCGGGCGGAAGGCGTTTTATCATAGGTGCAACAGATGTTTAAAAAAGTGAACACAGCCTTGCTGGGGCTGGCTTTGGCGATGGGGATGTCGTCTGCCAATGCCGAAGAAGCAAAGAAAGTCGACGTTCTGCTGATCGGCGGCGGCATCATGAGCACCACCCTGGGTGTGTGGATCAATGAGCTGGAACCGACCTGGTCGATGGAAATGGTCGAGCGCCTCGACGGCGTTGCCCTGGAGAGCTCCAACGGCTGGAACAACGCCGGTACTGGTCACTCCGCACTGGCCGAACTGAACTACACCCCGGAAGACGAGAACGGCAAAGTGTCGATCCCGAAAGCCGTCGAGATCAACGAAGCGTTCCAGGTCTCGCGTCAGTTCTGGGCCTGGCAGGTTCAGCAGGGCGTCCTGAAGGACCCTCGCTCGTTCATCAACACCACTCCGCACATGAGCTTCGTGTGGGGCGATGACAACATCAAGTTCCTGAAAAAGCGCTACGAAGCCCTGCAAGCGAGCCCGCTGTTCGCCGGCATGCAGTACTCCGAAGACCCGGCTGTGATCAAGAAGTGGGTACCGCTGATGATGGAAGGGCGTGACCCGAACCAGAAAATCGCGGCCACCTGGAGCCCGTTGGGTACCGACATGAACTTCGGCGAAATCACCCGCCAGTTCGCCGGTTACCTGCAGACCAAGCCTAACTTCAGCATGAAGCTGTCGAGCGAAGTACAGGACATCACCAAGAACGCCGATGGCACCTGGCGCGTCAGCTACAAGAACCTGAAAGACGGCACCAAGACTGAAACCGACGCCAAGTTCGTGTTCATCGGCGCCGGCGGCGGTGCTCTGCACCTGCTGCAGAAGTCCGGTATCGAAGAAGCCAAGGAATACGCTGGCTTCCCGGTAGGCGGCTCGTTCCTGGTGACCGATAACCCGGCCATCGCCGAGCAGCACCTGGCCAAGGCCTACGGTAAGGCTTCGGTTGGCGCGCCTCCGATGTCCGTTCCGCACCTGGACACCCGTGTCCTGGACGGCAAGCGCGTCATCCTGTTTGGCCCGTTCGCAACCTTCAGCACCAAGTTCCTGAAGGAAGGTTCGTACCTGGACCTGCTGACCAGCACCACCACCCACAACATCTGGCCTATGACCAAGGTCGGCATCAAGGAATACCCGCTGGTCGAGTACCTGGCCGGTCAATTGATGCTGTCGGATGAAGACCGTCTGAACGCGCTGAAGGAATACTTCCCGAACGCCAAAGCCGAAGACTGGCGCCTGTGGCAAGCCGGCCAACGCGTGCAAATCATCAAGCGTGATGAAGCCGCTGGCGGCGTGCTGAAACTGGGCACCGAAATCGTTGCTTCGAAAGACGGCTCCATCGCCGGTCTGCTGGGCGCATCGCCAGGCGCATCGACCGCTGCACCGATCATGCTGAGCGTGCTGCAGAAAGTCTTCAAAGACAAAGTCGCTACCCCTGAGTGGCAAGCCAAACTGCACCAGATCGTTCCAAGCTACGGCACCCAGCTGAACAACGATCCAGCCAAAGTGGCTGAAGAGTGGGCCTACACCGCCAAGATCCTGCAACTGCCAACCCCACCGGTGATTGGCCAGGCTGCAGCTCCGGCGGCAGAAGCGGCTGACAAGGCTAAAGCTCCGAAAGAAAACGCTGCACGTGACATGGCTCTGTAATTCAGACGCCTGACACACAAAGCCCACTGAACCGGCGACGGTCAGTGGGCTTTTTTGTGTCCGGGTTTCAGGCCTTGGCAGCGGCCAGATAGACCCCCAACCGACGCCCCATTTCCTCACCCAACGCCTGCAACCCACTCAACGGCCGCACCATCACCTCGAACTCGACAATCTTCCCCTGTTCATCGAAGCGGATCATGTCGATGCCCTTGAGCTCTTTCGCCCCAACCTTGGCACTGAATTCCAGCACCACATTCAAACCATCAGCCGTCGCCAGTTCACGGTGGTATTTGAAGTCTTCAAACACTTCGAACACGGTGTTCAGGATCATCGCGACCACCGGCGCGCCGGGGTAGGGTGTGTGGGCCATCGGCGAACGGAATACGGCTTTGGGGTCGAGCAGGTCGGGCAGGGCTTTCAAGTTGCCGGTACGGATCATCTCGTGCCAGCGGTTCAGGGATTCGGCGGCGTTGGGGTGCAGGTTCAGCTCGGACATGGTTTCACTCCTGTATTTTTTGTTGTTCTTTGCGCGGCGCCCATGACTCTAGATCAAAGCGGCGTAATGGAAACCTTCTGTACCGGTCTGAATGTCGACACATGAGTGGGCCAAATCCATCTGATCCGCTTTTTCCTGTTGAATCTGCATCTGTAACCGTCTCAGCCATAGGCCCAAAATACCCTTGCCGTTCGGCCACACGCGACGAGCTTCATTCCGAAGCGCCCGGTGCGCCGGACATTCAGTATTCAGGAGGCCTTCATGGCTAAGATGGCGTTTTTCCTCGGCGGCTTTCTCGTGTTGACCATCATGATCGGCGTTCTGGCCACGATTTCTCCGGTCTGACGATCAGCAGTTGAGTACCGGCATGTAACGTTCTTCATGCTTTTTGAAATGGATCGGCGCTGTCGGGATTTTCTCTCCGTTCAGGAAGAGCTCCGGCAGCGTCAGGATGAAATCGTCCATTTCGCCGCTGCCCAGGGGTGTTCCGGGGGAATATAGATCCAGCTCTTTTTCACGCGGGTCGAAACCGGTTTTCAAGCGTTCGATGCTGACCTGGTACGACTTGCCATTGGCCAGTTGCACGGTGGCCATCGGCGAAGCCGCGCTGATCCACAGGGCCGGTTCCGGCGTGCTGTAGGCGGTTTTCCACTGTTCCGGTGTATTCAGGTTACGCATGTACGGGGGCGTATAAAGATACGCGTACAGGCGCACTTCGGTATCGGTGCTGTGATGATAATCAGGCCTGGTCGGCGTCCCCGGCAGCGCTGCATAGACCAACAGATGCACCCAATCGAGCTCTTCTGACGTGGTCGTGTAGCTCATTGCCTGGTGGGGGCCGGGGCACGTTCTGATCAGCAACGCGTTCTGACCGACAGTCGATTGCGGATTCAGGTAAGGGCCCGAGCTACAGGCCGAGAGCAGGGGTAGAAGCAGATAGCAGGCTAGACGTTTCAAATAATCGACTCCGTGATTGGCTGTATTCCCTTTCAAACCACCGCAGATTACCTGAAGCAGCGCCTCTGTTGCGTGTGATCTAATGCCGGGCTTTTCATCCAGCAAACGGACTTCACCCCATGGCCGAACCGCGTATCCGCGCACTTGCACTGTGTGTCTTTCAGCACAACGGCAAAATTCTGGTTAACCGCTTCCACGACCCGGTCGCAGACCAAACCTTCTACCGTCCCATCGGCGGTGGCATCGAGTTTGGCGAAACCAGTCGCGAGGCCATCGTGCGTGAAGTGCAGGAAGAGTTGGGCCTTTCAATGAAAGACCTGCGCCTGCTCGGCACACTTGAAAGCCTCTTCGTCTACAACGGCAAACCGGGGCATGAGATGGTTCAGGTGTATGACGCCCGCTTTGACGACGAGCAGGTCTACGAGCAATTGCAGATCGTCGGTCACGAAAGCGACGGCGCCCCGTTCACCGCCAGTTGGCAGGACAACTCAAGTTTCACTGAGCAATCACCGCTGGTGCCCGTCGGTTTGCAGGCGTTGCTCAAGAACGCCGCCATCCTCGACTGAGCACGCAGTCACGCGATCACCCAGACAAAACCGCATTCGGTATTAGACTCCACCCACGATCTGATACCGGAAACCATGACATGCCGGACTCCCCATGGACTCGCTGATCAACGCTGCCGGTCGCGCACTGGCGGCGGGTGATCCGTTGGCGGCGCTGAATTTTGTGGCGCTGCGCGAAGACCCTCCGGCCCTGGCCCTGCGTGGGATCGCTATGGCGCAGCTCGGCGATTTGGCGCGGGCCAAGGCATTGCTGCAGCGGGCGGTGAAAGCATTCGGCGCCAACGAGCCGTTGTCTCGGGCGCGCTGCGTGGTGGCCGAGGCCGAAGTGGCACTGGCGGCGCGGGATCTGGGCTGGCCGGTGAAGGCGCTGGAGGCGGCACGGCGGGCCTTGCACGATCACGGCGACTGGCTCAACGCGGCGCACGCGCGCTATCTGCAGATTCGTCGGTTGCTGCTGATCGGGCAGTTGGACGACGCAGATGTGCTGCTCGCTGGACTCGATCCAGCACCGTTGCCGCCAGCCCTGCGCGCCGTTCATGAACTGATGGCTGCCGGGATCGCGTTGCGCCGGGTGCAGGCGCACAAGGCGCAAATGGCGTTGGAACGTGCGCAACGGGCGGCTCAGTCGGCTGCCATTCCGGCATTGTCGGCGGAGATCGAGCACGCTCGGCAAATCCTCGAAGCGCCCGCTGCCCGATTGATCGTTGCGGGTCAGGTGCAAGCGGTGACATTGGCGCAGGTTGAAGCGTTGTTTGCCTCGCCGACGCTGGTGGTCGATGCCTGTCGCTATAACGTTCGCGGTGCAGGAATGACGGTGGCGCTGGCCACGCGGCCGGTGCTGTTTCGCCTCGTTCGGCTGCTCGCTGAAGCCTGGCCCGGGGATGTACCCCGAGAGACACTGGTCGCCAAAGCCTTTCGATTGAAACTCGATGATGAATCCCACCGCGCCCGTTTGCGGGTCGAGATCGGCCGGTTGCGTGCAGCGCTGCAACCGCTGGCCGGAATCACGGCGACTTCCCGTGGCTATGCGCTGGTTGCGCAAGACGTGGCGCTGCTGACGTTACCGCTCGAAGACAAACACGCCGCACTGCTGGCCCTGCTCGCCGACGGCGAGGCGTGGTCGAGCTCGGCACTTGCGCTCGCGCTGGGTAGCAGCCAGCGTCAGATACAACGGGCACTGGAAACGTTGGCGGCGCAAGACAAGGTCCAGGCATTCGGTGTCGGCCGTGCGCGGCGATGGCTGACCCCGCCCGTGCCGGGTTTCGCGACGATCTTGTTACTCCCGGTGTCGTTGGGCAATGGCTAGGCTGGACTCACCCACTCAACGAGGAAGCCAGCATGAAACACGCAAACGCAGAAATCCTTCGTGAATACGGCCCGTTCGACGGCATCGACGGTGTCCACGGCGTGACCTTCGACGGTCGGCAAGTCTGGTTCGCCAGTGACGGCCAGCTCAATGCGCTGGACCCGGCCAGCGGCGAAACCGTGCGCACGATCAAGGTCGGTGCCGATGGCGGGACCGCGTTCGACGGCAAGCACCTGTTTCAGATTGCCGACCGCCGAATCCACAAGATCGACCCGGCCACCGGGCGTGTGCTCCACACCATTCCGGCCCCCGGCGACGGCGGCGATTCGGGCATGGCCTGGGCCGAGGGCACGTTGTGGGTGGGGCAGTATCGCGATCGCAAGATTCATCAGATCGATCCGGAAACCGGGAAAATCCTCCGCACCCTCGAATCAAACCGTTTTGTCACCGGCGTGACCTGGGTCGACGGTGCGCTGTGGCATGGCACCTGGGAAGGCGAAGAAAGCGAGATCCGGCGGATCGATCCAGGCAGCGGCGAGGTTCTGGAAAGCCTGACGTTGCCCGCCGGGATCGGCGTCTCCGGACTGGAGGCCGATGGCGGGGATCGCTTCTACTGCGGTGGCGGCAACAGCAGCAAGGTGCGGGCAGTGCGTCGGCCGAAGTGAGGCGCTCAAGGCGCCCCGAACAGCATCGTCCAGTACACACCGTTATCGCTGCGGGCCTCACTGGCAAAACCGGCGCCGACCTGGGTGAACATCGGGTTCATCAGGTTGGCGCAATGTCCGGGGCTGGCCAGCCAGCCGGCCATGGCCTTGCTCGGAGAACTCTGCCCGGCAGCGATGTTTTCGCCGATCTGCCGGCCACGGTAGCCGGCAGATCGGGCGCGGTCGGCTGGCATGTCGCCATCCGGGTCCTGGTGAGCGAAGTAGTTGCCGTAGGCCATGGCCTTGCTGTGACCCTGGGCGGCGGCGCCGAGGGCCGGGTTCCAGCTCAAGGGCCGGGCGGCGGCAAAGCGCTGGCGACCGCACATCCGGGGTCGGGCGCGGGCGGCGTTGACCTCGGCCAGCAAGGCTTTGCCGACACTGCGGTTGTCGCCCATGTGGCTGTCGATCACCGGACGTGCCAGTACCACTTGCCATTCACTGCGAGCGCGGCTGATGCCGATGTCGGCGTACTGCGCATCCAGCAATGCGCCGCAATGTTCATTCTGCAATTGATCAAACGCCTCTTCGGCATCCTCGGCCCCGACGATCCGGATGCTGCGCACCGCGACCGCTGCATAACCGGAGGCCTTCAGTTGCTCGCGCATCCCGCCGCCGTAGCCATAGCCGATGGGCAACGCAATGTTCTGCTTCAGCGTCAGTGGCGCCAAGCGTTGTGCCGGACGCCGGTCGCAGCGTTGCGGATGGGCACGGAGGTCATTGATGGCGGCTGCCAGTTGCCGCTCTGCGCCAGCGTGGGCAGAGGGGGCGAGCAGGGGAGAAAGGATCAGCAGGCACAGCGAAACGAAGCGAGACGAACGGACGGCGTGGCGCATGGGACGCAAGGCTCTGAAAAAAGATAGCGCTGATAGGGAGTTAGCCGCGAAAGCGGCGCGAGTAGGACTGGCCTTTTTGCACTTGGTTCAGGAGGCGCCTCAGGCTTTCGCTGGTCGCCGACGAAGTGCGCAGGTGTCACTCACCGGTTCAACACATCCTTCATCCATTGCAGGTATTGCGGCCGTTCAGATATCGAGTTGTGCGCCGAGTCCTTCACCACTTTGAGCATCGCCACCCCGTCGGGGAAGCTGTGCTGCAGGCGTTCGGTGCTGGCCCGTGAAACCACCTCGTCATCGCTGGCCGCCAGCAGCAGCGTCGGCACGCTGATGTGCGCCGCATATTTGCCGGACTCGTAACGATCCTTCAGCAACCACTTCACCGGCACCCACGGGTAATGCTGGACGGCGAGTTCAACGAGGCTGTTGTAAGGCGTGACCAGAATCAGTTGCGCCACCGGCCGCTGGCTGGCCAGCCGCACCGCAACGCCGGAACCGAGGCTGCGTCCAACCAGTGCAATCTGTGGATGCCGGGCATACACCTGATCGAACAGCGCCAGCGCATCTTCGGCGATCGCCGCTTCGGACGGGGAGCCGCCGCTGCCGCCAAACCCCCGATAGTGCAGCAGATACACCGCGTAGTCGGGAAACGCCTCGGCAAACGCCGGCAGATTGCGCGACACGTCTTCGGCATTGCCGCCGAAATAGATCAGCGCTTTCGCCCCGGAATGCTCACGAACACTGACGCGAATATCGGCGTCGGGCATCGCCAGCGTCATTCGCGATTCCGCCGTATCCATGGAACCCGACGGCGGGAAATAGATCAGCGAACGCTGAAAAACGAACAGCGCCGCGCACAGGATCAGGTACACGGAAACGATCAAGGCGACGAGCGACATCAGGATTCTGGACATTCGGCTAACTTTAACGGGGCGTGAGGGTGCTCAGTCGCAGTGTAGTTGAGCCTTCTCGAGTGACCGCCGCCGAACACAAGGCGCAACAGATCCATCAAGCAGAGACGCGAGCATGAGCCACACTGAGGGTTGTTCCCGCCGCCGCCTGCTCACGCTGGCTGCCGGGGTTTCGGCGGTTTTCACGTTTGACCGGGCGTTGGCCACCGCCACGTCGCCGAGCGCCTCAGGAGGCCAGACCATGCAGACCCGCGCCATTCCTTCCAGCTCCGAGCGGCTGCCCCTGGTCGGGCTGGGTACGTATCGCGGCTTCGATGTCGCGCCCGGCGATCCGGCCTACCGGCCCTTGGCGGCAGTGCTCGACGAGTTGTTCAGGAAGGGTGGCACGCTGATCGACAGCTCGCCGATGTATGGCCGCGCCGAAGAAACCACCGGCGAACTGCTGTCGATCCACGAACCGCGTTCACCGGCCTTCCTGGCGACCAAGGTGTGGACGCGCGGGCGCGAGGAGGGCATCGCGCAGATGGAAAATTCCTTCCGTCTGCTGCGCACCGAGCGCATCGACCTGATGCAGATCCACAACCTGCTGGACTGGCAGACGCATCTGCCGACCCTGCGTGAGTGGAAGGAGCAGGGCCGCATCCGTTACATCGGCATCACCCATTACACGCCCTCGGCGTACGAGGAAGTGGAAGCGGTACTGAAGGCCGAACAGCTCGACTTCCTGCAGATCAACTACGCCCTCGATGACCGGGGCGTGGAGAAACGCATCCTGCCGTTGTGCCGCGAGCGTGGAGTGGCGGTGATCTGCAATCGCCCGTTCGGCGGCGGCGAGCTGCTGGCACGGCTAAAGGGCAAACCGCTGCCGGGCTGGGTGTCGGATGTGCAGGTCAACAGCTGGCCGCAACTGGCGCTGAAGTTTTTGCTGTCGAACACGGCGGTCACCTCTGTGATTCCCGGCACCGGCAATCCGCGCTACATGGCCGACAACGCCGGCGCCGGGTTCGGGCCGATGTTGACCGATGCGCAGCGCCAGCAGTTGATTGCGCTGGTGGGTTAGCAGCGCTCGCGTCAGTCTTGCAGGTGGGGCGATGAACGGTCGCTGTCGCCCTGTGAATCATCGTTCGTTTCCCCGGTCGTATCTGCGGCTGCGCGCACCTCGCCATTTCGGTGTGGGCTGCGTTGACCGTTTCCGTCGTCAAGACCTTGGTTTTAGGGAAATTCTGAATGATGCGTGCAACAACGCTGCTGCTGACTGTTTCCGCCGCCGTATTGCTGGGCGGCTGTGTGGCGGACTTTGATGATGACTACCGACATGGCCGCCATTACGACCGTGATCATGGCCGTTACTACGATCATGATCGGCGTTGGGACGACCGCGATTACGATCGCCGCGACGGGCGTCGCTACCACCGTGACCGGGATGATGATTGATCAACGCTGGACAGGCAGGTTTTGACGGGATGGACGCAATAGTGGCTATTCAGTAGCATCGCGGCTTTTCCCGGCCTTTCCCTCAAGGATGAACATGCCAGTCACTTCGCTCCTTCGCCGTTCTTCGGCGCTTTTCGGCTTGATGGTGTCCCTCTCGGGGCTTGGTGGTTGTGCACTGACGGGGACCTATCAGGACGCCACCGGGCCAGACGCTGCCAAGATGCGTTTTGTGGCCAACACTGACAATGCCACCGTCAATTACTTCGACGCCGAGCATTGCGATGGCCTGACCACTGGCATCCTGAACAATTTATTTGTCAGAGACAGTCCGCGGCGGGTGGGCATGACCGTGGCGCCTCCGGAAAAGGCCCGTGGTTATCTTGAAGTGAAATTGCCGCCCGAAAAGGAAGTGTTCCTGCAGGTCAATACCCAGGTGGGCTATGGCGTGTGTGGCGCGGTATTCGGTTTCAGACCCGAGCGCGCAATGGAGTATGAACTCACCTTCGAACTCAAGGGCAACCAATGCTTGACCTTGATGCAGCGCCTGCAACGGGTTGATGGCAAGGATGTACGTACGCCCGTCACCATCAGGCGCGATGGATTTGCCGCTTGTGAGGGCCGCAGCCCGATCTTTCCGAAACCACCCGCGCTGCTGCCCGATACGCCGGAACGCACGGCGATGATGGATCGCATCATTGCTGGCAGTACGTTCGTCCGGATGACCTCCGACACGACCAGGGACAAGGTCGCGGGCAACTCGCCGGAAAAAATCGACTCACTGATCAGCGAGCGCAAGGCCAAGCTGGGCTTCAATCTGCCGGACGAATACTGGACGTTGTATCGCCAGAATCTTGAGGCGTTCGATCAGGATTTCGCCGCCAAGAAGACGCAGGTGATGCAACGCTCGACCGACGAATACCGCAAACGCCTGAGTAGCGCGGACGACAAGCAATTGAAGGCGTGGACAGGAACCGGCGAAGCCGCCAAACCCATGAACGCGGCGCCGGCGGAGCTGGAAAAAACCATGGTCATGTTCTATTTCCAGACCGACAGAGCGGTGACGGTCGAAACCATCAATCGCCACCTCGACCGCATGGCGAAAATGGAGCAGCAGTACGACGTCTGCTCGCGCTACGCCGATTGCTGGAAGCGTTGATAGTCCGTCTGCGCTGACAAAAAAAGCCCACTGAGCCTAATCGGCCAGTGGGCTTTTTCATGGCCGTTCCTCAAGGGAACAGCAGGTACAGCGATTAAAAATGAGCGTTCGCCCGGACGCTGGATCGCGCAGGCACGGAGGCCTCGATGTCCAGCAAATGGGTGGCGAGTATGTCGCTCAGAAAGCGGAACTGATCGTTGAGGCCCACCACTTCATTGCTGAAATGATTACTCGCGGCGGGCATCAGCAGATCTTCGAAATCTTCGTTGAACACCAGCGGCTGTGTCTTCAGCGACACCACGTGCTGGTCGTAATAGTTGTTGCCGAAGACCGGGAAACTCACGGCGAGGGTGACGGTATGACTCATGATGTGAACTCCTCGTGGTGTTTGTCTCGGATGGGTAAATCCTGCGCCAGACGCGTTTGATGCGGAAGGCAATCGTCGTAATGGTGAACATCGACGTCAGTGATGGTTGGGAAGAATGTTGAAATCGCCCGCCAGAATTGCAGCCCCCTACAACCGGACAAACGGCTGAAACCCGCACCTATACTCAAACCATTACCTCCAGATCTGATCCACAAAAGGACACCGCCACCGTGAACCTGCGTGCGCTGATCGTCGCCGCACTGATGTTGCTGGCCGGCTGCGCGACGACGGCGCGGGGCCCGGCGAGCGCGCCGCCGGTGGTGGTTTCACCGGCTACCTGGCAGCAGATCGACCGGGACATCGTTACGGCCTCCCGACAGTCCACCGAGCAGGTCAAGGTTTTCGCTCGCGGTTCAATGGAACATTGGCGCATTCGCGTCTATGAGCAAACTGAAGAAAAATTCATCCCGTGGTTCAGCAGCTACTGGACCCAGGAATGGCTGTCGATGAAGGTCAGTTGGTACACCATCAGCGCCGGCGGCGAGCAGGATGCTTCGTCCAAACGCCTGGCCGCCTATTTGCTGGAGCAGTATCAGGAGCGAGTCCTGGCGCCCGTCGCGGCAGAAATCGACCCGGACGCGATCCTCGGCCAGTCCACCGCGTTCTACGCGCAATTGATGGCGCAGCAGATGCCGGTCATCGCCCAGCGCTACGGCGTGCCGATTGCCCAGCTCAACGGGCACTTGCAGAAAATCCCCGCCATTGCCCTCGGCCCGCCGCCGGCCCGGGATGCCTCGCTGTATCAGATCGTCAGCACTGAACCGCTGAACACCTTGCCGGCCTACGCGGCGTTGATTGACAAGATCCACATCGAAGGGGGGGCCAAGGGCATCGCCTCGACCGACGCGGGCATGGCCCCGGTGGCCAAGCGTGCCAGCCAGCGCATGGAGGCGGAAATGGCCCCGCGTGGCGCCGCCAGCGCGGTGGCGGCGGCGGCCGGCAAACTCGTCGGCGGATTGATCTCGGCCGGTGTGGCAGGCATCCGCGCCATCCTCCAGGCCAGTGATCGTCCCGACAGCGAAGCGCTGATCCGCAGCAGTCTGGGCAACACCTTCGACAAGGCATGGCTGAAGCTGGTGCAGAACCCGACCACCGGCGTGATGGCCGGTACGCTGCACATGGCGGCGCAGGTCGAAGGCAATCTGGGCGGAGGTGATGAACCGTCGGTCGGCTTGGGCGCCACTCCTGTCGAATGGCGGCCGCCTGAGTCGACTACTCAGCAGATCGATCCCTAAACCCGCAGGAGAACGACCATGGCTTACATCGATGTTTTTGTCGCACCCGTGCCGAACGCCAATCGCGAACAGTACAAAAAACACTGCGAAATCGCCGAGAAACTGTTCAAGGAGTACGGCGCCCTGGAGGTGGTACAAGGCTGGGGCGATGATGTGCCGGACGGCAAGGTCACCTCATTCCCGATGGCGGTGAAACTCAAGGACGGCGAAACCGTGTCGGCCGGCTGGCTGGTCTGGCCAGACAAAGCCACCCGCGACGCCGGCATGGGAAAAATGATGGAAGACCCGCGCATGCAACCGGACGTCAATCCGATGCCGTTCGATGGGCAGCGGATGATCTTCGGTGGCTTCAAGAACATTCTTGAGTCTTGAGGCATATCTGCCGGATCACTCCGCCGACGGGGTGATCCGGCAGCCTTTGCGGTTGCGAATCTGCTCGTCCGTCGGCCGCTCGCGAACAAACTCGAAACGCGGCTCACCCTCGCTGTAATGCACCAGCCAGCCCCATTCCAGCTCGTTTTCATCCTGCCCCGGGTTCGGTGGTCGAGCCCACCAGGGTTCTTTACTGAGGATCTCGCGCATGACGCCCTCCGGTTGATGGCAATCGTTGAACTATAAACCCCACACCAAGAGTCGCCAGGAATGGCCGTGTAGAATCGACGGATCGACATCGACAAGGGAGCGGGGCCATGACGGATGACAAGCACGGCGAACAACCGTTCAAGCGGCTGTTCTTCGCCCTCGACTGCCCGCCGGCACAGCGCAAGGCGATTGCCCAGTGGCGCGGCGAACTGGGTTTGCGTACCGGTAAACCGGTGCCGGCAGACAATTTCCACCTGACGCTGCTGTTTCTCGGCGCGGTGCCGTTGGCGCAGATAGGAGAAGTCTGTGAGGCGGCGTCCAAAGTGAGTACGCCGGGCGAGGCGCTGAGGATTTCGCTGGATCGTTTGCAGGTCTGGCGCCGCGCCGGGGTGTTGTCGCTGGCCCCGGAGCAGGCACCGCAGGGATTGCTGCGACTGGTGTATGCATTGGAGCAGGCGATGTTGCCGTTTGGCTTTGAAGAGACGACGCGTGAGTATCGTCCGCACCTGACACTGGCCCGCGACTACCGCGCGCCGGAACCGGAGTCCGCCACGCCGCCGGAGTTCTTCCTGCGGGCCGAGCGCTTTGCATTGTTCGAATCCCACAAGGGCCGTTACCGCGCACTGGCCGATTGGCCGCTGATCTGAGCCCACAAAAAAAGGCGCCCGAGGGCGCCTGAATTCACCTGAACCGAGGAAGCCAGGTGAGGCCGTTCAGAGCAGGGGGCAGCGGTGGTAAGGCGCTGCGTGAACGGAAACTTTCAAGGCTGATCGCTGACTGTCTGATCGTTCCCACGCTCTGCGTGGGAATGCAGCCCGGGACGCTCCGCGTCCCAAAGCGGACGCAGAGCGTCCATTGAGGCATTCCCACGCGGAGCGTGGGAACGATCACGGTAAGGTTTATTTGCCGAGTTTTACGCGGGTCCAGCCCCGGGTCATGATCCGTTGTGTGGAAATCGGTTGATCCGGCACCGCATACAGCGTGGCCATCACTTCCTGCGACGGGTACGAGCCCGGGTCGTTGCGGATCGCTTCATCCACCAGGGGCGTCGCCGCCGAGTTGGCGTTGCTGTAACCGTTGCTGTTGGTGATCTCGGCGATGATGTCCGGACGCATCAGGAAGTCCATGAACAGGTAAGCGTTCTCGACGTTCGCCGCATCGCGTGGAATGGCGACCATGTCGTAGAAGCTGCCGGCACCTTCCTTCGGAATGCTGTAGTCGATCACTACGTTGTTGCCCGATTCCACCGCGCGGGCCTTGGCCTGCAGCACGTCGCCCGAGTAACCGACGGCGACGCAGATGTTGCCGTTGGCCAGGTCCGAAATGTATTTCGAAGAGTGGAAGTACGCCACGTTCGGGCGAATCTTCATGAACAGCGCCTCGGCTTCCTTGATGTGCGCGGTGTCCTTGTCATTCACCGGATAGCCCAGATAGTGCAGGGCAGCCGGGATCATTTCGGTCGGTGAATCGAGGAAACTGATGCCACAAGCCTTCAGTTTCTCGGCGTTCTCCGGTTTGAATAGCAGGTCCCAGGAGTTGGTCGGCGCGTTCTTGCCGAGCACTTCCTTGACCTTGGCCGGGTTGAAGCCGATGCCGATCGAGCCCCACATGTACGGGAACGCGTGGGCGTTGTCCGGATCACTGGCGGAGGCGTTTTTCAGCAGCACCGGGTTGAGGTTTTTCCAGTTTGGCAGCTTCGATTTGTCCAGGGTCTGATAGACCCCGGCCTTGATCTGCTTGGCCAGGAAACTGTTGGACGGCACCACGATGTCGTAGCCGGATTTCCCTGCGAGCAGGCGTGCCTCGAGGGTTTCATTGCTGTCGAACACGTCGTAGGTCACGCGGATGCCGGTCTCGTCCTCGAACTTCTTGACGGTGTCCGGGGCGATGTAATCCGACCAGTTGTAAACGCGCAGCACCTTGTCGTTGGCCTGGGCGCCCGTGGCGATTGCGCCCAATAAGGACAGTGTCAGCAGAGTCCTGCCAAACATTTTCATCGGTGAAACTCCATTCTTTTTATTCAAAAGCTTTTAAGCAAAAGCGCAAAGCCGTAAAACGCGACGGCCCTAGGCCGTCGCTGCCACTCGTTGAGGTTGCGGTTGCTGCCACGATTCGTTGGCGGTCTGATCCATGGCTTCCTGAATCGCCCGCTTGCGGTTGGCTTCTGCCTTGCGGCCGAAGTACCAGACCAGGAAGGTCACCAGCGACACCGCCAGCAGAATCAGGCTGGCCACGGCGTTGATCTCGGGTTTCACGCCCAGACGCACGGCCGAGAACACTTCCATTGGCAGGGTGGTGGAACCAGGCCCGGAGACGAAGCTCGCCAACACCAGGTCATCCAGCGACAGGGCGAACGACATCATGCCGCCCGCCGCCAGCGACGGCGCGATCATCGGGATGGTGATCAGGAAAAACACCTTGAACGGTTTCGCGCCCAGATCCATCGCCGCTTCTTCGATCGACAGGTCCAGTTCACGCAAGCGGGCGGAGACTACCACCGCCACATAAGCGGCACAAAACGTGGTGTGGGCGATCCAGATCGTGACGATGCCACGCTCCTGCGGCCAGCCGATCAGTTGCGCCATCGCCACGAACAGCAGCAACAGCGACAGACCGGTGATCACCTCAGGCATGACCAGCGGCGCGGTCACCAGACCACCGAATAGCGTACGACCCTTGAAGCGTGTCACGCGGGTCAGCACGAAAGCGGCGAGGGTGCCCAGCGCCACGGCGGCGATCGCGGTGTAGCAGGCGATTTCCAGCGAGCGCACCACCGAGCCCATCAGTTGGGTGTTGTCGAGCAGGCCGACGTACCACTTCACCGACCAGCCACCCCAGACCGTCACCAGTTTCGAGGCGTTGAACGAGTAGATCACCAGAATCAGCATCGGCAGATAGATAAACATCAGGCCGAAGATCAGCATGAACTTTGAAAATCCGAAGCGTTTCATCCCCGTGCCTCCATCTCTTTGGCCTGGCTGCGGTTGAACAGCAGAATCGGCACAATCAGGATCAACAGCATCACCACCGCCAGGGCGGACGCCACCGGCCAGTCGCGGTTATTGAAGAACTCTTGCCACAGCACGCGACCGATCATCAGGGTTTCCGGGCCACCCAGCAGTTCCGGGATCACGAACTCGCCCACCACCGGAATGAACACCAGCATGCAGCCGGCGATGATGCCGTTCTTGGCCAGCGGCACGGTGATTTTCCAGAAGTTGTTGAAGTTGCTCGAGCCCAGATCCTGCGCGGCTTCCAGCAGGCTGCCGTCGTGCTTCACCAGGTTGGCGTAGAGCGGCAGCACCATGAACGGCAGGTACGCGTAAACCACACCGATATACACGGCCGTGTTGGTGTTGAGGATCTCGATCGGGTGATCGGTGAGCCCGGTCCACATCAAAAATGCGTTGAGCAGACCGTTGTTGCTCAGAATGCCCATCCACGCGTAAACGCGGATCAGGATCGCGGTCCAGGTCGGCATCATGATCAACAGCAGCAGGACGTTTTGCGCTTCCTTGCTGGCCTTGGTGATCGCGTAGGCCATCGGGAAACCGATCACCAGGCACATCAGCGTGCTCAGTGCCGCGACCTTCAGCGAACCGAGGTAGGCCGACAGGTACAGCTCGTCTTCGCCGAGCATGGTGTAGTTGCCGATGTTCAGGAACAGCTGGAATTTCTGTTCGGCGTAGGTGTAGATCTCGGTGTACGGCGG
>NZ_JBYTBO010000030.1:0-59861 GCF_058789255.1 Pseudomonas sp. FW215-R2
CTCCTCGGCGGCCCATCGTTCAAACTCAAAATCGCCACCGCCCCGCGACTCCCCGCCATCACGCCACTGACCTTGATCTCCACCGGTGCCGTGCGGTTGGAAAACCACTGCAACGCCGGGTTATCGCTGCGCGCCGCGAGCAATTGCGGGGTGGCCGCCGGGGTGTGGGATTCGGCGGTGGTCAGGAGCAGGGATGACCAGGTGGCGATGCCGACCAAGGCGGCCAGCAGTGCGGCGGCCTGGATGAGTTGGGGGGGTGAAAAGCGTGCGGTGAATCTCATGGGCTGAATCTCCTTTTAGTCCCGTTGACCAGACTACGCGGCAATTCTCACGGTTTTATTTCACACGCCTTACATGTTGGCCGTGCAGGATGGTTTTTTGGGACGGGACTGGACGCAAAGGAGTGCGCATTCGATGAACCGGTGCAGGCAGCAGGGTTTTACGCTGATCGAGTTGATGGTGGTGCTGGTGATCATCGGCATCGCCAGTGCGGCGATCAGTCTGAGTATCAAGCCCGATCCGTTGCAGTTGTTGCGCAAGGACGCCGAGCGCGTGGCGCAGTTGCTGCAGATTGCCCAGGCCGAGGCCCGCGCCGATGGCCGGCCGATTGCGTGGTTGAGCGATGGCAAGGGGTTTCGGTTCAGTCGGCGCAGTGACAGTGGCAAGGGGTTTGATCATTTCGATCGGGACCCGCAGTTGCGGCCGCGTCCCTGGCAGAGTCCGAAGCTGGAGGTTCGGGTGGAGCCGAAGCAGAAAGTGGTGCTCAACGCGGAGTGGATCAATCCGCCGCTGCAGTTGACGCTGTCTGACGGGCTCAATCGGTTGAGTGTGCTGCGGGATGCTTCGGGCCGGATTAGCGTGCAATGAACAGACAACAAGGTTTTACGCTGATCGAGGTGATGGTCGCGATTCTGTTGATGGCGGTGGTCAGTCTGATTGCCTGGAAGGGGCTGGACAGTGTCACCCGCGCCGACAGCCATTTGCAGGCCAGTGGTGAGCAGAGCGACAGCCTGTTGCGGGCGTTGAATCAGATGCAGCGGGATGTGGAGATGCGCGCCGGGATCGAGTTGACGGAGCCGAAGAAGGTCGGCACGGAGGATGAACCGGCGACGGCCCCGCCTGCCGTTACGGTGCGCAGCAGTGACAGCAAGGGGTTTCGGCTGGACATTATTCGTAGCGCGGCGGATCAGCCGGGGGCGTTGCAGCGGGTGCGCTGGTGGCTCAAGGGGGACACGTTGTATCGCGCGGTGGCGCCGGCGCGGAGTCGTTATCCGTTGCCGGCGCCGACGGCGGGGGTGGCGGTGTTGGGTGATGTGAGTGATTTGCAGGTGCGGGTTTGGGAGACGGACAAGGGGTGGCGGCAGTTGAGTGGGAATCGGCGGGAGGATCCGTTGGGGTTGGAGGTGCGGTTGACTCGGCAAACACCGCAAGGGCCGGAGAAGTACCGGCAGGTCATGGGGCCCTTGCAGTGATCAGCTAAGAACGACTACACCGCCCGGCAGTTCGGTGCATTTGACGCCGTAGGCATCACGGATCAGTGCACCTACGCCGGCCAGTTGATCGAGGGAGAACCGCGCCTGCACCCGACGCTGGCCGAGATCGCGATTCAGCAGCAACAACATCCCCGGGCGATAGCGGTTGATCTCATCAATCATCTGGCTCAGCGTCGCACCGTTGAACACCAGCACTTGCTGACGCCAGTTCATCACCGCCGCCGTGTCGACGCTTTGCACCGTGCCAACCTGTTGCGCGTCATAGGTCAATTGCTGGCCCGGTTCCAGTCGCAGGCTGCGGCCTTCAACTTCCACTTCTACTGCGCCATCCAGGCAAGTCACACAGACCTGTTGATCGAGGTTTCGCAAGTTGAATCGCGCCCTGCTCGCCCGTAGCCAACCACCACCCGCCTGCATCGCCATCGGCAGCCGTGCGGTTTGCACTTCGACTTCGCCGCTGACCAGTTCAAAGCCTTGCACGCCCTCATCCACCGAGCGCTGGTTGATGCGGGTCTGGGTGTTCAATTCCAGGCTCAGGCCATCGGCCGGTTCGACCCGACGTTGCTGGCCGACTTCAGTGATGTAATCGGCGCCGAGCCCGGAGAACCCGCCCGGAATCGTGCCGCGTACCAGCAGGAACGCCGCCGATGCGGCAATCGCGCCACCGAGAAAGGCCCGGCGTCCAAACCGACGTGGCGCCTGCGTCGCTTCGGCCGCCGGTTGCAGCAGGTGCCACAAGGCTTTGCACTCTTCGAAGGCGCGGGCGTGTTCGGGGCTTTGGGCGCACCACTGGCGCAACGCTCGGGCGTCGGCGACCGTGGCGCGGCCGGAGGTCAGCAGGATCAGCCAGTCGCGGGCTTCGCTTTGCAGACGCTCGGCAGGCGTGGGCTCGGCAGGTGTCAGACGGAAGATGTTCAAACGCACAGGTACTCGACGGGTTGATCGGGAGCTTCATTCACTAGACGGTTTTCCGGCCCCGCGACCGAACCGCTGAAACACTTTTCTTTCCAGTTTGGCCGCGCAGTGTCCGAGGGCAGCCTTGATTTCCTTCTCGACCATGCGCGTGGAGATGCCGAAACGCTGGGAGATTTCCAGGTGTGGCGCTTCTTCCAGGCGTGCGGCGATGAAGATCCGGCGGCGCCGGGCCGGCAGCTCGTAGAGGGCGCTGAGCAGGGACTGGATTTCCTTTTGGCCGCCGACTACGCGCATCGGGTCCAGCGCTTCGTCGCTGACTTGCAGCAGTTCTTCGATTTCGCTGCCGGTGAGCAGCCGCGCATCGGCCTGGCGGCGGTCGGCGGCGATGTTCAGGGCCATGCGATAGAGGTAGGCGTTGGGCCGCAGCAGGTTCGGCGGCGCTTCCATGCGGTCGACCCGCAGGTAGGTTTCGTGCAGCACGTCGTTGGCCAGGTCCTCCGAGCCGAGACGGCGTCGCAGGCGCACCCGAAAGTCCTCGTAGGACGTCAGGAACAGCTGGACCATCGAACTTTGTCCGGCGTCTTTCATCCCCCGGAAACTCCTTCCCATTGTGT
Organism: Pseudomonas sp. FW215-R2; assembly: GCF_058789255.1. Classification (NCBI taxonomy): domain Bacteria; kingdom Pseudomonadati; phylum Pseudomonadota; class Gammaproteobacteria; order Pseudomonadales; family Pseudomonadaceae; genus Pseudomonas; species Pseudomonas sp. FW215-R2. Next base: position 3,023 of record NZ_JBYTBO010000030.1, read on the forward strand.
GCATTCCATGCGCTTTCCTGACGATTCGGGTAACAACAGCAAGGTGACTGGCTGGCGCAATGCGCCGGGTGTCGGCCGGTCGATCCTGAGCGTGTGAAAACTGTCTACCAGCGCTGCATCGCGCCGAACATCGCCGGTGGTGGTGACCAACCGGTTGTGCTGCACCACGCCGTCGCGGCCGATCCACAGCTGCAACACCGCGCGAAAACTGCCGGGCCGGGTCAGCGGCGAGCGGCACAGGTTGCGTTCAATCGCAGCCTGCACCGCCGTGGCGTAACTGCGGTTGACCGCTGCGCTGGCGGGGGTTGGTTTCTCCGCCAGCAATGGCACTTCCTCGACTTGCGCCACCTGCAAGGTGAACGCGTCGTCGCGGCTGTACTTGGCCATCAACCCGCTGCCGCCGAGCATCCGGCGCAACGCTTCGGCGGCGGTGAATTCGCCATCCACCGCCAACGAGCGGCGACCGCGACTCAACTGACTATCGACCAGCACCGCCATGCCGGTGGCGCGGCTGAACTGATCGAGGGCGCGGGCCAGTTCCTGGGCCGGGATGTGCAGCGTCATGCGCATCGACGCCGGCACCGGGTCGGCGCTGGCGCGGCTCAGAAACAAGCCAAGCAGCAGCCCCAGACAGAGCTGGCGCATGAGCGCTGAGCGCACAACATCCTCCCTGGCACGGCCTCGCTGCACGGCTGATGTATCCCTGAAAACCGTCATCCTGAGGGCTGTTTATGAATCTGGTGTGACGGCCACTGCAAAAAAACCATCACGGGATCGGCGCCGCCATTGCACTAGACTCTTGAGCTAGAGCGGCCCCTTCGGGCCGGCCAGGAGGCCAGCATGAAATCACTGTGGACATTGGCGCTGAGCGGGCTGTTGTTGACGCTGTCGGGCGGCGTGCATGCCGAGCAGGCGGTGGGTTGCGTCGAAGTGACCGTGGGCGGTTACAAGGCGCCGAATTACGACTGCCTGAGCCAGCAGATGGGCAACAACCCCGACGGCGCGGCGGCTGCGCAGAAGAATCAGGAAGCGATGAATGTGCCGGTCAACAAGCGCCCGCCGAATCAGGTGGGGCTGGCGACGCCGGCGGCCACGTCGACGCGGATGGGCAATACGTTTGGCACGTCGGTGAAACCGCAGCGGTCACCGAACTAGCTTTGATCGTTCCCACGCTCCTGCGTGGGAATGCAGCCCGTGACGCTCTGCGTCACTGGACGCGGAGCGTCCCCAGAGGCATTCCCACGCGGACGGTTCGACGCCTCGACGTGGGAACGATCAACGTGTGGGGGCGTGGGAGCGATCAACGGCTAGTGATCAGTCACTGGGAATCTGCCGAAAACTCACCGCCAGACGATTCCAGCTGTTGATGGTGCTGACAGCCATGGTCAGGTCCACCAGTTCCGTCTCGTTGAACTGTTCCCGCGCCTGCTGATAAACATCGTCAGGCACCCGGCTATCCGCCAGCAGCGTCACCGCCTCGGTCCAGGCCAGCGCGGCCCGCTCGCGCAGATTGAAGAAGCCGCTGTCGCGCCAGACCGCGATGGCGTACAGCCGCCGATCCGTCTCCCCTGCCCGCCGCGCTTCCACCGAATGCATGTCGGTGCAGAACGCGCAGCCGTTGAGTTGCGAGGCGCGGATCTTGATCAGGTGCAGCAACGGCGCCTCGATGCTCAGGCTGCTGGTCAGCGCTTCCAGGGCAATCATCGCTTTCATGGCTTTGGGTGAAGCGCTGTAGTAATCCAGACGCGGGGACATGGGCGGGCCTCGGGCAGCAGAAGAGTGATTTCACGGTAAGCGCTGGTGCGCCAGGGTTACAGCCCCAATTCCACGGAAAACCGGCAGACCACTGAACCTTGACCAATTTCCGGTTTTTGCTCCACGCAACTTCTGCCCCGCGTGCATTCGGGAGTAATCTGGCCGGCACACTCAATTTCCCGGAGAGCCCCGTCGGTATGGAACTTCATGTCGTGATCAACGGCCGCAAGGATCTGGCCGGTCAGTTGTATCAGCAGCTGCGGGGCGCCATTGAATCCGGGCGTCTGGCCGCCGGCACGCAACTGCCGCCCAGCCGCTTGCTCGCCGAGCAACTGGGGATTTCGCGCAAGACCATTTCCGACACTTACGCGCAGCTGACTTACGAAAATTTCCTCACCGGGGTGATCGGCAAAGGCACTTACGTCAACGCTCGCGCCACGCCGGTGCAGCGCAAGCAAAGCCATTCCGAGCTGGCCAGTTCCGAGGTGATCGAGAGCTGGTGCAACCTGCCGGTGTTCTTGCGCCATCCGACGCTGGAAGGCTCGCTGCGCTACGACTTCATCGGCGGCGCCACCAGCAAGGGCCAGTTCCCCCACGATGACTGGCGCCGCTGTGTATCCCATGCGATGCGGCAAATGGCGGGTTCCAAAGGTTTTTACAGCGTTGCGGAAGGCTTGCCGGCGCTGCGCAATGCGATTGCCCGGCACATCGCGTTTTCCCGTGGCGTGAACTGCCAGGACGAAGACATTGTGGTGTGCAACGGCGCGCAGCAGGCGCTGGACCTGATCGCCCGGGTGCTGCTGCGCCCCGGAAGTCTGGTGGCGATGGAAGATCCGGGCTATCCGCCGGCACGGCTGCTGTTCGGTACTCACGGCGCCACCGTGGTCGGGGTGCCGGTGGATGCGGAAGGGATTCAGGTGCAGCACATTCCCGACGGCACCCGGTTGATCTATGTAACGCCGTCGCACCAGTTCCCGCTGGGCATGTCGATGAGCCAGGCGCGGCGCGAGGCCTTGCTGGCCCGGGCCTACGAGCTCGGCGCGATCATCATCGAGGACGACTATGACAGCGAGTTCCGCTACGAGGGCCGGCCGACGGATTCGCTGCACAACCTCGATCAGCGCGGCATCGTCGCCTACGTCGGCACCTTCTCCAAGACCCTGCTGCCAGAGCTGCGGCTCGGTTACGCGATCCTGCCGCCAGCGATCCTCGAAGCGGTGATCCGTGCCAAGCAGCTCACCGATCTGCACGCTTCCACCCTGCCGCAATGGGCGCTGGCCAAGTTCATCGCCGAGGGCTGCCTGCTCAAGCACATTCGCCGCTGCCACACCATTTACGCCCAGCGCCGCGAGCGGATCCTGGCGCGCATGGCCACCGACCTCGCGCCGTGGCTGGAGGCCGTGCCGGCGAGCGCGGGCTTTCATATGGCGGTGTTCTGCCGGGTGCCGATCGACTTGCCGCTGGTGATCGAACTGGCGAAAAAGGTCGAAGTCGGCCTATACGCCATCGACGGCTTCTATTACCAGCAGCCGGCCAGAAGCGGGATGTACTTCGGCTTCGGCGCCATCGAGACGCTGGACATCGATATCGCGCTGGATCGCCTGCGCGACATTCTGCAACAGGTCGCCTGATAGATTGGTCTAACGGATTACCCGCCGATTGGTTATTGGTGATCCGGGGGTGCAGGCCTATTCTGCACAGGCGTTATCCCTCAATGAGCAGGATTCGTCCGGCCTGATTCAGGAGTGTGAGCAATGTCCAACGAAGTGATCAACACCGTACAGGTGCAGGCTGCTGCCGGCCGCTCCGAGGAGCTGGGCAAGCAGTTGCAGAAGATCGTCGAAACCCTGCGCGAAACACCGGGCTGCGATTCCTATATGGTCGACCGCTGCCCCGACGACAGCCACCGCTGGACGGTCAGTGCCCATTGGCAGTCGGAAGCGGCGATGCAGGCGCATTTCAACCGGCCTGAGGCGCAGGGGTTTATCGATCTGATCGACAGTCGGCTGGCCAACAGCGTCGATTTCAACTCGTTTCCTATCGTTTGAAACTCCAGAAAATTGCAGCCTTCGGCAGCCTCGGGGAAACCCGCGAGGCTGCCGAAGGCTTTGGTTTTTCTGGTTTGCGGGGAATCAGGATTGGTCACCCGATCTTCCCGAATATTGGCCGTTTGATTAGACCGGCACGCGGACTACTGTGAAGACCGACTCCCCCACTTCACAGGTGACCCACCATGAAACTCCTGCACTGCTTCGCCGCCGCGCTTGCCCTGAGCATCTCCGTTCCAGTTCTGGCCCACGATGCCTCCGAGAAAATCTCGGTCTTGCAGGACCAGATGCTGAAAAATGTCCCGGGCAAAAAAGCCATGATGATCGAAGTCGACTACAAACCCGGCCAGTCCTCCATCGCCCACAAACACGACGGCACGGCCATGGCGTATGTGCTCGAAGGCGAAGTGACTTCCCAGGTCAAGGGCGAACAAGCGATCACCTACAAGAAGGGCCAGTTCTGGTACGAACCCGCCGGCTCCGAACATCTGGTGTCGAAAAACGCCAGCAAAACCAAGCCAGCCAAGTTGCTGGTGTTCATGGTGCTGTCGCCGGACGAGCAAGTGCTGATCCCATTGAAAAACTGATGGTTGTTTAACCAGCCATAAATAAAAGGCGCAAATCGTTGATTGGCGCCTTTTTTATTTCCCGCGGCAATTAATCAAAAACGCTTACAGCCAATAAAACTATTGCATGACAGTCATTCAGCAAATTGTCAGGTTGTTTTCAGTTTCGCGGGAGTAGTCTGAGGCAACTGTCGCCGGTTCCATTTAATCAACCCCGACACCTCTGACTTTCCGACTGAAGTTGCTTCACGGGAGACTCACCATGAAACTTGCCTTTGCCAGTACCTTGGCGATATCAGTTTTAGCGTTGTCCGCCTGTTCCGTTCCCACCGCTCCAAAAGCGGTTTCTTCCCTCGACACGCTGTTCACCCAACCGGTCGGCCGCAGCAGCGCCGCCCAGGTCAAAAGCGGTCCCGGTGTCTCGCTGGGCGTCGTCTACAGCCCGAGCACCCAGACCAACCGCGAATACCTGCGCGACTATCAGGCCAACGCCGGCACCGGTTTCGGCCAGAGTTTATTGGTGCAGCCGATCCATGACGCCTACGTCGCCACTTCGAAACCGGACATGGCCGTGGACTGGGTAAAAGCCTCGCTGCAACGCCAGTTCGGCTCGGTCACGGTGTACCCGGACATGCAAAGCCTGCGTGCGGCCAACCCGGATGTGGTGGCGATCGTCGACACTCACAGCCAATTGATTACCTCGCGCAGTTCGGACATCAAGGCGGATGTGAGTGCGGACTTTTATGACGGGAAGTTGAACTATATCGGGACGGCCAAGGGCTCCGAGGCGAAAGAGTTGACGCCGGTCTGGGCTGACTTCAAGCGTTCGGAGGAGATTGTCGCGGATATAAATCAGCAGCAGGAAGTTCAGGTTCGGGCGTTGCAGAAGTTTGACCAGTCGCTCAGTAATTTGTTGACCAGGCCGGCAGGTAATGTGTCGATGCTCGATACTAAACAAACACATAAGTTGCAGTGACAATCAGACCGCTGCCCTCACCCTAACCCTCCCGAAACGTCGGACCGCCCGTAGGGAGAGGGAACTGACCGAGGTGCTTGTTAGAGCTACACCGACTTGAAACATCGAGTCGAATTCAGGCTTGAAAGGCATGAAGATCAGTTCCCTTGTGGTGATAGTTAGACTGCTGCCCTCACCCTAGCCCTCTCCCGGGGGGAGAGGGGACTGACCGAGGTGATTGCTGGAGTTACACCGACTTGAAATATCGAGTCGAACTTGAGTTTGAAAAGCATGAAGATCTGCTCCCTTTCCCCCTCGCCCCCTTGGGGGAGAGGGCTGGGGTGAGGGGGTAGGATCTAAAGGACAACGAAAAACCTAACAGGCATAAAAAACCCCGCCTCTTTCGAGAGCGGGGCTTTTTCATTCAACGGCTACTCAAGCAAGCTCAAGCTCCGCAGTCGCCGCAGCAGGCACAACGGCCTGACCGCTCAGCGCCACGTCGTTCAGCTCGCGGTTGGCCACCGCGTACATGGCGTAGTCGGTGCCGCTGGCGGCACGGATTTCCACCAGCATGGCGCGCCAGCGCTGGATCATCGCGTCGTGTTGCGCCATCCACAGAGCCAGACGCGCTTCCACGTCCAGATCACCGCCGCCCGCTTGCAGAACGGCGATGGTGATCGCACGTTGCTGCCAGTCGACGTCGTCGCGGAACGCTTCGCGGGCCAGGGCTTGCCAGTTGTTTTCAACCGGCAAGGCGCTGATCTGCGAAATGTACCAGGTGATGTCCAGCGCGCTGCCCACGGCGAAGTACGCCTTGGCCACTTCGGCTGGGTCCTGACCGGTCACGTCGGCAGCCTCGATGATCGGCAGCAGCGTGTAGAGGTGGGTAGTCCCCGCCACCATACGTGCCAACAGCTCCGGTACACCGGCTGCGACGTAAGCCTGATAACGCGCCTGCCAGTTTTCGCGGATTTCGCCGCTCAGCAGCTCGTCCAGCTTCAGGCCCAGCTCCTTCAGGTGCGGACCGAAATGCGCGACGTCACGGGCAGCGTTCTGCTCGTTGCGACGGGCACGCAGGAACCAGCGCGTAGCGCGACGGCCCAGACGCATCAGCTCGTCCATCAGCTCCAGTTGCACGTCAGCGGAGACCTGGTAGTCCAGGGCTTCGATCTGACGGAACCAGTGCGGGAGGTGGAAGATGTCACGCACGATCACGTAAGCGCCAGCCACGTTCGCCGGGGTCATGCCGGTCGACTCTTTGAGTCGCTGAACGAAGGTGATGCCCATGTGGTTGACCAGATCGTTGGCGATCTGGGTGCTGACAATTTCGCGCTTCAGACGGTGACGGCGCATGGCTTCGGCGAACTTGCTGACCAGGGTCGGCGGGAACGCGGTTTCCATGTCGCGGGTCAGGTAATCGTCGTCCGGCACCAGGGAGCCCAGCAACTGCTCCTTGAGGTCGATCTTGCTGTACGAGATCAGCACCGACAGTTCAGGACGGGTCAGACCGTGGCCTTCGGCAACGCGTTCAGCCAGTTGCTCTTCGGTCGGCAGGAACTCGATGGCACGATCCAGCTTGCCACGGCCTTCCAGGTCGCTCATCAGACGCTTGTACTCGGCGATGCGCGCATAAGCGCGACGGGCCGCCAGGGACAGGGCCTGAGTCTGCTTGTAGTTGTTGCCCAGCACCAGACCACCGACTTCGTCGGTCATGCTCGCCAGCAACTGGTCGCGTTGCTTGCCGGTCATGTCGCCAGCCTGAACCACTTCGTTCAGCAGGATCTTGATGTTCACTTCGTGGTCGGAGCAGTCCACGCCACCGGCGTTGTCGATGAAGTCGGTGTTGGAACCGCCGCCATTGAGACCGAATTCCACACGACCCAGTTGGGTCATGCCGAGGTTACCGCCCTCGCCCACGACTTTGCAGCGCAGTTCGTTGCCGTTCACGCGCAGCGCATCGTTGGCCTTGTCGCCGACATCGGCGTGGCTTTCGGTGCTGGCTTTCACGTAAGTACCGATACCGCCGTTCCACAGCAGATCCACCGGCGCCTTGAGCAAGGCGTTCAGCAGTTCGGTCGGGGTCAGCTTGTCGGCCTTGATGTCGAAGCGTTCCTGCATCTGCGGGGAGATGGCAATGCTCTTCGCGCTGCGCGAGAAGATACCGCCGCCTTCGGACATGATGCTGGTGTCGTAGTCGGACCATGCCGAACGCGGCAGGTCGAACATGCGCTGACGCTCGACGAAGCTGGTGGCCGGGTTCGGGTTCGGGTCGATGAAGATGTGCATGTGGTTGAACGCAGCAACCAGTTGCAGCTTGTCGGACATCAGCAAGCCGTTGCCGAACACGTCACCGGCCATGTCGCCCACGCCGACCACAGTGATGCTGTCTTCCTGGACATTGATGCCGCGCTCGCGGAAGTGGCGCTGTACGCCAACCCACGCGCCCTTGGCGGTGATGCCCATTTTCTTGTGGTCGTAACCGGCCGAACCACCGGACGCGAACGCGTCACCCAGCCAGAAGCCGTAGTCGATGGCGATGCCGTTGGCGATGTCGGAGAAGGTTGCAGTGCCCTTGTCCGCCGCGACCACCAGGTACGGGTCATCGTCGTCATGACGCACGACGTTGGCCGGCGGTACCAGTTTGCCGTCCTTCAGGTTGTCGGTGATGTCCAACAGACCCGAGATGAAGATGCGGTAGCAGGCGATGCCCTCGGCCGCGATCTCGTCACGGCTGCCGCCCAGTGGCAGGCGACGCGGCAGGAAGCCGCCCTTCGCACCCACCGGCACGATGACCGAGTTCTTCACTTGCTGGGCTTTTACCAGGCCGAGGACTTCGGTACGGAAGTCTTCTTCACGGTCGGACCAGCGCAGGCCGCCGCGAGCGACGTTGCCGAAGCGCAGGTGCACACCTTCGACGCGTGGCGAGTAAACGAAGATTTCGAATTTCGGAACAGGCTTCGGCAGTTCAGGGATCAAGTGCGGGTTGAACTTGAAGCTGAAGTACGACTTGTTCTGGCCGTTGGCGTCGGTCTGGTAGAAGTTGGTACGCAGGGTCGCTTTGATCAGGTCCAGGTAACGACGCAGGATGCGGTCTTCGTTGAGGACTTGAACGTCGTCCAGCGCGGTCAGGATCGCTTGTTCCAGACGCAGTTGCTTGTCGTCCAGATCATCGCTGCCCAGCTTGCGTGCCAGGTAGAAGCGGGTCTTGAACAACCGGGTCAGTTCGCGAGCGATGTCGGTGTGGTTGTTCAGGGTGCTGGCGATGTAGCCGAGGTCGAAGCCCAGACGAATCTGCTTCAGGTAGCGAGCGTAGGCACGCAGCAGCGCAACGTCGCGCCATGGCAGGCCGGCGGTCAGCACCAGACGGTTGAACGCATCGTTTTCGGCGTCGCCGCGCACGATGTGGACGAACGCGTCCTGCAGGGTGTCATTGAGCTGCTGGATGTCCAGGTCCATGCCTTCAGCGGCAGTGAACGCGAAGTCGTGGATCCAGAACTCGCGGCCGTTGTTGTGACGCAGGCGATACGGGAACTCGCCCAGCACGCGCAGGCCGAGGTTTTCCAGGATCGGCAGCACGTCGGACAGTGCCAGCGGGGTATCGGCGTGATACAGCTTGCAGTGCAGCTCGCGCGGGCCGGAAGCCAGCGGCTGGTAGAAGCTCATGGCCAGCGGCTTCTTCTCGCTCAGGTTCAGCAGGTGCTGCATGTCGACCACGGCCGAGTGCGCAGCGAAACGCTCGCGGTAACCGGCCGGGAAGCCTTTCGGGAAGTCGGCCAGCACGTTGGTGCCGTTGGCTTCGCCGAAGGTCTCAACGGTCAGGGCGGCGTAGTCGTCCTGCCAGCTGCGGCAGGCCTGGATCACTTCGTTTTCCAGTTGCAGCGGGTCGATGTCGATGCGGTTTTTCGGGTCTACGCGCAGGATCAGTTGCACGCGGGCCAGCACGGACTCGGAGAAGAAGGTCCAAAACTCGCAGTCGGTCGCCTTCAGGCGCTCCATCAGCACTTGCTGGATTTTCTGACGGACTTCGGTGGAGTAGATGTCGCGCGGCACGTAAGCCAGGCAGTAGCAGAAACGGCCGTACGGGTCTTTGCGCAGGAACACGCGGATCTTGTTGCGTTCCTGGATCTGCACGATCGACATCACGGTGCTGAACAGTTCGTCGACCGGGGTCTGGAACAGGTCGTCACGCGGCAGCACTTCCAGAACCTGTGCCAGTTCCTTGCCCAGGTGAGCCTTGGACTGGAAGCCGGAACGGCGCTCGATCTCTTCGACCTTGCGGCGGATGTACGGGATGACACGTACGCTTTCGCCATACACCGACGAGGTGTACAGGCCCATGAAGCGGTGTTCCTTGATGACTTTGCCGTCGGCATCGATTTCGCGGATCGACACATAGTCCGGGTAAGCCGGACGGTGGACGCGGCTCGGGTGCGCAGCCTTGGCGAACGACAGCAGCGTCGGTTCGCGCAGGTAGTTCACGGCGTAGTCTTCGATGTGACGGTCTTCGTTGGTCAGACCGGTGCGCAGCATCCGGGTCAGGCCGAGGAAGGAGTTCTGGTCGTATTCGATATGGCCGCCATCGGCCTGATCGACAACGGTGAACTCTTCGTAGCCGAGGAAGGTGAAGTGGTTGCCCACCAGCCATTCCAGGAAGCTCTTGATTTCGGTCTTCTCGTCGGCTTCGACGGCGAATGCGCTGTTATCGAGCTTGGTGAGGATTTCCTGCACCTTGGCCTTCATCGGCTCGAAATCGGCAACCGCGACGCGGACTTCACCCAGGACCTGTTCCAGTTCCTTGGTCAGCACATTCAGTTCGGCCGCGTTGGCGCAGCGGTCGATTTCCAGGTACATCAGCGATTCGTGTTGTACGCCTTCGCCGGTCGAACCTTTAGGCAGGATTTCCAGCAATTCGCCCTTGCTGCCACGACGCACGCTGAGCACGGTGGTCTGCAGGGTGTGGATGCTGTAGCCGCGGCGGTTCAGCTCGGTACGCACCGAGTCCACCAGGAATGGCAGGTCGTGGTGCAGCACTTCGACCGCGGTGTGGGTCGACTGCCAGCCGTGACGTTCGTAATCGGGGTTGTAGACGCGCACTTGCGGTTGCGCGTGATCGAAGCGCTCAAGCAGGCGCCACGCAGAAAGAGTACAGCCAGCGAGGTCGGAGAGGCGACGTTGAGTCAGCTCGTCCAGGGAAATGATGCCGAAGAATTGTTCAGAGAACAGCGCCACTTGTGGCAGTGCCTGTTCACTGATGTGCTGCGCCAGTGCCGCTTGCAGTTGGTGCTGGAAGTCGGCTTTGCTGGCTGCGGTGAAGAACGCCATCTGTGGTACTCCGCTTGGGCTTGTTATTGATGGAAAGCGTCGCGTACAAAACCCCTTTCGGGGCGTTCTGTCGCCCTGTTCCTGAATCTCGGGCAGAGGAAACAGGGTGACAGGTGGGTGAAGCTGGACGAGACACTCAGGTCACATTCACCTTCCATGAATGGGCATCTGCAAAAACGACTGTCCGGGCTGCCGACAATGTCTTTACGGGTGCTCATCCGTTGCGCAGCTTAATGGGTGCGACAATGTGTCTGCTTGCGGTGCTGCGACATATTCGGTCATTGGCACGTAAACCAAGGCAGGCGCATCGGTAAACACTAGCATTCATGGGGCAGAACGCCGGTCTGAATCCCCGGTTTTACGGTACATGCGTGCCAGAAATGACCATTGACCTGCGTCGCGTTCACGACACATCCTCTGACACTCAGGCGAGCAGAAATTCCCGAGGGCTGGCAGAATCGCGCTTTATTGCGACCACCGAGCCCGCCGAGGCAGGAATTTCCCATGCAAATGACCACCGCCCTTTTGATCGTCAACCCGTGCGACGACGAAGAAGACAACATGGCCATGCTCTGCTGCCACAGCGACAAGGGCGACATGTTTCTGATGAGCCGCTATCCGGACGAGGATGAGCTGGAGATCACGCTGGATGGCGAGCCGTCCACCCTCGATGGCGTGAAAGTCACCTTGACCAAGACCCTGCTGAAAATCGAAATCGCGGCGGCGGATGCCGATGCGTTGAATGGTGATGATGTGCTGGAAATCACCTACAACCCGGACATGGTGGATCTGGCCGAGGTCGAGGAAACCCTGAAGAACATTCTTGACGGTACTGGCACCTTTATCAGCCAGATTTGATGGCGTCTGGGCCGGCCCTTTCGCCTGCGAAAGGGCCTCAAAGAACACCGCATCTCCCCCGCCCTACAAAATTCCAACAATTGCCCCGGTCATTTCCCGCACTTTGCGCAAAATGCCGTTAGTCGCCACCCCCTGCGATGGATTAAAGTAACGCCCCCAGCCCCGGCGTTATCCGAACGCCTGTGGCCACCCTTTCCAGGAACAGTCATCGATGGAACATCGTGAAGCGCTGCTGGCGCTGCGAACCTTTCTTTCAACGCAGATTCTCGGCCAGGAAAAACTCATCGAGCGCTTGCTCATCGCCCTGCTCGCCGACGGCCACATGCTGGTCGAGGGCGCTCCGGGTCTGGCCAAGACCAAAGCGATCAAAGAGCTCGCCGAGGGCATCGAAGCCCAGTTCCATCGCATTCAGTTCACCCCGGACCTGCTGCCCGCCGACATCACCGGCACCGAGATCTATCGCCCGGAAACCGGCAGTTTCGTGTTCCAGCAAGGCCCGATCTTCCACAACCTGGTGCTGGCGGACGAAATCAACCGTGCCCCGGCCAAGGTGCAATCAGCCTTGCTCGAAGCGATGGCCGAACGTCAGGTCAGTGTCGGGCGCAGCACCTATGAGCTGTCGCCGCTGTTCCTGGTGATGGCCACGCAGAACCCGATCGAGCAGGAAGGCACCTACCCGCTGCCCGAAGCGCAGCTCGACCGGTTCCTGATGCACGTAAAAATCGGTTTTCCGGACGCGGCCGTCGAACGCCGAATCCTGCAACAGGCTCGGGGCGAAGCCCTGAACGGCGAAACCAAGCCAGAACGTCGGGTCAGCCAGCAGGCGATCTTCGCCGCACGCAAGGAAATCCTTGGTCTGTACATGGCGGACGCCGTGGAGGAATACCTCGTGCAACTGGTCATGGCCACGCGCAACCCGGCCAAGTTCGACCCGGAAATGGCCGAATGGATTGCCTACGGCGCCAGTCCGCGTGGCTCGATCGCCCTCGACCGCTGTGCCCGCGCTCACGCCTGGCTGGCCGGTCGCGACTTCGTCAGCCCGGAAGACATCCAGGCGGTACTGTTCGACGTGTTGCGTCACCGCATCATTCTGTCGTTCGAGGCGGAAGCCGCCGGCATCGACCAGGATCGGGTGGTGCAACGGATTCTCGACGTCGTAGCCGTCGCTTGACCCCGATGAACGCCTCTCTGCCGTCCGAACCGGGTATTCGCGTCAGCCTCGCCGAGCTGATCGAGATGCGTCACCGCGTGCGCGAAGTGCAGCTGTTTTCCACGCCGAGCCAGCGCAGCCCGCTGATCGGCCTGCACCACTCGAAATTCCGTGGCCGTGGCGTGGACTTCGATCAGGTGCGGGTCTATCAGGCCGGCGACGACGTGCGCACCATCGACTGGCGCGTGACCGCGCGGACTCAGGAGCCGCACACCAAGCTGTTCCATGAAGAGCGCGAGCGGCCGATTTTCATCATGGTCGAGCAAAGCACGCGGCTGTTCTTTGGCTCCGGACTAATGTTCAAATCAGTGCTCGCGGCGCAGGCGGCGGCGCTGATCGGCTGGGCCGCGCTGGGCCACAACGACCGGGTCGGCGGGCTGGTGTTCGGCGACAACGAGCATTACGAAATCAAGCCGCGCCGCAGCAAGCAGAGCCTGCTGCAACTGCTCAACCGGCTGGTGAAGGTCAATCAGTCGCTGCACAGCGAGCGAGAGCCGGATCGCGATGCGTTTGGCGTGGCGTTGCGCCGGGCTCGTGAAGTGCTGCGCCCGGGCAGTCTGGTGATCGTGATCTGTGACGAGCGCGCACTGACTGACAGTGCCGAGCAGCAATTGAGCCTGCTGTCGCGTCATTGCGACCTGCTGATGCTGCCGCTGTCCGATCCGCTGGATCACGCCCTGCCCGCTGCCGGGCTGCTGAGATTCGCTGAACGCGGCGCGCAACTGGAACTCGACACCCTCAACTTCGACCTGCGCCAGACCTATCGCGCCCAGGCCGAAGCACGCATCGCCCGCTGGGAACTGCTCGCGCAGAAACTGCGGGTGTTGCTGATGCCGTTGAGTACCCAAAGCGAAATGGTCGAGCAGATGCGCGAGTTCCTCAATCCGCAGCGCCCGGGGAAAGTTCGATGAACGGCCTCGAACAACTGCAACCGCTGATTTCCCCGCCACCGATTGCCTTCTGGCCGCCGGCGCCGGGCTGGTGGCTGCTGCTTTTGTTGCTGCCGCTGATCGGCATCGTGCTGTGGCGTCTGCGCCGCTTCATCCCGATCAAGAAGAAACCCATCGTGCGCGCTGAACTGCCGCTCGATCCGGTGCGCATCGCCGCGCTCGCCGAGCTGGCGCAAATGGTCAAGCCTTACGACGGCGCCCCAGCCGGCGCGTGGCTGCAACAACTCAACGGCCTGCTCAAACGCCTGTGCCGCAACCACTATCCCTACAGCCAGAGTCACACCCTCAACGGGCGCAAATGGCTGGCGTTTCTCGACAACCGCTGCCCCGCGGCCGGCCTGACCCGCTGGATGGTGTTGGTCGAGGGCGCCTACAAACCCGAGTGCAAACTCGACGACAAGGCCATTGCCGGCCTGACGCAAGCCGTCGACACCTGGATCCGCAAGCATGTTTGAGTTCGCCTGGCCGTGGATCTTTGTGCTGTTGCCACTGCCGTGGCTGATGCGTCTCGTGCTGCCTGTCGCCGACAGTGGCGAGCCGGCGTTGAAGGTGAGTTTCCTCGGTGACCTGGAAGGCCTCGCACGCCGCCGTGCCCGCGCCAATCTGCCCGCCTGGCGCCAGCAGGCACCCTTCATGCTGTTGTGGCTGTTTCTGCTGATCGCTGCCGCCCGCCCGCAATGGCTCGGCGAACCGCTGCCGATTGCTGCGAGCGGTCGTGATCTGCTGGTGGCGGTGGACGTGTCCGGCTCGATGGACTTCCCCGACATGCAATGGAACGACGAGGACGTCAGTCGTCTGTCACTGGTTCAGCATTTGCTCGGTGACTTTCTGGAAAGCCGCGATGGCGACCGGGTCGGTTTGATCCTGTTCGGCAGCCAGGCTTATCTGCAAGCACCGCTGACGTTTGACCGACGCACCGTGCGGGTGTGGCTCGACGAAGCGCGGATCGGCATCGCCGGCAAGAACACCGCCATTGGCGACGCCATCGGTCTGGCGCTGAAACGTCTGCGCATGCGCCCGGCGCAGAGCCGCGTGTTGATTCTGGTCACCGACGGCGCCAACAACGGCGGCGAAATCGATCCGCTGACCGCCGCAAAACTGGCCGCCAACGAAGGCGTGAAAATCTATCCGATCGGCATCGGTGCCGACCCCGAAGAAAGCGGCGCCACGGCACTGCTCGGCGGCAATCCGACCCTCGATCTCGACGAGCCGGCACTCAAGGCGATTGCCGACGCTACCGGCGGCCGCTACTTCCGCGCCCGCGACGGCAAGGAACTGCAAGCGATCAAGGGCACCCTCGACCAACTGGAACCCGTGGCCCAGCAACCGACCCAGGCACGCCCGGCCCAGGCGTTGTATCAATGGCCTCTGGCATTGGCGTTGCTGTTGAGCATGTTGCTGGTTACCCGTGAATTGTGGCCGGACAACCCGTTGCAACGGCTGTTCACCAAGGAGCTGTATCTGCAAAGCCCCCTGCCTGACTGGCGCGCGCGCCTCAAGCGTTTGCGTCTGCGGAGGCGCCGATGATCGCCCTCTGGCCGCACTGGTTCCGTCCCTGGTGGTTACTGTTGTTGCCGCTGCTCGGCTGGTTGATCTGGCAGCTCTGGCACCGGCAGAAACGCGCCGGGCGCTGGCAGATGATTCTGCCGCCGGCGTTCCATGCCGCATTGCTCAGTGGCGGCAGCGGTCGCGACAGCAAACTGCCGTGGGTTGCGTTGGGCGTTGCGTGGTTGCTGACGATCCTGGCGCTGCTCGGGCCGAGCTGGGAGCGCGTCGAGCAGACCAGTCAGAAACCGGCGGATCCGCTAGTAGTTGTGCTGGAGCTGACCCCGGAAATGCTCGCCACCGACTCGCCGCCGACGCGTCTGGAGCAAGCCCGGCGCAAGCTGTTCGATCTGTTGAAGGCGCGCAGCGATGCGCAGACCGCCATCGTGGTTTACGCGGGCAGCGCTCATACGTTGGTGCCGCTGTCGGACGACCTGGCGACCAGTCGCAACCTGCTTGACGCCCTCAAGCCGTCGCTGATGCCGGAGAGCGGTCATCGCGCCGATCTTGCGGTGAGCAAGGCGCTGGCCTTGCTGGAACAGGGGGCGCTGGGTCAGGGACGAATCCTGCTGATCGGCTCTTCGCTGTCCGATGAGGAACGCCAAGGCATTCGCCATGCGTTGAGCGGGCAATCGGCGCAGTTGCTGATGCTCGGCATCGGCACCGCCGAGGGCGCGCCGATTGCTCAGGAGGACGGCAGTTTCCTCAAGGACGCCCAGGGTGCGATCCGCGTGCCGCAACTCGACAGTCCCGGCCTCGGCGCCTTCCTCAATTCGGTGGGCGGCGAGTACCACAGCGCACGGCTGGATGAGTCGGATCTGGGCAGCCTTGGACTGCTCAATGGCCCGCGCAGCCTGCGCAACGACGGCCAGACCCTGCGCCTCGATACCTGGGCCGATCAGGGTTACTGGCTGCTGTTGCCGCTGTTGCTGCTTGCCGCGTGTGCCGGGCGGCGTGGCTGGTTGTTCTGCCTGCCGCTGCTGTTTTGCCTGCCACAGCCGAGCTACGCTTTTGATTTCGAAGACCTGTGGCTGCGCCCCGATCAACAGGGTTTGCACCTGCTCAAGCAGAAGCGTCCTGCCGAAGCGGCGAAACACTTCGAAGATCATCAGTGGCAAGGGCTGGCGTTGTACGAGGCCGGCGACTACAGTGGCGCCGCCCAGCGTTTCGCCGAAGGCAGCGATGCCCGCGCCCACTACAATCGTGGCAACGCATTGGCGAAAAGCGGTGAGCTGGAAGCGGCGATCGATGCCTACGAACAGGCTCTGGAGTTGCAGCCGGATTTGCGCCCGGCGCTGACCAACAAGGCGCTGGTGGAAAACCTGCTCAAGCAGAAAAACACTCCGCCGCCGACCGAGCCCGAGAAGCAACCGACGCAGCAGAACGTGCCGGGCGACGAACCACCGCCCGCCACTGCACCGCCACCGGCGGTCAAGAATGATGCGCCAAGCGAAGCCCAGCCCGCGGAGTCGGCCAGTGAACCACCGCCGACCACCCCGCCGCAGCCAGGCCCCAACGAAGTGCCCAACAGCGCGCCGGACGAAGAACAGAACACCAGCCCGACGCTGCGCCCCAGCGAAGACAACGTCGAAGGCGAGCAACGCCAGGCACTGGAACAGTGGCTGGGCAAGATCCCGGATGATCCGGGCGAACTGCTGCGACGCAAATTCTGGTACGAACAGCAACAACATCAGGATCAGGAAAACACTCGATGACCCGTTTCACCGCTCTCTTGCTGCCCCTGCTGATCTGCACGGCCACCGCCCAGGCGGCCGGGCTGACAGCCAGTGTGGATCGCAGTCGCCTGAACTCCGGCGAGACGGTCGAACTCACCCTCGAATCCAACGATGTCACGCAGTTCGGCAAACCTGATCTGACCCCGCTGGAACCGTTGTTCGAAGTGCGCGGCACGCGCCAGGTCAACCAGCTGAACACCCTCAATAACGAGAACCGCGCCACCACCCGCTGGATCATCACTCTGTTGCCGAAACAGAACGGCAGCGTGGAAATTCCGCCGTTGAAACTCGGCGAAACCGAGAGCCAGCCGATCACCGTGCAGGTGGTCGAAAGCGACGTTCACGAAGAAAAGAATGCGCTCGACCCGGTGTTCATCGAGTCCAGCCTCGACCAGTCCAGCGTCTACGTGCAGGCCCAGGCCGTCCTGACCCTGCGCATCTACCATTCGGTTTCGCTGTACGACGACAGCAGCGTGACTCCGTTGCAGATCGCCGACGCGCGCATCGAGCAACTGGGCGACACGCGCACCTACGAAAAAGACATCAACGGTGTTCGGCATGGCGTGATCGAGATGCGCTATGCGATCTATCCGCAGCACAGTGGTTTGCTGACCATCACCCCGCAGACCTTCAGCGCCACATTGGTCGACACCCAGCCGGCAAAAGATCCCACCGCCCAAGGGCCGAAAACCGGCAAATTGCTGCGCGTCGCGTCCTCGGAAATCCCGCTGACCGTCAAACCCAAACCGATCACTTATCCGAGCGATGCGCCGTGGTTGCCGGCCCGCAGCCTGAGCCTGAGCGAGAGCTGGAACCCGGAGCCGGATCACACGCAGGTCGGCGACTCTCTGACCCGCAGCCTGACCCTCAAGGTCGAAGGCCTCGCCAGTTCACAACTGCCCGCCCTGCCCGCCACCGAGGCCAATGGCTTGCGCCGCTATCCGGATCAGCCGGTGCTCAACAATCAGAGCAGCGAGCGCGGTCTGATCGGCAGCCGTGAAGAACGCGAAGCGCTGGTGCCGAGTCGCAGTGGTTCGATCGAACTGCCGACCGTGGACGTGGTGTGGTGGAACACCTTCGAAGATCACCTGGAACACACCAGCCTGCCGGCGCGCACTCTGCAAGTGGTGAACAACCCGAGCCTGCAAGTCGACACCCCGGCGGGCAGCGCACAACCACTCAGCGGCGCCGACAGTGAAGCGCTGTGGTGGTGGAAACTCAGCACACTGATTCTGGCCTGTACCACCCTGCTCGGCTTCGGCCTGTGGTGGCGTGCCCGCTGGCAACCGGCGATCCTGCGCGCCGCGCAAACCGGCCCGAGCCCGCGCACCCTGCTCGACGACATCAAACGCGCCAGCCAGGCCAACGACCCCCACGCCACCCGCCAGGCCCTCGACGCCTGGGCCCGTCAGCAGCCGGAAACCCTGGCGGATATGGCGGCGCGATTTGTGCCGCTGTCGGATGCGCTCGACGGTTTGAACGGCGCGCTGTATAGCGAGACCGGGCAGCATTGGCAGGGTGAGGATCTGTGGCGGGCGATCCGGACGATTCCGACGGCGGAGCGGGTGCAGGATCCGGTTGGGGACAGTGGGTTACCGCCGCTTTATCCGAAGTAAGCGAAAGAACACCAGCAAACGACATCAAACGATGCCGCACGTCGCGCTCGAATTCGTTTCTGGCAAGATCAGCAGACCACTCGACGTGGTCTGCCCTCCTCCTTCATCTGCTTGTAAGCAGATGCTCGAGATTCAATACCGACACCCGCCCTGCCTGGTTGTTTTCCTGCTTTGCTCGCTCGATGGCCGACGCAATCAGAGCGAAGCACTTTCCCGCTTCCACACCTGAGCTTGTCATCGACCTGATAGCGTCCAGCGCCGCATACCTGACGGTTTCGCTTTCGTGAAACATGAGATCCAGCAATACAGCCAGGGCGCGCTCATCAGCAACGCTCCCCATGGATTCACACATGCGCAAAATCCAGAATTCACTCTTGCCATTGACGGCCGCCAGCAGTTCCGACCAGTCGGTGTCGGAAAACTCTTCAAGTATCCCGGACGCGTTCACAACTTCGACATCCGACCAGTAATCGGTCGGAACCTCATCATCAGCGTATCGGCTTATACAAACATCAAACCTGGAATACATACTCATAGGTCATCCCCGGCTACGCTCAGTCGACACCAGTAAAGTCCACATAAACAGCCTCGACGATAGCGTCCTCCTCACCCATTTCAGGTGCGTAGAACCGCAGGCCCAGACGGGCCACATTGAAGCCTGAGTTATTGAAAACCAGAAACTCGCCTTGCTCTATCAGAGACTGTTGAACGACAAGCACTTCTTCGCCTGCCAACCGCTGACCGCGCCAGGCGAATTGAGCCCATTTCAAAAACTCAACGCCGACGACCATCAAGGCATTATCGAAGTAGACATGAAGTCCCAAATCATCATATGCATCGGTTGGGATAGCGGAATCCGGACTTTTCAAAAACTCGTCAAAGGGGCTTTCGAGGGCCGACCTCGAATCTTCACGGGTCATACCTGCGCGAATCAGTCCAAGGTCTCCTGGGCCAAGCAAGTCAAAATCAATGGTCATTCATTAAAGCCTTTCGAGTTATTGATCGATTACTCACTAAAAGGGGACGGTTTTATTGGCACTAAAAGGGGACAGATTTATTAAATCAAATAAATCCGTCCCCTTTTAGGAGTCCCCTTTTAGTGTTTCCATAACTGAAACCATCTGGAATCTCTGGCCAGCCTGGACCTAAAAGCAGGGCCTCCAGATCGTCACGGATATCCCGGAAAAACCCCGATAAATTCATGAGATGTATACATGAGTGCATCAACGCCGCTTGCAACATGACGTCATCTCCTCTCTCTCTGGCGGATGCTGCTTTAGACATATTGAAGAGGACGAACTCCAGCATTTCCGACAGTTCGTCCTTCCAGTTCAGCTTGTAATCAGCCTCCAGACCATCACCATCGAAATCACCTGTCTTCTCCTTCACTGTCTGGATGATCAGGTTTTTCACCGACTCAAGATCATTCATCTCAGCTCACTTTCATTGATCTTACTTGTTGAAAAGCTCATACACCCATTTAGCCAACATTTCCGGTAATGTTGATTCTTTCCTGAAACATTCTTCACCGCGATCTTTCGCAACAATGGCCAGCGTCCCCGATGCAGAAATTTCAATATAGGGCGCACCAAACTCCTCTATCTCGGCTCCCAAAGTGCACAAATAGGGGACAGATTTATTTAATAAAACAACCCCTCCTTTTTTTGCTCTTCGCGCCCCCTACAAATCTTCCGAAACAACTTCCAATTCATCCCACAGCATGGAAAGTCCAATACCTTTCATATAAGTCCCGTAATCTACAAAACCGGGAAACCCAATACTTTCGATCGAGAACCACGTCGCATCGCACTCTGGGCAAATAAAAATAATCGTCTTATTCGCCTTAATCATCGCCTTGACAACATTATCCTGCTGACATCTTGGGCAGATCATATAAACCTCTCCATCATCAAAAAAGGAACAATCAAAAAAAATGGACAAATTTATGGTCGGGTTGGCACTGATTGCGGAGGTTGAAGCCCGGCGGACCGCTCGATCAAAAAATGATATCAATATAGTGGCCAGACGGTCGATACCCGGTATATGGCCGTCAATTAAAGGATTCGCCGAGATCGTCCCACCCCACCTCCCGGACAAGCCTGCCCGTCGCAATAATCTGTAAACTCTCCCCTCTTTCGCCGCCCTCTCCTTCAGGCGGCCATCACCTCTTTATATTGCGGAGTCAGCCTTGCGTCTGTTTCACACCTCCGACTGGCACCTTGGGCAAAACCTGCACGGCCAGGAGCGCGATTTCGAGCATGCATGCTTCCTCGAGTGGCTGCTGCGCCAATTGAAGCTGGCGCAGCCGGACGTGCTGCTGATCGCCGGCGACATCTTCGACACGGTGAACCCGCCGGTCAAAGCCCAGGAACGCCTTTACGATTTCATCGTCAGCGCCCACGAGCAGCAGCCGTTGCTGACCATCGTGATGATCGCTGGCAACCACGATTCCGGCTCGCGGATAGAGTTGCCCGCGCCGCTGATGCGGCGTTTGCGCACCCATGCGTTGGGTCGGGTATTGTGGCTCGACGACGGCCAGCTCGATGCGGAACGCTTGTTGCTGCCGCTGCCGAATGCGTCCGGCGAGATCGCCGCGTGGTGCCTCGCGCTGCCGTTCCTGCGGCCTGCCGAAGTGACCGGCGCGCATCTGGGTGACAACTATCTGCGCGGTATTGGCCAGGTGCATGAATGGCTGATCGAAGCGGCCAACGCCAAGCGCCAGCCGGGCCAGGCACTGGTCGCCATCAGTCATGCGCACATGGCCGGTGGGTCGGTGTCGGAAGACTCCGAACGCAGCCTGATCATCGGCAACGCCGAAGCCCTGCCGGCCAGCCTGTTCGGGCCGAGCATCAGCTATGTCGCCCTTGGCCATTTGCACAAGCCGCAGAAGGTCAACGGTGAAGAACGGATTCGCTACAGCGGCTCGCCGATCCCGTTGTCGTTTTCGGAAATCAGTTATCAGCATCAGGTGCTCGACGTCGTTCTGGACGGCGAAACCCTGGTCAGCGTCGAGCCAATGCTGATTCCCCGCTCCGTCAACCTGCAACGTCTCGGCCCTGCGCCGTTGGCGGAAATCCTGCTGCAACTGGCCGACCTGCCGAACATCGACCTGCTGGCCGAAACCCAGCGCCAGCCGTGGCTGGAAGTCCGTGTTCGTCTCGATGAGCCACAACCAGACTTGCGCCATCAAGTCGAAAGCGCCCTGCAAGGCAAAGCCGTGCGACTGGTGCGGATCGCGGCGGAGTACGCGGGCAACCGTGGCGCTGACGGCACAGAAGACAGCAGCGCGCTGATCGAACTGGACCAACTCACCCCGCAGGAATTGTTCAGCCGCGCCTGGCTCGACAATTACGGCAACGAGGTCGATGAGCAAACCCTCAAGGACTTCGCCGAACTGCTGCAAGACGTACAAATGGAGGGCGAGCAGCCATGAAGATTCTCGCCATTCGTTTGAAGAACCTTGCTTCGCTGGCCGGCCCGTTCGAGATCGACTTCACCGCCGAGCCGCTGGCCAGCGCCGGTCTGTTCGCCATCACCGGCCCGACGGGCGCCGGCAAAAGTACCTTGCTCGATGCCCTGTGCCTGGCGTTGTTTGGCTCTGTGCCGCGTTTGAACAACACCAGCCGTGACGCCAAGGTGCCGGACGCCGACGGCGAAATCGCCACTGGCGACCCACGCACACTGCTGCGGCGCGGCACGGGTGAAGGTTTTGCCGAAGTGGATTTTGTCGGCGTCGATGGCCGCCGTTATCGCGCTCGCTGGGAAGCCAACCGCGCCCGGGAAAAGGCCGGCGGCAAGTTGCAGGCCAGCCGCCAGAGCCTGCGTGACATCGATCAGGATCAACTGCTCGCCAGCCAGAAAGGCGAATACAAGGTTCAGCTCGAAGCGGCGCTGGGCCTGAATTTCGAACAGTTCACCCGCGCCGTGCTGCTGGCCCAGAGCGAGTTCAGTGCGTTCCTCAAGGCCGATGACAACGACCGCAGCGAACTGCTGGAAAAACTCACCGATACGGCGCTCTACACCCGCCTCGGCCGACGCGCGTTCGACAAGACCAAAGAGGCGCGCGAAGCCCACAAGCAGTTGCAGGATCAAGCCACCGGCGTGACCCCGCTGCCGCCCGAGGCTCGCGCCGAACTCGACGAGCGCTTCAACGCTGCCCAACAGCAACTGAAGTTGCAGCAGGCCCAGCTCAAACAGCTTGAGCAACAACACACCTGGCTCAAGGATCTGCACCTGTTGCAGGACGCGCAGCAGGCGGCCGCCGAGCAACTGCAGAGCGCCGAACACGAGCGCGAAACGCTGGCCGGCGAACGCCTGCGATTGACGCGTCTGGAACAACTCGCCCCGCAACGGCATCAGTTCGCCCGCAAGGCTGAGATCGATTCACTACTGACGCCATTGGCGGCGCAAATCAGCGCGCACACCCAGCAACAAGGCGAGCTGACTGAACGCCAGACTCAACTTGAGCAAGACCTCAGTGCCGCACAAATCGCCCTGACCCAGGCACAGACGCAACAGAGCGAAAGTGCGCCGCTGTTGCGTCAGGCCTTCGATGAGCAAAGCACCCTCGCCCGCCTCGCCAGGGAAGTCGCCTCCGGCGCCGAAGCGAAGCAGAGCGCCGAACAGGCCTGCACTCAGGGCCAGAGCGCAATCCAGACCCTGCTCGACCAACAGAAAATGGTCGCCGAACGCTTGCAACGTATTGCCACCGATCTTGAGCAAAGTGCTCACCTGGCACCGTTGAGCGAAGCGTGGAATGCCTACCGCGACCGCTTGCAGCAACTGATGCTGATCGGCAACCGGTTGAACAAGGGCGAGAGCGAACTGGCGAATCTCGAACAGAACGCCGCCCGCGCCACCGAAGAGCTGGCCACGCAAAAGCAGCAACTTGAAGTGCTGTTCAAGGAGGCCGGCGCCGAGCCGGACGCCGTCGCCGAGCAGATCGGCATCCTCGGCACGCTGTTGCAGGACAACCGCAAGCAACTGCGCGCCGTCGAAGACCTGACACGCCTTTGGGCCAGTCAGCAGGATCTGGACAAACGTGGTGCCGAGCTGCAACAGCGCCAGCTCGATGCGCAACAGGAGCGCGAGCGCCTGACCCAGGACGGGGTGAAAACCAAGTCTGAACTGACCGTCGCCGAACAGACCTTCAACGTCACCCGCGAACTGCTCGAACGCCAGCGCCTGGCCCGCAGTGCCAGTGTCGAAGAGCTGCGTGCGCAATTGCAGGACGACCAGCCGTGCCCGGTCTGCGGCAGCAACGAGCATCCGTATCACCAGCCGGAAGCTTTGCTGCAAAGCCTCGGCCGTCACGATGAAAGCGAGCAGGCCAGCGCGCAGCAAGCGGTCGATCAACTGAAGGAAAAACTCACCGAGCTGCGAACCAGCGTCGGTGGTGTGATTGCCCAACAGAAAGAGTTGCTGCAACAACAGGAACAACTGGCGACACAACAGCAAACGCTGACGCCGAGCATCGAGGCTCATCCGCTGGCCGCGCCGTTGCTGAATCAGGACAGCGACAAGCGCGCTGCCTGGCTCACTCGCCAGAACGATCAATTGAACCAGAGCATCACCCAGGACGAACAGCGTCAGGCGGCCCTGCTCACCTTGCAACAGGATGCGGCGCGCCTGACCCAGCAATTGCGTCACGCCGAAACCGCACACCAGCAAGCGGCGCAGCACCTGAGCAATCAGCAGCGCGAGCTGAGCGCTGACCGGCAGCGTCTGGACGAAGAGCTCGCAGCCTTCGCCACGCTGCTGCCCTCCGAGACTCACGAAGCCCTGCGCGCCGAGCCGGCCGCGACCTTCATGCAGCTTGACCGGCAGATCGCCGAGCGACTGGCGCAAGTCGATCAGCAAAAGGAAGAACTGGCTGAGCAACAACAACGCCAGCAGACGCTTGAGAAGGAACAGGATCGTCAGCAAAGCCGCGTGCAGCAACTGCAAAACGCTGAACAGCAACTCAACGCGCTGACCGCTCAGCAACAGGCCAGCCAAGAGAAACTGACGCAATTGCTGGGCGATCACAACTGCGCCGAGCACTGGCAACAGCAGCTTGAACTGGCGGTAGAACAGGCACGCAACGCCGAATCCACCACGACTCAGGCACTGCAAGGCGTGCACACGCAACTCGTGCAAATCGCCGCCGAACTCAAAGCGCAGCAGGAACGGCTGCTCGCGCTGGAAACCGAAGACCGCGATCTGGCCGGCAAGATTGCCGACTGGCGTGCTCGCCATCCGGAACTGGATGACGGCGGCCTCGAAGATCTGTTGCGGGTCGATGACGCGCAGGTCGGCGAGTTGCGCGAGCGTTTGCAGCGCAACGAAAAAGCCCTGGAACACGCCAAGGTGCTGTTGCAGGAACGTGATCGCCAGTTGCTCGAACATCAGGCGCAGCACAACGGCAACCTCGAAGCCGAACAACTCACTGTCGCCCTCGCCGACGTACAGAACCAGTGCAGCGCGAGCGAACAGCTCTGCGCCGAGCTGCGTGCCGAGCAAGTCGAAGATCAGCGCCGGCAAAACGCCAATTCCGCGCTGGCGCAGCAGATCGCCGACGCCTATGCCGAGTATCAGCGCTGGGCGCGACTCAATGCCTTGATCGGCTCGGCCACCGGCGACACCTTCCGCAAGATCGCACAGGCCTACAACCTCGACCTGCTGGTGCATCACGCCAACGTGCAGCTGCGGCAACTGGTCAAGCGCTACCGCCTGAAACGTGGTGGCAGCATGCTCGGCCTGCTGGTGATGGACACCGAAATGGGCGACGAGCTGCGCTCGGTGCATTCGCTGTCCGGCGGTGAAACCTTCCTGGTGTCGCTGGCGCTTGCACTGGGCCTGGCCTCGATGGCGTCGAGCACGCTGAAAATCGAATCGCTGTTTATCGACGAAGGCTTCGGCAGCCTTGATCCGGAATCCCTGCAACTGGCGATGGACGCCCTCGACGGCTTGCAGGCTCAGGGTCGCAAGGTCGCGGTGATTTCCCACGTGCAGGAAATGCACGAGCGGATTCCGGTGCAGATTCAGGTGCAGCGCCAGGGCAATGGTTTGAGCACACTGGAGGTGAAATGAACACGCTGTATTCGTTCCGCCGCTGCCCGTATGCGATGCGCGCGCGGATGGCCCTGCGTTATTCGGGCGTGCCGGTGGAGATCGTCGAAGTCAGCCTCAAGGCCAAACCGGCCGAGATGCTGGCGATCTCGCCCAAAGGTACGGTGCCGGTGCTGGATGCGGAGGGTCAGGTAATCGATGAGAGTCTGGAGATCATGCGCTGGGCACTGGCGCAGAACGATCCGCAGGGCTGGTTGCTGGGTGGGGACTCACGGATTGCCGAGTTGATCGAAACCAACGATCAAGTGTTCAAGGTGCACCTGAATCGCTACAAGTACGCCGAGCGTTATCCGGAACAACCGATGGAGGTTTATCGCGCCGAAGGTGCGTTGTTCCTGCAGAAGCTGGATGAGTTGCTCGAAGGCTACGACTACTTGTTGACCGATCATCCTTGCCTGGCCGATATCGCGCTGCTGCCCTTCGTTCGCCAGTTCGCCCATGTCGATCGCGAATGGTTTGCTCAGACACCTTACGTGCGGTTGCAGGGTTGGTTGCAGCGGTTCCTGGAATCAGATCTGTTCACCGCCATCATGAAAAAGTAAGCGCTTACGCCAACACTTCGCACATCCCTATCGCCGAGCAATCCACCTCGAACGGCCCGAAGAACTCGGCCGAGGTTTTCACGGGTGGATTGCCGGCCAGCAGCCCCAACGCATTGGCGCGTTCGATGTTGTGGGCGATGGTGTGGTTGGCCTCTATGGCCCGGGCCAGACCGCCGACCGAGCCCTGACCGAATCCCAGAAGAGACGTGCCGTTGGTCATGATCGCCAGACCGGCGATGATCCAGAATCTGTAGCCTTTCATGCTCCGACGGCTCCCGCGAGTTCAACTGAATCCACCGCTGCGCTTTGCGAGCGGAGTTCGAACTGGACGCCGGGATGCGCGATCTGGATCGGTGCATCGAAGCTGTGTTGCGATTGGGACGAGAGGCTGACGAACAGCACCATGACCAGGTACAGACCGATGGCCAGGTAGGCGCCGCGTTTGGCGGAAGTGATGATTGAACTGGCCATGATGTGTGCTCCGTGGACAATGTTTCGACGCCCACAGAATCAATCAAAAAAGCCGGGGTAACCACTCAGGGTTTGGCATAGTAACCATCAGCTTCGTTGATTATTTAGCCGGTCTATCCCGCCGTTTGAAAATACCTATTACCTGTCGGTGCGCACGCAAAAAACTGCCCAAGGCTGCGATCTTTTGATTTTGCTTTTGATAAACAAGATCAAAGGATCGCAGCCTTGGGCAGTTCCAGGACGTGACGGAAATTTCAGTGTTGAGCTTTGTGATCCAGCGCGGCGTAGAAGTTGGCGCTCTGTTGCAGGTATTTCTGGGTGTAGCTCTGGGTGTGGGATTTTTTGTCGCTGATTTCAACGTTGGCGCTGGCTGGCAGAGCAACGGTGGCGGAGATGGCGGAAGCGGCGATGATCGAGAAGAGATTGAAGTTCATGGCGGTAACCCTCGTGTTCGGTTGGCTTGCTTGCCCGGTTGGGCCGTGAAGCAAACTTAACGCTCGAGGGTCGCTCGCTTGAAATGCTTTGCACCATTACCTGTTATCAGCAGGATTAATACAAAGCTTCAGGCCCCGTAGACCGGGGCCTGCGGCTTATTGACGCAGCAGAAACTTGAGGTCGCTCGGGGCGTCCATCGGCAGTTTTTGCACGGTTTTACCGAGCAGTCCGGTCTTGCCGTCGCGTTCAACCACGACAATCTGGTTGCTTTTCTGGTTGGCGATCAGCAGGAATTTACCGCTCGGATCGAGGCTGAACTCGCGCGGGTGATCGCCTTCCACCGAACGCCGTTGCAGCTCCTTGAGCTGGCCGGTAGCCGGGTCGATGGCGAACACCAGCAGCTGATTGGCAGTGCCACGGTTGCTGACGTAGAGGAATTTGCCATCGGCAGACGCGTGCAGCGCCGCAGCGGCTTTGTCCGAGGTCGGCTGGCCGGCTGCCAGGTCGACCATTTGCGTCTGGGTCAGCACGCCGTCGTTGTAGTCGAACACCGCAACCTGCGCGCTCATTTCCATGGTCAGCCAGGCATGCTTGCCGTCAGCGCTGAACAACAGATGACGCGGCCCGCTGCCCGCTGGCAATTGCACCGAAACGGTTTTCGCCGGGGTCAGCGGCAGGTCCGGATTGGCTTTCGGGTCGAATTGGTAGACAAAGACTTTGTCTGCGCCCAGGTCGTTGGAGAACACATAACGACCGTCCGGCGAGGAAATCGTCGAGTGCACATGGTTCGAGGCCTGACGTTCAGGGTTGACCCGGCTCGCCGGGTGAGCACTCATCTGCACCACCGGTTTGAGTTTGCCGTCGCTGCCGACCGGCAACACCGCGAGGGTGCCGCCCGGATCTTCGACTACCGAATAGTTGCTGACGAACAGATGGCTGGCGTCGCCGCTGAGGCTCGAATGGGTCGGCTCGTTGCCCAGGCTCTGGACCTGATTGATCAGGGTCAGCGCATGAGTTTTCGGATCGATGGAATAGCTGCTGACGCGACCGACCGGGTCTTTCTGGCCAGGGCCGTTTTCATTGACCACGAACACCCGGTGCTGATCCTTGGACAGGGTCAGCCACGACGGGTTTTCGCTCTTGATCACTTGCAGCGGCTTGGCATCGATCTGGCCGGTGGCGCTGTCGAAGTTCATCCGGTAGAGGCCCTGGCTGGTGCCGGCGGTGTAGGAGCCGACCAGCAACTGGAAGCTCTCGGCTGACGCGCTGGAAAGGCCCATCGCACCGACGCTGCCGGCCATCAACAATGGCCAGAATTTACGCATGTTCATTCGGCTTCATCCTCGTCGTCGGCGCTGCTGAGTACATCGCCGAGGCAGACCAGACGGTGTTCGCCGACGGTTTTGGTGTCGCTGGCAAAACCGACGATCAACCAGCTCTGCAGGTCCTGGTCAAACGTCGCCGCTTCAACCTGAGCCGGCGTGAACTCCCAATGCCTGGCCGTTCGGCCATCGATGCACTCGATGTGCAGATTGTCGTCTTCATCGAGGGCGAATTCGAAGGCGTGCAGGCCGTCGATTTCGACCATACCGCAATGTTCGAGGGCGTTGAGAAGGGTGTCGGTTACGGCAGTCATGGCAATCATGTCTTTCAGGGGGAAAGTGGCAATGATAGCTCAAAGCCCCGCTCTTGATCGTTCCCACGCTCCGCGTGGGAATGCCTCAAGGGACGCTCCGCGTTCCAGCTCTCGAATGGGACGCAGAGCGTCCCGGGCTGCATTCCCACGCAGACGGTTCGACGCCTCGACGTGGGAACGATCGATCCAGTTCGGCTTAGAGAGCCTCGCGCGAGGGTTTGCCATCCACCAGCCGCTGAATGCGCAGCGGGTTGGCATTTTTCAGCGGTTCCGGCAGCAGGCTGTCGGGATAGTTCTGGAAGCACACCGGGCGCAGGAAACGATCGATCGCCAGGGTGCCGACCGAGGTGCCGCGAGCATCGGACGTCGCCGGATACGGCCCGCCGTGGACCATCGAGTCACACACTTCGACACCGGTCGGGTAACCGTTGAGCAGGATCCGCCCGACCTTCTGTTCCAGCAACGGCGTCAGTTCCGGGAACTGCATGAAGTCCGCCGGCTCGCCGATGATCGTCGCGGTGAGTTGCCCATGAAGCCCCTTCAACGCCGCGTTCAGTTGCGCCTGATCCGCCACTTCAACGATCACTGTGGTCGGGCCGAACACTTCTTCCTGAAGCACTTCATCGCCGCTGATCAACAGGCTGGCATCAGCCTTGAACAGCTGCGGCCGCGCCTGATTGCCCTGCTGCGGATTACCGGCCAGATGCTCGATGCCGGCATGCGCCAAGAGTTCTTCCAGGCCCTTGCCATAGCTGCCGAGGGTGCCGGCATTGAGCATCGTTTGCGCCGGTTGGTCGCCGATCAACGCCGCGACCTGCTCAATGAATGCCGTGAACTGCGGTGAGCGAATGCCGATCACCAGGCCCGGATTGGTACAGAACTGACCGCAGCCCTGCACCACCGACGCGGTCAGATCACGGGCAACAGTTTCCGAACGAACTGTCAGGGCCTGGGGCAGAACGATTACCGGGTTGATGCTCGACATCTCGGCGAACACCGGGATCGGCTGTGGACGCGCGGCGGCCATGTCACACAGTGCCCGTCCACCTCGCAGCGAACCAGTGAAGCCCACGGCCTGAATCGCCGGATGCTTGACCAGCCACTCGCCGACTCCGCCGCCGTAGATCATGTTGAACACACCGGCCGGCATCGCGGTTTTCTCCGCCGCCCGAATCACCGCGTCAGCCACGAATTCGGCCGTGGCCATATGGCCGCTGTGGGCCTTGAACACCACCGGGCACCCGGCGGCCAGCGCCGACGCGGTGTCGCCGCCAGCGGTGGAGAATGCCAGTGGAAAGTTGCTCGCACCGAACACCGCCACCGGGCCGAGGCCGATGCGGTACTGGCGCAGATCCGGACGCGGCAGCGGCTGACGATCCGGCAGCGGCAGGTCGATGCGCGCACCGTAGAAATCGCCACGCCGCAGCACTTTGGCGAACAGCCGCATCTGGCCACTGGTGCGTCCGCGTTCACCCTGAATCCGCCCGGCAGGCAACGCTGTTTCGCGACAGACCACTGCGACGAAATCGTCGCCCAGCGCATCCAGCTCATCGGCAATCGCATCGAGAAACTGCGCGCGGCGTTCGGCGCTCAGGCTGCGATAGGCGGAATACGCCGCAGCCGCCGCTTTGGCAGCGGCGTCCACTTCCTCTTGCGTCGCCTGGATGAAATCGTGAGGCAATGCCTCGCCCGTCGTGGCATCGATGCTGTGCAGTTTGACGCTACCCGCCGCGCTGCGACGCCCGCCGATGTAGTTGTGACCGAGAATCTGAGTCATGGGATCTCCTTAAAGGGTGCCGATGCTGTCCGGTTGGAAAACGGCTTCAACCGGGGCGATGCCATTGATCAGCGGCGCGCCGAATTCGGCCTGGCTGATCTCGAACACATCGCCCGGCTGAGTGCGGATGCCATCGGCGAACGACAGGGTCGCCGTGCCGAAAAAGTGAATGTGCACGTCGCCGGGACGCAGGAACTGGCGGTACTTGAAGTGGTGGTATTCGAGGTTCGCCAGGCTGTGGCACATGTTGGCCTCGCCGCTGAGGAACTCGTTCTGCCACAGCACTTCGCCGTCGCGCAGGATGCGGCTGGTACCGGCCAAGTGCTGCGGCAATTCACCCACGCGCAGCTCCGGGCCGTAGCTGCAACTGCGCAATTTCGAGTGGGCCAGGTACAGGTAGTTCTTGCGCTCCATGACGTGATCGGAGAACTCGTTGCCCACCGCGAAACCGAGGCGATACGGCTTGCCGTCGTGACCGATGATGTAGAGGCCGGCCATCTCAGGCTCCTCGCCGGCGTCTTCGGCAAATGGCGGTAGCGGGAACGGCTGACCGGGGCGCACAACGATGCTGCCGTCACCCTTGTAGAACCATTCCGGTTGCACCCCGGCCTGCCCCGCCGCTGGTTTGCCACCCTCCACGCCCCATTTGAAGATGCGCATGGTGTCGGTCATCGCCGCTTCGTCGCCGGCCTGCTGGTGCATCTTGTCTCGGGCCGACGCGCTACCGAGGTGCGTGAGGCCGGTGCCGCTGACCAGCAGGTGCGCCGGGTCCGGGTGATCCAGCGGCGGCAGGATGCGCAGCTTGGCCAACAGTTCGGCGTAATCGTGGCTGATGCAGAGACCGAGGGTCTGCACCTGTTGCGCCAGCGTGCCGCCAGCCTCGATCGCCGCCAGTGCCAGATCGCGCACCGTGCGCGCATCCTGCACTTCACGCACCAGACCGCCCTCGACTACCCCGACGCGGCGCTCGCCGTTACTCAATTCGAATTGAACCAGATGCATGATGTTCTCCTGTTAAGACAAATCCTGGATCGATATCAGGTGCGGGTCGCACCGCGAGCACTGGCGGCGAACTGATCAACCGGCAATACGTGTTTGCGCTCCAGCAAGCGATAGACGATGCCCGTCAGAACCAGCCCGAACACCATCACCCCGGACAGGAAGTACAGGCCCGAAGCGAGGTTGCCGGTGTATTCCTTCAACGCGCCGATCACGAACGGGCCGATGTAGCCGCCGAGGTTGCCCACCGAGTTGATCAAGGCAATACCCGCCGCCGCACTGGCGCCGGCAAAGAAGCGCCCCGGCAAGGTCCAGAACACCGCCGTGCAGGAAAACAGCGCGAACGCCACCAGACACAACGCCGCCAGTTGCGCCACCGGCAAGGACAACCAGGCACTGAGGAACAGGCCGATGGCGCCCAGCACATAGAGCACCGCCAGATGCCCGTAGCGATCGTTCATGCGGTCGGAACTGCGCGGCACGATCAGCAGCCCGACAATGCCGAAGATGTATGGCACCGAAGACACGAAACCGGTCACCAGATCGCTGCCGCCGAACTGTTTGATCAGGGTCGGCAGCCACAGGCCCAGACCATAGATGCTCAGGGTCACCGGCAGATAGAACAGCGCCAGCAGCAACACGCGTTTGTCCTTGAGCGCATGCAGCGGATTGCCGTGGCGGGTCTGGCCGTATTCCTGCAGATCCTTTTTCAGCTCGCCGGTCAGCCAGTCCTTCTCGGCCTGATCCATCCATTTCACTTGCTGCGGGCCGTCCGGCAGCCAGCGCAGCACGGGCCAGGTCAGCAGGATCGCCGGGGTGCCGATGACGATGAACAGCCACTGCCAGCCATGCAGACCGAGAATGCCGTCCATGCCCAGCAAGCCGCCGGACACGGGGCCGGTGATCATCATCGCGATGGGTTGGGAAAGGATGAACAGCCCGAGGATCTTGCCGCGATGGCGCACCGGGAACCATTGGGTGATGTAGTACAGAACGCCGGGAAAGAACCCCGCCTCCGCCGCGCCGAGCAGAAAGCGCATCACGTAGAAACTGTGCGGGCCCTGGACGAACGCCATGCCGATGGTGATCGCGCCCCAGGTGATCATGATCCGCGCGAACCAACGCCGTGCACCAAAGCGTTCGAGCATCAGGTTGCTGGGGATTTCCAACAGAAAGTAGCCAATGAAAAACAGCCCGGCACCAAGGCCGTAGGCGGCATCGCCGATGCCGATGTCGGCGCCCATGTGCAGCTTGGCGAAGCCGACGGCGGAGCGATCCACATAGGCGATCAGGTACAGCAGGATCAGGAAGGGAATCAGTTTCAGCGTGATGCGCCGGACAAGCCGCAGTTCCTGGCTCATGAGATCGGTCTCCGATTGTTGTTTTTATGGAACCTCGGGGGACGCCTCTCGCGGAAAACCGCCAGGGCCATCCCTCCGTCGAAAACGACTATATAGTAATACTAATTACCCAACAACACTTCCAAACTGCCGATTTTGCGCTTATGTTTAGCCGAAGCTCGCAAACAATAGTCTTACAATAAGAGAATCGATCATGTCTGATAAGCAACCCACCCTGCGCTCCGCCCAATGGTTTGGCACGGCCGACAAGAACGGCTTCATGTACCGCAGCTGGATGAAGAATCAGGGCATCGCCGACCATCAGTTCCATGGCAAACCGATCATCGGTATCTGCAACACCTGGTCGGAACTGACGCCGTGCAACGCGCACTTCCGCCAGATCGCCGAGCACGTCAAACGTGGGGTGATCGAGGCTGGCGGGTTTCCGGTGGAGTTCCCGGTGTTCTCCAATGGCGAATCGAACCTGCGCCCGACTGCCATGCTTACCCGCAACCTGGCGAGCATGGATGTCGAGGAAGCGATTCGCGGCAACCCGATTGACGGCGTGGTGCTGCTGACCGGTTGCGACAAGACCACCCCGGCGCTGTTGATGGGCGCGGCCAGTTGCGACGTGCCGGCCATCGTCGTCACCGGCGGGCCGATGCTCAACGGCAAGCACAAGGGCAAGGACATTGGCTCCGGCACGGTGGTCTGGCAGCTCAGTGAACAGGTCAAGGCCGGCACCATCACCATCGACGATTTCCTCGCCGCCGAGGGCGGCATGTCCCGCTCGGCCGGCACCTGCAACACCATGGGCACCGCCTCGACCATGGCCTGCATGGCCGAAGCACTGGGCACGTCCCTGCCCCACAACGCGGCGATTCCGGCGGTGGATGCGCGGCGTTATGTACTGGCGCACATGTCCGGCATGCGCGCGGTGGAAATGGTGCGCGAAGACTTGAAGCTGTCGAAGATCCTGACCAAGGAGGCTTTCGAAAACGCGATCCGGGTCAACGCGGCGATTGGCGGTTCGACCAACGCGGTGATCCACCTGAAAGCCATCGCCGGGCGCATTGGCGTCGAGCTGGATCTGGACGACTGGACGCGCATCGGTCGCGGCATGCCGACCATCGTCGACCTGCAACCGTCGGGACGTTTTCTGATGGAAGAGTTCTACTACGCGGGCGGCTTGCCTGCGGTGCTGCGTCGCCTCGGCGAGGCCAATCTGATTCCGAATCCGAACGCGCTGACCGTCAACGGCAAATCCATCGGCGAGAACACCAAGGACGCACCGATCTACGGCGAGGACGAAGTGATCCGCACCCTCGACAATCCGATCCGCGCTGACGGCGGCATCTGTGTGTTGCGCGGCAATCTGGCGCCACTGGGCGCAGTGCTCAAGCCATCCGCCGCCACGTCAGAACTGATGCAACACCGTGGCCGCGCGGTCGTATTCGAGAACTTCGACATGTACAAGGCACGGATCAACGACCCGGAGCTGGACGTCGATGCGAACTCGATTCTGGTGATGAAAAACTGCGGGCCGAAGGGTTATCCGGGCATGGCCGAAGTCGGCAACATGGGGTTGCCGGCCAAGCTGCTGGCACAGGGTGTGACGGACATGGTGCGCATCTCCGACGCGCGCATGAGCGGCACGGCGTACGGCACTGTCGTGTTGCACGTCGCCCCGGAAGCAGCGGCCGGCGGGCCTTTGGCGGCAGTGAAAGAAGGCGACTGGATCGAGCTGGACTGCGCCAGCGGGCGTTTGCACCTGGATATTCCGGACGCCGAACTGGCGGCACGCATGGCAGATCTGCAACCGCCGCAGCCGTTGTTGGTGGGGGGGTATCGTCAGTTGTACATCGACCATGTGTTGCAGGCGGATCAGGGGTGTGATTTTGATTTTCTGGTGGGTTGCCGAGGTGCGGAAGTGCCCCGCCATTCCCACTGACACCGCCACCCTGATCGTTCCCACGCTCTGCGTGGGAATGCCTCAAGGGACGCTCCGCGTTCCAGCTCTCGAATGGGACGCAGAGCATCCCGGGATGCGTTCCCACGCAGAGCGTGGGAACGATCATTGCGTAGCTCCAGATTCCGTCGTGCCTGCTATGATGCGCGGCATCTCCATCGCTCAGGATCGCGCCACTCCCCATGGATTACCGCAAACCTTCCGACCGCAAAAG
This sequence comes from Pseudomonas sp. FW215-R2, assembly GCF_058789255.1. Taxonomy (NCBI): domain Bacteria; kingdom Pseudomonadati; phylum Pseudomonadota; class Gammaproteobacteria; order Pseudomonadales; family Pseudomonadaceae; genus Pseudomonas; species Pseudomonas sp. FW215-R2. The sequence continues at coordinate 38,077 of NZ_JBYTBO010000030.1, forward strand.
CATGCACTCGCGCATCGTCCAGGAACTGGGCATGCAGATTGTTTCCGGACGCTTTTTGCCTTGCGACAAACTGCCCGCCGAAGCCTTGCTCTGCGAGGAGTACGCGGTCAGTCGGCCGGTGTTGCGCGAAGCCACGCGGGTGTTGGTGGCCAAGGGGCTGGTGTACTCGAAGCCGCGTGTCGGCACGGTGGTAAAGCCGCGCCGCGAATGGCACATGCTCGACCCGGACGTATTGCACTGGCTGATGCAAAGCAGCCCGCAAAATGAATTCTTCAATGTGCTGACCAGCGTGCGCAGCATCATCGAACCCGCCGCTGCCGCCCTCGCCGCCCAACACGCCACCGATGCCGACATCGCCGCCATCGGCGAAGCCTACCAGCGCATGGAAGCCGCGCCGACGCCGGAAGCGTTGCTGCAACCGGATCTGGATTTCCACAGTCGGATTGCCGATGCGACCCATAACGACTTGCTGGCGAATCTGTGCGACATGCTGTCGGTGGCGATTGCCGAGGCGTTGAAGCATTCGAATCAGCGACCGAATCTGCATGAACTGGCGTTACCTCGGCACAAGGCGATTCTCACCGCGATCGAAAATCGTGATGCGCTGGGGGCTCGGCATGCGACGTTGGTGCAGCTGGATGATGCGCGGAGTGCTTTGAGTGTGGTGCTTGGTACTGAACTTTCGTAAGACTTGAGACCGCTTGCCCTCACCCTAGCCCTCTCCCGGAGGGAGAGGGAACCGATCGGGGGATATTGGAGAGATACACCGACTTGAACGATCCTCTTTGAATCCATAATCGACTCGGTTTTTCAGGTCGATGTATCACGCGAGACATTGCGGTCAGTTCCCTCTCCCTCCGGGAGAGGGCTAGGGTGAGGGGCTTTTGATCTTGACTCACAAAAAAGCCGCAACCCTAAGGTTGCGGCTTTGTCGTTTCAGAAGCCCGGATCAGTGAGCAAACAGAGAATTCCCCTTCTGCCCCGCCAGCTTCTCCGGCTTGATCAGGAACTTGGCCAGGGCCGGCAGCAGCCACAGCGCACCGAACATGTTCCACAGCAGCATGAAGGTCAGCATCAGGCCCATGTCGGCCTGGAACTTGATCGCCGAGAAAATCCAGGTGCACACACCGATGGCCAGGCACAGACCAGTGAACAGCACCGCTTTACCGGTGGATTTCAGGGTCTGGTAATAGGCTTCCTGCAACGGCAGGCCGGCACGCAGGAAACTTTCCAGACGGCTGTAGATGTAGATGCCGTAGTCCACGCCGATCCCCACACCCAGCGCCACCACCGGCAACGTCGCAACCTTCACGCCGATGCCCATGAACGCCATCAGTGCGTTGCCAAGTACCGAGGTCAGTACCAGCGGCAGCACGATGCACAGGGTCGCCGCCCAGGAACGGAAGGTGATCATGCACATCACCGCCACGCAGATGTACACCAGCACCAGGATGGTCAGTTCGGCCTGTTTGATGACTTCGTTGGTCGCAGCCTCGATCCCGGCGTTACCGGCCGCCAGGATGAATTCCAGACCTTCTTTGTTGTTGTCCTTGGCGAATTCCTGCACCGCATGCACCGCACGATCCAGGGTTTCAGCCTTGTGATCGTTGAGGAACACCAGCACCGGCGCCAGCGAGCAACTGTTGTTGTACAGGCCGTCGGCACGGGCGATGGAGTTGTTCAGCACGTCCGGGTTGCGCGACAGGGTTTCCCATTTCAGGTTGCCCTCGTTCATGCCCTTGATCATCTGCTTGGACACGGTCACCAGCGAGATCGCCGACTGCACGCCCTCGGTGTTCTGCATCTTCCACATCAGCTCATCGATCGGCGCCATGGCCTCATAGCGCGAGCAGCCTTCGGACTTGGTCTTGACCATCACCACCAGTACGTCGGAACTGGTGGAGTAGTTGTTGATGATGAAGTTGTTGTCCTTGTTATAGCGCGAGTCCGGACGCAGTTCCGGCGCGCCCTGGTCGAGGTCGCCGATCTTCAGGTTCTGGCTGTACCAGAGGCCGCCACCGAAGGCGATCAGAGCGAGCGCAATGGACACCGGTGCGACTTTCGGGCTGGCAAAGTTCGACAGCAGGCGCCAGAACGGGTGTTCGCGGTTGGCGTCCTTCTTGCTCTTGGCCACCGCACGCTTGCTGATGCCGACATAGGAAATCGCCACCGGTAGCAGAATCAGATTGGTGAACACGATCACCGCCACGCCGATGGACGCGCCGATGGCCAGTTCACGGATCACGCCGATGTCGATGATCAGCAGCGTGATGAAGCCCACCGCATCCGCCAGAATCGCGATCATCCCCGGCAGGAACAGTTGCCGGAATGTGCGCCGCGCGGCGGTCAGGGCGTTGTCCGCCTCGCTCGATTGCAGGGCGATACCGTTGATCTTTTGCACGCCGTGGGAAATCCCGATGGCGAAGATCAGGAACGGCACCAGCATCGAATACGGATCGAGGCCGAAACCGAAGAAGTGCATCAACCCCAGTTGCCAGACCACCGCCACCAGCGTGGTGCTCAACACCGCCACCGTACTGCGCAGGCAGTTGGTGAACCACAGCAGCAAAATCAGGGTGATGACGAAGGCGACGCCGAAGAACATCACCACCATCACCAGACCGTCGATCAGGTCACCGACCTTCTTGGCGAAACCGACGATGTGGATCTTGACGTTGGGGTTCTGCGCTTCGAACTTGTTGCGGATCTTGTCTTCCAGTTCATGGGAGAACTGGCGGTAGTCCAACGCCAGCAACTTGCCCTGGTCCTGCGGGTCCGGGTAGGACTCCAGCAGCGGGATGTCGACGATGCTCGACTTGAAGTCGTTGGCCACCAGACGCCCGACCTGACCCGACTTGAGCACGTTGTTGCGCAGCATGTCGAGGCTGTCCTGGGAACCGTCGTAGCTCTGCGGAATTACTTCACCGCCGGCAAAGCCTTCCTCGGTCACTTCGGTCCAGCGTACGCTCGGGCTCCACAGCGACTTCAGGCCGGAACGGTCGACGCCGGAGATGTAGAACACCTCGTCGTTGATCTGGCGCAGCGTCTCCATGTACTCCTTGGAGAAGATGTCACCGTCCTTGGCCTCCACCGAAATGCGTACGGTGTTGCCCAGGTTCGTCAGATCGTTGCGGTGCTCCATCATCTTCTCGATGAACGGATGCTTGAGCGGGATCATTTTTTCGAAACTGGTGGACGGCCGGATCAGCGTCGCCTGCCAGAACAGGAAAATACTGACCAGCAGGCAGATCACGATCACTGCCGGGCGGTTGTTGAAGATCAGGCGTTCGAGAAACGTCGCCTTGTCCTGATGATGAGTGCTCAAGGAAGTCATAGCCCCGCCTTCTTATTATTGATTCGGCTCATTTGCCCAGCTCGGTGCCGTTGGGCGTGGTGGTGTGGACGCCACCCTGCCCGCTCAGGATCAGATTGCCGTTGCCGGCGGCGGTGACCGACGACAGCGAGATGCGATCCGGGCGGTTGAACACGCTGAAGGTTTCGCCGTTGTCGCTGCTGCTGATCACCGTGCCGCCGTTGCCGACGATGACGATCGAGCCGTCTTCGAGGAGCGTGGCGCCGGACAGGCCGAATTCCAGCGCACCGCGCGCCGCCTTGAGTTCGACTTGCTGCCAGGTGCCGCCGAAATCAGTGGAGCGGTAGAGGTTGCCGCGCAGCCCGTAGGCCAGCAGCGTGGAAGGCTGGGCGGTGCCGATCACACCGAACAGCGAGCCCTGATACGGACCTTCGATTTTTTCCCAGGTCTGGCCCCAGTCGGCGGAGCGGAACATCGCGCCCTGTTCACCCACGATGAACAGCCCGGCGTCTTTCACGGCGGCGATGGCGTTGAGGTGAAACTGATCCTGGTTGTCGAGGCGGTCGCTGACGTCTTGCCAGTTCTTGCCGCCGTCGGTGGTTTCGAGCAATGCGCCGTAGGCACCCACGGCCAGGCCGTTGTTGACGTCCTTGAACCAGAGGTCGAGCAGCGGCGATTCGCGCTTGAGGTCTTCGAACTGTTTGGTCCAGGTCTGGCCGCCGTCTTCGCTGGCGAGGATCTGTGCGTCATGGCCGACGGCCCAGCCGTGTTTGTCGTCGACGAAATACACGGCCGTCAGCAACTGGCGGCTTGGCACCTTGGCCTGGGTCCAGGTCTTGCCCTGGTCGTCGGAGTAGAGAATGTGCCCGCGATCACCGACCGCCACCAGCCGTGAACCGGCGTGAACGACATCGAGCATCAGGCTTTTCGGGGCCTTGGCCGATTCGATGGCGTAGACCACGTCGGCTGGCGCTTCGGCGGCCAGTACGGGCGCCGACAAGGTGGCAAAGCCCAGCAGAGAGAGTGCTGTGGCCAGCAACGCGGTGTTGCGAAACGCCGGCGGGCGGCAACGACTCATAGACCTTCCCCTATTTATTATTGTTAGGCCATTCGGCCTTCAAGGGCGCCGCAAGTGTGCTCCAGCGACGGTTGGTCAGAAGCATAGTCCTGAAACCCGCAATCCAGAGCCACTTCGGAAGCTGGCTCATCCTATCGGGCATTCGAAACGTCTGACAATCGGCGCAACGTTATCTTTTGTTAACCGAAAGGGATTACAGCCGCGGCTGAATGCACGGGCATTCGTCCGACTGATGGGCGGGAATCTTGCGTGGGGGACTTGCACGATCGGTATTATGGTATACCATCAGACGCACAGACACTCTTTATCCCCCTACGGAGCAGCTCATGAGTTTCGAAATTCGCAAGATCGTCAGCTATGTCGAAGAGACCTTCATCGAAGGCGGCAAGGCTTCCGACACCCCGGTGACCATGGTGGGCCTGGCCGTCGTGATGAAGAACCCGTGGGTCGGCAATGGCTTTGTCGAAGACCTCAAGCCGCAGATCCGCGCCAACTGCTCCGACCTCGGCGCGATGATGGTCGAGCGTCTGGTGCGCATCATCGGCGGCGCCGAGAAGATCGAGGCTTACGGCAAAGCGGCAGTCGTCGGCGCGGACGGCGAGATCGAACACGCCTCGGCGGTGATCCACACCCTGCGCTTCGGCAATCACTACCGCGAAGCGGTCAAGGCCAAGAGTTACCTGAGCTTCACCAACAAGCGCGGCGGTCCGGGCACCTCGATCCAGATCCCGATGATGCACAAGGACGACGAAGGCCTGCGCTCGCACTACATCACCCTGGAAATGCAGATCGAAGATGCCCCGCGCGCCGACGAAATCGTCGTGGTACTCGGTTGCGCCGACGGTGGCCGTCTGCACCCGCGCATCGGCAACCGCTACATCGATCTGGAAGAACTGGCCGCCGAAAAAGCCCAGTAATCAAAACAAGAAGGCATTGCAGGAGCGCTCCATGATTCGGCATACCGCTGAACTCACCCCGGCCGGCACCAGTTATCTGGCGACCGGCCAGGGCCACCCCGTGGTGTTGATCCACGGCGTGGGCCTGAACAAAGAAATGTGGGGCGGCCAGATCGTTGGCCTGGCCACGCAATACCGGGTGATCGCCTACGACATGCTCGGACACGGCGCCAGCCCGCGACCGGCCAGCGGCACCGCCCTGCTCGGTTATGCCGATCAGTTGCTGGAGCTGCTCGACCACCTGCAATTGCCGCTGGCGTCGGTGATCGGTTTTTCCATGGGCGGTCTGGTGGCGCGGGCCTTTGCCCTGCATTACCCGCAGCGCCTGAAAAGCCTGGTGGTGCTCAACAGTGTGTTCAACCGTAGCGAAGAGCAGCGCGCCGGGGTCATCGCCCGCACCGCGCAGGCCGCCGAACATGGACCGGACGCGAATGCCGAAGCGGCGCTGTCGCGGTGGTTCAGCCGCGAATATCAGGCGGCCAATCCGGCGCAGATCGCCGCGATCCGCCAGACCCTCGCCGGCAATGACCCGCAGGGCTACCTGACCACCTACGAATTGTTCGCCACCCAGGACATGTACCGCGCCGACGACCTGGCCAGCATCCAGGCGCCGACGCTGATCGCCACCGGCGAGCTGGACCCCGGATCGACCCCGGAAATGGCCGAGCAACTGGCCGCGCGCATTCCCGGCGCGAAGGTTGCGGTGCTGCCCGAGCAACGGCATATGATGCCGGTAGAGTCGCCGCGACTGGTCAATCAGCTGCTGCTGGAATTTCTCGAAACCGCACACGCCCGACAAAACCCTATAAAGGGGATCGTTGCATGACACTCGCACGCTTCCAGATGTGCATCGGCGGAGAATGGGTCGACGCCCTCTCCGGCAAGACCTTCGAAAGCCTCAACCCGGCGCTGGCCGAGCCCTGGGCCGAACTGCCCGACGCGGATGAAGCCGACGTCGAACGCGCCGTGCAAGCTGCGCAAACCGCTTTCGACAGCCCGGCGTGGCGCGGCCTGACCGCCACCGCGCGCGGCAAACTGTTGCGTCGTCTCGGTGACCTGATCGCTGAAAACAAGGAACAACTGGCGCAGCTGGAAAGCCGCGACAACGGCAAACTGATCCGTGAAACCCGGGGTCAGGTCGGTTATCTGCCGGAGTTCTTCCACTACACCGCGGGCCTTGCCGACAAGCTTGAAGGCGGCACCCTGCCGCTGGATAAGCCCGACCTGTTTGCCTACACCGTGCACGAAGCCATGGGTGTGGTCGCCGCGATCATTCCGTGGAACAGCCCGCTCTATCTGACCGCGATCAAACTGGCGCCGGCGCTGGCGGCGGGCAACACCATCGTGATCAAACCGTCCGAGCATGCCTCGGCGACCATTCTGGAACTGGCGCGCCTGGCCCTCGAAGCCGGGATTCCACCGGGCGTGGTCAACGTTGTCACCGGTTACGGCCCGAGCACCGGCGCTGCCCTCACCCGTCATCCGCTGATCCGCAAGATCGCCTTCACCGGCGGCGCAGCCACGGCGCGGCATGTGGTGCGCAGCAGCGCCGAGAACTTCGCCAAGCTGTCGCTGGAACTGGGCGGCAAGTCACCGAACATCATCTTCGCCGACGCTGATCTGGACAGTGCGATCAATGGTGCGATTGCCGGGATCTACGCGGCGTCCGGGCAGAGCTGTGTATCCGGTTCGCGACTGCTGGTGCAGGACGAGATCTACGACGAGTTCGTCAGCCGACTGGTGGAACGCGCCCGGCGCATCCGCATCGGCAACCCGCAGGACGACAGCAGCGAAATGGGCCCGATGGCCACCGCGCAGCAACTGGCCGTGGTGGAAGGTCTGGTGGCCGACGCCATCGCTGAAGGTGCGCGTCTGCGACTGGGCGGCAAGCGGCCGAGTGGCGTGGGCGACGGCTGGTTCTACGAACCGACGCTGTTCGAGTGCGACCGCAATTCGATGAAGATCATGCAGGAAGAAGTGTTCGGCCCGGTGGCCTCGGTCATCCGCTTCAAGGATGAAGCCGAAGCGCTGGCGATTGCCAACGACTCGCAGTTCGGCCTCGCCGCCGGCATATGGACCCGCGACCTGGGTCGCGCCCATCGACTGGCCCGGGACGTGCGCTCGGGGATCATCTGGGTCAACACCTACCGCGCGGTGTCGGCGATGGCACCGATCGGCGGCTTCAAGAACAGTGGCTATGGACGCGAAAGCGGCATCGATTCGGTGCTGGCCTACACCGAACTGAAAACGGTGTGGATCAACCTCTCTCAGGCGCCGATGCCTGATCCGTTTGTGATGCGCTAGGAGTCCTGCGACATGATCGAACCCGGCATTTACAAAGACGTCATGAGCTCGTTTCCGTCCGGGGTCACGGTGGTCACCACCCTCGACCCGGATGGCGGCATCGTCGGCATCACCGCCAGCGCCTTCAGTGCGCTGTCGATTGACCCGGCGCTGGTGCTGTTCTGCCCCAACTATGCTTCCGACACCTACCCGGTGCTGCGCGACAGCAAGCGTTTCGCGATCCATTTGCTGTCCGCCGACCAGACCGCCGAGGCCTACGCCTTCGCCGGCAAAGGCAAGGACAAGGCCAACGGCATCGACTGGCATTTGAGCGAGCTCGGTAACCCGATCCTCGCCAAGGCCACGGCGATCATCGAGTGCGAACTGTGGCGCGAATACGACGGTGGCGACCACGCGATCATCGTCGGCGCGGTGAAGAACCTGATCCTGCCGGCGCAACCGGTGACGCCGATGATCTATCACAAGGGCAAGCTCGGCGCCCTGCCGACACTGGGTTGAGCGGAGGACACATGAGCCACGAAAAGTATGAGCAAGGCCTGAAGATCCGCACCCAGGTGCTCGGCGAAGCCTATGTGCAGCGCTCGATCGAGAACGCCGACGACTTCACCCGCCCGCTGCAGGAAATGGTCACCGAATACTGCTGGGGTCATGTCTGGGGGCGCGAGGGCCTGTCGCTCAAGGAGCGCAGCATGATCAACCTGGCGATGATCTCCGCGCTGAACCGCCCGCATGAACTGAAACTGCATGTGCGCGGCGCCTTGCGTAACGGCCTGAGTCGTGAGCAAATACGCGAAATTCTGCTTCAGGTCGGTATTTATTGCGGCGTCCCGGCAGCCGTGGACAGTTTCCGGCTCGCCCGTGAAGCCTTCGCCGAAGCCGACGCCGAGGCCTCCAGTTAACCCCTCGGCTGTTTGAATGCCCGTCTGGCATGGACAGCCACACTAAAGAGCGGACCCCATGAAACGCCTGCCACTCGACGACAGCTTCAAGGTCAATCGCAACCCCGTCACCCTGCGCGAAATCGTGCTGGATAAACTGCGAAGCGCCATCATGAACTTCCAGCTGCTGCCGGGCGATCGCCTGGTGGAGCGCGATCTGTGCGATCGCCTGGGTGTCAGCCGTACGTCTGTGCGTGAAGCCTTGCGTCACCTGGAATCCGAGGGCCTGGTGGAGTTCGCCGACGCCAAGGGCCCGCGTGTGGCAATCATCACCCTCGCCGATGCGGTCGACATCTATGAACTGCGCTGCGTGCTCGAAGGCCTGATCGTCCAGCTGTTCACCCTGCGCGCCAAGGCCAAGGACATCAAGGCCCTGGAAAAAGCCCTCGACGAGAACCGCAAGGCGCTCAAGGACGGCGAACTGCAACAGGTAATCGACTCGGTGCAGGGTTTCTACGACGTGCTGCTGGAAGGCTCCGGCAACCATGTCGCGGCCACTCAACTGCGCCAGTTGCAGGCACGCATCAGCTACCTGCGGGCGACGTCGGTGTCCCAGGAAAACCGTCGTGGTGCGAGTAACCAGGAAATGGAAAAAATGGTCGAGGCGATCAAGAGCGGCGATCCGCTGGCGGCGCATCAGGCGTGCGTCGATCACGTTCGCGCCGCCGCTGCGGTGGCCCTCGATTATCTCAAGCGCAAACAGGAAGAAACCGGCACCGTACTCAAAGGCACGCCGCCGATCACCCTGCCCATTCCGCTGAAAGAACCGCGCATAGGTCACTGACATGTTCAGCCCGAGCTTTTGCCCGAAATGCGGTGGCGCTGACCTCGGTCAGCAGGTGCCGCCGGGCGATACGCACGAGCGCCTGATGTGCCGCGGCTGCGGCTACATCCACTATGTGAACCCGAAGATCATCGCCGGCTGCATCATCGAGCAGGACGGCAAATACCTCTTGTGCCAACGGGCGATCCCCCCGCGCGCCGGCACCTGGACTTTGCCCGCCGGTTTCATGGAAAGCGGCGAGACCACCGAACAGGCGGCCCTGCGCGAAGTCTGGGAAGAAAGCGGTGTACGCGCGGAAATCGTCTCGCCGTACTCGATCTTCAGCGTGCCGAAGATCAGCGAGGTCTACATCATCTTCCGCGCCCTCGCGCTGGAGATCACCGGCCAGTACGGCCCGGAAACCCTCGACTACAAATTCTTCGCCCCCGAAGACATTCCGTGGGACCAGATCTACTACCCGGCGATCCGGCAGATCCTCGAACGCTACATCGAGGAACGCCAGGCCGGGGTGTATGGCATGTACATGGGCAATGACGACAGCGGCAAGATTCATTTCATGCGTTGATCGTGCTGCTTACGGCGCCATCCCTTCCACAATAACGATCTCCGCCTTCGCCCATTCCTCGCGATAACTTTTCGCCTCCTGATACGCCGCCGAGCGATAGCACGCCACCGCCTGCTCATAGCTATCGAATTCAATCACCACGCTGCGCTGCGGCGTCGTCCGCCCTTCCATCGCTTCGCTGCGCCCGCCTCTGGCTAAAAACTTCGCGCCGAACTCGGCGAACGCTTTCGGCGCGCGCTGGGTGTATTGGCTGTAGTGATCGGGATCGGTGATGTCCACGTGAGCAATCCAGTACGCCTTCATAGTGACCTCTCAGTTGAATTTGTATTATGGTATACCACGAATTTCATCCACATCGAGAGTCCAGCATGGCCTTCAACAGCATCGAAGAAATCATCGAAGATTATCGCCTCGGCAAAATGGTGTTGCTGGTCGATGACGAAGACCGGGAAAACGAAGGCGACCTGCTGCTGGCCGCTGATCGTTGCACGCCCGAGGCGATCAGTTTCATGGCCCGTGAGGCTCGGGGGCTGATCTGCCTGACGTTGACTGACGATCATTGCCAGCGCCTGGGGCTGGAGCAAATGGTGCCGAGCAATGGCAGCGTGTTCAGTACCGCGTTCACGGTTTCCATCGAAGCGGCAGTCGGCGTGACCACCGGCATTTCCGCTGCTGACCGCGCCTGCACGGTTGCTGCTGCGGTGGCGCCCAATGCTCGCGCAGAAGACCTGGTGCAGCCCGGCCATATCTTTCCGTTGCGCGCCAAGGAAGGTGGCGTGCTGACCCGTGCCGGTCACACCGAGGCCGGTTGTGATCTGGCGCGGCTGGCGGGTTTCACACCTGCTTCGGTGATCGTCGAAGTGATGAACGACGACGGCACCATGGCCCGCCGCCCGGATCTGGAAGTCTTCGCGCGCAAACACGGGATCAAGATCGGCACCATTGCCGACCTGATCCACTATCGCCTGAGCACCGAACATACCATCGAGCGCATCGGCGAACGGGAGTTGCCGACGGTGCATGGCACCTTCCGTTTGATCACTTTCGAAGATCGCATCGAGGGTGGTGTGCACATGGCGATGGTCATGGGCGAATTGCGTCGCGAAGAACCGACGCTGGTGCGCGTGCATGTGATCGATCCGCTACGGGATCTGGTCGGCGCCGAGTACAGCGGGCCAACGAACTGGACGCTATGGGCAGCGCTGCAACGTGTCGCCGCCGAAGGGCATGGCGTGGTCGTGGTGCTGGCCAATCATGAGTCTTCCCAGGCTTTGCTGGAGCGGGTGCCGCAACTGACTCAGCCGCCACGGCAGTTCAGTCGTTCGCAATCGCGGATCTATTCCGAGGTGGGAACCGGGGCGCAGATTCTGCAGAACCTGGGCGTCGGCAAGCTGCGTCACCTGGGCCCACCGCTCAAATACGCCGGTTTGACCGGCTACGATCTTGAGGTAGTCGAGAGCATTCCGTTCACCGAATAACCCCGTTTGCCAGATAGCCGGTAAGGCAAAGTGCTTGCACAATGTTTGGAATACCATAATATGATATTCCATAGACCGGACGACCTGAAAACCGTCCAGCTACTGCTCCCGACAGGCGGGCAACAACGCAAGCCCGCTCAAAAACACAACAATGAGGGCGTAAAAATGGTGTTGAACAAAGCTGCAACCGCGATCTTTCTTGCGGGACTGCTGAGCGTGACCGGTCAGGCCGCGATGGCCGCCGAGAGTGTGAACTTTGTCAGCTGGGGCGGTAGCACCCAGGATGCGCAGAAACAGGCCTGGGCCGATCCGTTCAGCAAGGCCAGCGGCATCACCGTCGTGCAGGACGGCCCGACCGACTACGGCAAACTCAAAGCCATGGTCGAAAGCGGCAACGTGCAATGGGACGTCGTTGATGTCGAAGCCGACTTTGCCCTGCGTGCCGCGTCCGAAGGCCTGCTCGAACCCCTCGATTTCAAACAGATTCAGCGCGACAAGATCGACCCGCGTTTCGTCAGCGACTACGGCGTCGGTTCGTTCTTCTTCTCCTTCGTCCTCGGCTACAACGAGGGCAAACTCGGCGCCAACAAGCCACAGGACTGGAGCGCGCTGTTCGACACCAAAACCTTCCCCGGCAAACGCGCCCTGTACAAATGGCCGAGCCCCGGCGTGCTTGAACTGGCGTTGCTCGCCGACGGCGTACCCGCCGACAAGCTCTATCCGCTGGACCTCGATCGCGCCTTCAAGAAACTCGACACCATCAAGAAAGACATCGTCTGGTGGGGCGGCGGCGCGCAGTCGCAGCAACTGCTGGCCTCCGGTGAAGCGAGCATGGGCCAGTTCTGGAACGGCCGGATTCACGCCTTGCAAGAAGACGGCGCACCGGTCGGCGTGAGCTGGAAGCAAAACCTGGTCATGGCCGACATTCTGGTGGTGCCAAAGGGTTCGAAAAACAAGGACGCGGCGATGAAGTTCCTGGCCAGCGCCAGCAGTGCCAAAGGCCAGGCCGACTTCTCCAACCTGACCGCCTACGCCCCGGTCAACGTCGACAGTGTGGCGCGTCTGGACTCGACGCTGGCCCCGAACCTGCCGACTGCCTACGCTAAGGATCAGATCACTCTTGATTTCGCGTACTGGGCCAAGAACGGCCAGGCCATCGCGACACGGTGGAACGAATGGCTGGTCAAATGAAAATGGCGGCCACCGCGTCCCGTCCCTCCACTGCCACCGGGAGCGCCGCCAGCGCTGCCGGGTCGGCCGCCGGAAAAAAGGCCAGTGCCATGGCGCAAGCCCCGTCCCTGAAACAACGCTGGCGCGGCGCCGGCAATCTGCTGCCGGCGCTGCTGTTCCTCGGTCTGTTCTTTCTTGCGCCGTTGATTGGCCTGCTGTTGCGCGGCGTGCTGGAACCGGTGCCGGGCCTTGGCAACTATGAACAACTGTTCGCCAACTCGGCGTACACCCGGGTGCTGTTCAACACCTTCTCGGTAGCGGGACTGGTGACGGTGTTCAGCCTGCTGCTCGGTTTTCCGCTGGCCTGGGCAATCACCCTGGTACCACGAGGCTGGGGCCGCTGGATCCTCAACATCGTGCTGCTGTCGATGTGGACCAGCCTCCTCGCCCGCACCTATTCCTGGCTGGTGCTGTTGCAGGCTTCGGGCGTCATCAATAAAGCCCTGATGGCCATGGGCATCATCGATCAGCCACTGGAAATGGTGCACAACCTGACCGGCGTGGTGATCGGTATGAGCTACATCATGATCCCGTTCATCGTGCTGCCATTGCAGGCGACCATGCAGGCCATCGACCCGATGATTCTGCAGGCCGGTTCGATCTGTGGCGCCAGCCCGTGGACCAACTTCTTCCGGGTGTTCCTGCCGCTGTGCCGGCCGGGTCTGGCGTCCGGCGGGTTGATGGTGTTCGTGATGTCGCTCGGTTACTACGTCACCCCGGCGCTGCTGGGCGGGGCGCAGAACATGATGCTGCCGGAATTCATCATTCAGCAGGTGCAGTCGTTCCTCAACTGGGGTCTGGCCAGCGCCGGCGCCGCGTTGCTGATCGTCATCACCCTGGTGCTGTTCTACTTCTACCTGAAGCTTCAACCGGAATCCCCGGTTGGCGCCAGTAACGCGAGGTAAGCCGACATGCTCCTGACTCCCAACGCCATGAGCCGCCGGATGCGCTTCGGCCTGTACGCCACCACCGGGCTGATCGCGCTGTTTCTGCTGCTGCCGATCGTCTTCATTGTCCTGCTGTCGTTCGGCTCGTCCCAGTGGCTGGTGTTCCCGCCACCGGGCTGGACGCTGAAATGGTACGGCCAGTTCTTCTCCAATGCCGACTGGATGAGCGCAGCGCTGGCCAGCCTCAAGGTCGCGGTACTGACCACGATCTGCGCCGTCGCCCTCGGTTTGCCGACTGCCTTCGCGCTGGTGCGCGGACGCTTCCCCGGCCGGGAAATGCTCTACGGCCTGTTCACCCTGCCGATGATTGTGCCGCTGGTGATCATCGCCGTGGCGGTGTACGCGCTGTTCCTCAAGCTCGGCTACACCGGGACGATGTTCGCCTTCGTCGTCAGCCATGTGATCGTCGCACTGCCGTTCACCATTATCTCGATCATCAACTCACTGAAGCTGTTCGATCAGTCGATTGAGGACGCAGCAGTGATCTGCGGTGCGTCACGCCTGCAAGCGGTGTTCAAGGTGACCTTTCCGGCGATTCGTCCGGGGATGGTGGCCGGTGCCCTCTTCGCCTTTCTGGTTTCGTGGGACGAAGTGGTACTCAGCGTGATGATGGCCAGCCCGACCCTGCAAACCCTTCCCGTGAAAATGTGGACCACCCTGCGCCAGGACCTGACGCCCGTGATCGCCGTCGCCTCGACGCTGCTGATCGGCCTGTCGGTATTGGTCATGGTGATCGCCGCCGCCCTGCGCCGGCGCAACGAAATCAGCGCCTGAGCGCCCAGGAGTACGACATGAGTGCCGTGATCAAAGACGCATCCCAGCAGAACGACAAACCCCTGGTCAGCCTGCGCAACCTGAACAAGCACTACGGCGATTTCGCGGCCGTGGACAACATCTCGCTGGACATCAAGGACGGCGAATTCCTGACCTTCCTCGGCTCCAGTGGCTCGGGCAAAAGCACCACGCTGTCGATGCTCGCCGGCTTCGAAACCCCGAGCAGCGGCGAGATCCTGGTCAACGGCCAGTCGCTGGTCAACGTGCCGCCGCACAAGCGCGACATCGGCATGGTGTTCCAGCGTTATTCGCTGTTCCCGCATCTGTCGGTGCGCGACAACATCGCGTTCCCGCTGGCGATCCGCAAACTCGCTGCGGCCGAACGCGACAAACGTGTCGATGCGATGCTGAAACTGGTGCAGCTCGAGCAATTCGCCCATCGCCGCCCTTCGCAACTGTCCGGCGGCCAGCAGCAACGGGTCGCCATCGCTCGCGCTCTGGTCTATGAGCCACGCATTCTATTGATGGATGAACCTCTTGGTGCACTGGACAAGAAACTGCGCGAAGACTTGCAGGATGAGTTGCGCCAGCTGCACCGTCGCCTCGGCATCACCATCGTCTACGTGACCCACGACCAGGAAGAAGCCATGCGCCTGTCACAGCGCATCGCGATTTTCAGTCACGGCAAGATTGTCGGGCTCGGCAGCGGTTATGACCTGTACCAGAATCCGCCGAATGCGTTCGTGGCGTCGTTCCTTGGCAACTCGAACTTCCTCAAGCTCAAGGCTCAGGGCAACGGGGCGGCGAGTTTTGAGGGCCAGCCGCTGTCGATTCGCCTGACCGCCGGATTGCAGACTAGTCAGGATGTGCTGCTGATGGTGCGCCCGGAAAAGGCTTTGGCGTTGAGTGTGCAGCAGGCGGCGAGTGAGCCGTTGGCGGCAGGTTGGAATGAGGTGTCGGCGAAGGTGGTCGAGGTGCTGTTTCTGGGTGAAAGTCAGACGTGCAGTGTGGTCACGTCGGGTGGCACGTCCATGACCGTGAAAGCATTGTCGGCGGCTGGGATGCCGTTGAAGGCCGGGGATCCGGTGCAGGTGCGCTGGGCGACTGCTGATGCATGCGTCTATACCGAGTGGGCGGAGAGTGATTTGAACAAAGCTGCTGGCGCTCATTAAGAACGCGTCACCTGCCCGCCCTCACCCCAGCCCTCTCCCGGAGGGAGAGGGAGCCGACCGAGGTGTCTTGCGCTGTACATCGACCTGAAAAACCGAGTTGATTATGGATTCGGCACAGCATTCTGGTCGGCGGCGGTTATGGATTCACTGCGGAGCTTTCAGGTCGGCGTAATTCTCCAATATTCCCCAATCGGCTCCCTCTCCCTCCGGGAGAGGGCTGGGGTGAGGGCCAGCGGCCGACGCGCTCTCATTTGATAGCCGCAAACCCCTCAATCTGATCAGGCCAAGCCGTCAACACTTCAAACCCGTCTTCCGTCACCGCAATCATGTGCTCCCACTGTGCCGACAACGATTGATCCTTGGTCACGACAGTCCAGCCATCCGCCAGGCTCTTCACATGGCGCTTGCCGGCATTGAGCATCGGTTCGATGGTGAAGATCATCCCCGCCTTCAGCTTCAGGCCCTGCTCCGGATAACCGTAATGCAGCACTTGCGGCTCATCGTGATAGACCTTGCCAATCCCGTGCCCGCAATACTCGCGCACCACGCTGAATCCTTCCTTTTCCGCCAGGCTTTGAATCGCATGGCCGATGTCGCCCAGCGTCGCGCCCGGCCGCACCATACGGATGCCGGCGCACATGGCGTCGTAAGTGGTCTTGATCAGGTGCCGCGCCTCGGGCGTCGGTTCGCCGACCACGTACATGCGGCTGGTGTCGCCGAACCAGCCATCCTTGATGACGGCGATGTCGAGGTTGACGATGTCGCCATCCTTCAGCACCCGGCTCGATGGAATGCCATGGCAGACCACTTCGTTGACCGACGCGCAGACGGTTTTCGGGAAGCCGTGATAACCGACGTTGGCCGGAATGGCTTTCTGCACGTTGACGATGTAGTCGTTGCACAGCCGGTCGAGCTGATCGGTGGTGACGCCAGCCTTGACGTGCGGCACCAGCATCGCCAGTACCTCGGCGGCCAGTTGGCCGGCCACGCGGGACTGGGCGATCTCGGCCCGGGTGTTGATCTTGATCGGGTTTCTCATGCCTTGGCTGCCTCTTGAACCGGGATGTTCTGCGCGGCATCGGCCAGGGCACAGATTTGTTGCAGATCCAGACCACCCGCCTGCTCGGCGCGAATCAGCAACCGGCAGATGGCGTGGTGATCAAGGTCGGGATAGAGCTCGGCGAGCATGCCGATGCGCATCCAGTGCTCGGCCTGCGCGTTGATCGAGCGGCTGAGTGCGTTGCTGGAGATGCGCAGATTTTCGTGCATGTCCTCTGAAATCTTCACAATGCCCATGGCAATTTCCGATACGAAGTGTATATGGTTCGTATATTAATCGTACGCCACCACGGATTGCAAACTTTGCTCGTCCACTAAATCGCAGGCAAAAAAAAGCTGCCGAAGTTGGCAGCCAAATCATGAAAAGCACGCGATGTATTGGAGCCGAGTATGGGCGGCCGATAATGACAGTGTCATGACAGCGATGAATTCATTGAACCGCCCCGCCCGCGTCATCAGGTTGTCATCGAACTCACGGCAGAATCCTCGCAAACCGTCCCGAGCCTCCCGACGGAAGATTTGCAAGGACTCCCATGAAAGAAGACACCTCGCTGTTTGCTGCCATCGACCTGGGCTCGAATGCGTTTCGCATGATGATTGGCCAGTCGGTACGCAGCAGAAAGGGCTTCATGATTCAGGAGGTCAAAACCTTGCGCGAGCCGGTGCGGCTGGCCGAAGGTTTCGACGGCCGGGCATTGGACGAAATGGCGCTGGATCGCGGTTGGCAGGCCTTGGCGCGGTTCGGCAAGAAGCTGCGCGGTTTCGAGCCCGGTCGTGTGCGAGCAGTCGCTACGAGCGCTGTACGCGAGGCAGACAATGCGCAGTTGTTCCTGGCCAGCGCTGAGCGGCACCTGGGGTTTCGCATCGATGTGATTTCCGGGCATGAAGAAGCGCGCCTGGTCTACGCCGGTGTGGCCCACACCCTGCCGGTCGCCGATGACATGCGACTGGTGGTCGATATTGGCGGCGGCTCCACCGAACTGATTCTCGGCCAGGGCTCGCAGCCGCTGCTGACCGAAAGCATTGCCATCGGCAGCGGCACCTTGAGCGCGCGCTACTTTCGCAATGGCGAGATTTCCGCCGGCGCCCTGCAAGAAGCCGAACGGGTCGCCATCCTGCAATTCGAAAAAGTCGCCCGTCGCTATCGCGCCCAGGGCTGGCAGCAGACGATCGGCTCTTCGGGCACCGCGCGGATGCTCGCCAAAGTGCTCAAGGCCAATCGCCTGAACGATTACGGCCAAAGCGGTATCACCTACGGTGGCCTGCTGCGGCTGTCGTTGCGCCTGCTGGAAGTCAGTAATGTTCAACAGCTGAAACTGGCCGGCCTGCAACCCCATCGCCAGAGCATTCTGCCCGGCGGCCTGGTCGTCATGCTGGCGGCATTCAAGGTGTTCGGGATCGCGCAAATGGTGCCGTCCGAACCGGGATTGCGACTGGGGGTTCTGCACGGCCTGATGAGCAATCACTGAGCGATTTTCGCTGCAGGATTTTCACTGCCGAATCAAGCCATCCGTGACGCTGAAGACGCCCTTTGAATACTCAATGACGCCTCTGTGTAAACCTCTGTAAATCGCTCCCTTCCCCTCTCTGATTTCGTTCTATCGTTAGATCGAAATGGCTGAATTGCACGCTGACTAAAGGTTGCGACAGTTGATGTCTGCGCCTATGTTGCACGCGAGCTTTTCCCCCGCGAATGGAACGCGATCAACACCACAAAGAGGTGAAGAAATGTCAAAGGAATCACGCCCTGCCGTACTTGGGCTGATCGGCAATACTCCGCTGGTACAAGTCACCCGCTTCGATACCGGCCTGTGCACCCTGTTTCTCAAACTTGAATCCCAGAACCCCGGCGGATCGATCAAGGATCGTATCGGCCTGGCGATGATTGACGCCGCCGAACGCGACGGTCGCCTGCAACCCGGTGGCACGATCGTTGAAGCCACCGCCGGCAACACCGGCCTGGGCCTGGCACTGGTTGGCCGCGCCAAGGGCTACCGCGTCGTGCTGGTCGTGCCGGACAAGATGTCCACGGAAAAAGTACTGCACCTCAAGGCCATGGGCGCCGAAGTGCACATCACCCGCTCCGATGTCGGCAAGGGTCACCCCGAGTACTACCAGGACGTCGCCGCCCGTCTGGCGAAAGACATTCCCGGCGCCTTTTTCGCCGACCAGTTTAACAACCCGGCCAACCCGCTGGCCCACGAATGCAGCACTGCACCGGAAATCTGGGCGCAGACCGAGCATGACCTGGACGCCATCGTGGTCGGCGTCGGCTCGGCCGGCACGCTGACCGGCCTGACCCGCTTCTTCAAGCGCGTGCAGCCGGATCTTGAAATGGTCCTGGCCGACCCGGTCGGTTCGGTGATGGCTGAATACAGCCGCAGCAAACATCTCGGCACCGCCGGTTCGTGGGCGGTGGAAGGCATCGGCGAAGACTTCATTCCGTCGATCACCGACCTGTCGAGCGTGCGTAGCGCCTACTCGATCAGCGACGAAGAAAGCTTCGATCACGCCCGCCAGTTGCTGAAAGCCGAAGGTATTCTCGGCGGTTCGTCCACCGGCACCCTGCTCGCCGCCGCGCTGCGTTACTGCCGTGAGCAGACCGTGCCGAAACGTGTGGTCAGCTTCGTCTGCGACACCGGCACTCGCTACCTGTCGAAGGTCTACAACGACCAATGGATGACCGATCAGGGCCTGTTGCAGCGCAAACGCTACGGCGATCTGCGCGACCTGATTGCCCGACGTTTCGAAGACGGCAAAGTCGTCAGCGTCGGCCCGGACGACACGCTGATGACCGCGTTCCAGCGCATGCGCCTGGCCGATGTCTCGCAGTTGCCGGTGCTGGTGGATGGCAAACGACTGGTCGGTGTGATCGACGAATCGGACATTCTGGTGCGCGTACACGAAGACGCCTCGCTCTTCAGCAAACCCGTCGCCCATGCGATGACAGACAAGTTGCAAACCCTCGCCCCCGGCGCCACGCTGGCTGAACTGGAAGCAGTCCTCAGCAGCGGCCTGGTGGCGATCATTGCCGACGCTTCCGGCTTCCACGGCCTGATCACCCGCGTCGACATGCTCAATCAGTTACGGAGATCCCTCGCATGAGTCAGCACGACAAGAACGCCCGCCCTCAGGGCTTCGCCACCCGCGTGATCCACGCAGGGCAAACGCCGGACCCGACCACCGGCGCGCTGATGCCGCCGATCTACGCCAACTCCACGTACCTGCAAGACAGTCCTGGCGTACACAAGGGTTTCGACTACGGCCGCTCGCACAACCCGACGCGTTTTGCGCTGGAGCGTTGCGTGGCCGACCTGGAAGGCGGCACCCAGGCCTTCGCCTTCGCTTCCGGGCTGGCGACGATTTCCACCGTGCTCGAACTGATCGACGCCGGCTCGCACATCGTGTCCGGCAATGACCTGTACGGCGGCACGTTCCGTCTGTTCGACAAGGTGCGCCAGCGCAGTGCCGGGCATCGTTTCAGCTACGTTGACCTGGCCGACCTGTCGGCGTTCGAAGCCTCGTTGCAGGACGACACGCGCATGGTCATGGTGGAGACGCCAACCAACCCGCTGCTGAGCCTGTCCGACCTCGCCGCCATCGCGCGCATCTGCAAGGCGCGCGGGATCATCTGTGTGGCCGACAACACCTTCGCCAGCCCATGGATCCAGCGTCCGCTGGAACTGGGTTTCGACATCGTGCTGCACTCGACCACCAAATACCTGAACGGCCACTCAGACGTGATCGGCGGCATCGCGGTGGTGGGCGACAACCCAGCACTGGCCGAGCGCCTGGGCTTTCTGCAGAACGCCGTCGGTGCCATCTCCGGCCCGTTCGACGCCTTCCTCACCCTGCGCGGCGTGAAGACGCTGGCACTGCGCATGGAGCGTCATTGCAGCAACGCACTGGAGCTGGCGCGCTGGCTGGAGCAACAGCCGCAGGTCAAACGCGTCTACTACCCGGGCCTGGAATCCCATCCACAACACGAACTGGCCAAGCGTCAGATGCGTGGTTTCGGCGGGATGATTTCCCTGGATCTGAACAGTGATCTGGCAGGCGCACGCCGCTTCCTGGAGAACGTGCAGATCTTCGCGCTGGCCGAAAGCCTCGGCGGTGTGGAAAGCCTGATCGAGCACCCGGCGATCATGACCCACGCGACCATCCCGGCCGAAACCCGTGCCAAGCTCGGCATCGGTGACAGCCTGGTGCGTCTGTCGGTGGGCGTCGAGGACATCGAAGACCTGCGGGCGGATCTGGCGCAGGCGCTGGCCAGTATCTAACTCGCAAAAACGTCAAAGCCCGCACGAAGCGGGCTTTGGTGTTTGAGTAGGCGGCCAGTGCTGGTCTCTGGCTTACGAGGTTTATCAGGACTCTCACAGTACAGGCAATGTGCTCTGCTGCTTCACACGGCATAAGGGCTGGAACCCAGCGCGGGGTTCTTTCTAACCGTGTACCCTTCGGAACGCGCCCAACGCTTCCTCGCTATCCGCTTGCGCATCAGTCTGCGTCTTCGCCTACATTCTTGAGCCTAGCAAAGGCACTGCAATCCGCTGCGTGGTTTTTAGATTGATTTTCTTCTAGCGCCTGCCTGCAAGGAAGTTAACCGACTATCGCCTGCAAGGCCCTTAAGCCTGCCACCCGCCGAGGGCGAACTATACTTTTCAGTTCGCTGTCCGGATTTCATGTAAACCGTCGACACCTGTGCGCCTTGGGGTGCGCCCGTGCCAATCGCCAATCTGGTTAACCCCGGGCCAACGAGCCTTCCGTCGAGGATCCAATGACGGGCAATGCTCGGATGCTTTGTGGCTGATGGGTCGTGGAGAAAATCATGAAACACAAGCTTTGGTCAGGCGTTGTCCTGGCGGTCGCTGCATCGGTTGTGGTGATGCCCAGTGTCTGGGCTGCGCAGGCTCAGGCGCTGGCGTCTGATGGGGCGGATCATGTCAAGGCCGGGACGGTTGCTTCGGATGGTTCGGATCATGTCGGCGCCGGGGCTGTGGCTTCTGATGGTTCAGATCATGTGGGCGCTGGGGCTGTGGCCTCTGACGGTTCCGATCACGTCGGTGCTGGCGCGGTGGCTTCTGACGGTTCCGATCACGTTGGCGCCGGAGCCGTAGCTTCTGATGGTTCCGATCACGTTGGCGCCGGAGCCGTAGCTTCTGATGGTTCCGATCAAGTTGGGGCCGG
>NZ_JBYTBO010000031.1:0-58634 GCF_058789255.1 Pseudomonas sp. FW215-R2
CACCGCCACCGCCGCCACCGCCGCCGTAGTTGGCGCCCGTGACACCGCCGCCGCCGCCACCGCCGGCCGCCGCGTTACCCGTGACCGAAACGTTGTTCAGGGTCAGGATGCCGGCGTTGAAAATCCCGCCGCCCATGGCGCCGGTTGCGCCATAGCCGCCATTACCACCGTTGCCCGAGACCAGGCCCCGGGTGATGACCAGGCCATCGAGCGTTACCGTACTGCCGGAGGTGATTTCCACCACCCGGGTCTTGTACTGGCCATCGAGCGTGACGTCGGCGACACCGTCGTTGTTCAGGTCGCCATCGACCGTGATGTTCTTGTTGATCAACAACTCCGAAGTGAGCTGCACCGTCATGCTGGTGCCGAAGGTCACGATGTCGCCGTTCTGCGCCGAGGCCAAAGCTGCTCGCAGCGAGCCGACCCCGGTGTTCGCGTTGTTGGTGGCGGTCCAGGTGGCGAGGCCCCACTGGTATTCGCTCATCGACAGGGTCGACAGCACATTGGCGCTCTCGATCTTGCCCGTGGCGATTTCCAGATCCCAGTCGCCGCCCACACCGGTGCGGTTGTTCGATGCCGCCACGTCGCGGCCGGTCAATTGCGCCAGCGAGTCGACGAAGCTCAGGCCTCGGTCACCCTCCGCGGTGTAGCAGCCGTAAATGAGGATGTCGCCGCCGACGTTCATGTCCTTGCCGATTTCCGCCAATACCGCGCTGCGCTGCGCGACGTTGTCCGCCGACAGGTAACTGTTGCCGAGCCACAAGTCACCGGCGTTGCCGTGGGCGATGATCTGCACCGAGCTGACGCCCGAGTGCTGGTCGAGATAATCGGCGATCTGCTGCAAACCATCCTTGCTGGCATCGAGCTTGACCACTTGCGTGCCGGGGGCGACGCCTTTGAGCAGGCTGTCGGCATCCTTGACCCGGGCATCGACGAACACCACGCTTTGGCCCGGTACCGCGACAGGGCTGGCGGCAGGCGTGGCATCGGCCTGGCCGTGGGTGTCCTTGCTGGCCACCGGATGATCGGCCGTCGGCGCCTTGGCTGCATCGGCGGTGGGGTGGCTGTCGGCCTGGGCGGCTGTATCAGCGACAGTGGCCGCGACGGCACCGTCGAACAGCATGCGCGGTTCCAGCGACATGATCAGCGGCGCAGCCAGCGTCCGTTGGCCTTCGGTTACCCGCGACTTTTGCTTGCTCCACCACATGTTGCTCACCCGGACTCGAACAGTTGTAACGCATCAATGAAAAACGCCGCGATCAGCTGATCGCGGCGTCGGACTTCATACGAATGACATTGGCAGCGCTGGCTGAGCCATCGAGCCAAAAGGACAAATCGGCGTATTGCTTGAACAGGTCCGGCGGCAGAATCGTGCGCCGGGACTGCAGGGCGACCTTGGGTTTGACCTTGTGCAGGCCGGCCACGCCAAGGGCCTGGTCGAACTCTGGCGCGTCATAGGCCAGGTGTTCGAAATCGTGTTCGAACCAGGGTTCGCCAATGAAGTCGTAGACCAGCCGCAGCACGCGCTCCGGGGCCTGGGTCAACAAGTCGTAATCGACGATCAGCAGCGAATCGGCGTGCTCGCCGTAATAGGCTTCCTTGAGCGCCGCCCAGGCGAATCCCACCAGGCGGTTGCGCTGGGCCAGGGTTTCGCAGCGGCTGTAGACCGTGTTGCGCTCGACGGCATCGCCGAACAGCTTGGTGTTTTCATAGGGATTGGCGCGGTACAGCCGTTCCAGGCTGTCCATCACCCAGGCGACGTTGCGCACGCAGGCAATGACTTTGGCTTGGGGAAACAGGTCGCTGATGGCCGGCAGGCGTGAGCTCCACTGCCGATTGGTGTCGAACACCACCGGTTTGTCGGCCTTGTCGGCGTAGTAGGAGTCGAAGAGCCCGCGCAGCAGGCGACGGCGCATCTCGGTGCCGATCACCGCGCCGAATTCGCTGCCGGCGCTGCATTGTTCAAGGACACCGGAGAACAGTGCGCCGACCGGGCTGGTCATGCCAGCATGAAAGCGCGGGTTCTGCAGAAGGATCGCAGAAAGCAGGGTCGAGCCCGAGCGCGGCAAGCCGGAGATAAAGTGGAACAGCTGCATCCCTTCACCGTATTTGTAAGTCCCTTTGTCCGACGAGCGTAGTCCAACAATACCCTTTCGACTAGTAGTGTTTTGATATCAAAATAGAGCAAAACGGATTATTAAAATCCGTTTTTATCGCGAATAAAAAGGTGAAGCGTTTAAGTCATCTGGCTTCTGTTCCTTGCGCTGTTTTCAACGAAAAAAGTCGCGCTTTCGCTCCACCGGCGTGGGTCTGATCACGCAATTCCCAGGTCGGCGGCAAGGGTACGAATGGATCGGGTACATCCACGTCCAGATCACCGATCAGCCAGACTCGAGCGCTGTCCTTCGGCAGATCCCCCAGCCGATCCAGATAGACCTCATCGGACACCAGCGTGCCGAAACCATAGTGGTTCGGACGCGTCGAACGGCCATCGGCGGCGGGCGGTGTATACAAGCGGATCTGGGCATCCGTGCGGTTGTAGTAGACGTAGCTCAAGTACCAGAGCATGTCGCTGGTGACGATCCGGTCGCCGCTGACGAAGTGGCGGTTGATGTGATCGACCATGACATTGAACTGGTCGTTCGGATCGACCGTGGCGTTGGTGTTCACCCCGATCATCTCGACCCCGATCAGCGATACCAGCACCGCTATCGCGAGCACACGAACATGGCTGTACAAACGATCGATGGCCAGCCCCGCCAACATCGGCAATCCCAGCGCATAGGCTGTCAGATAACGTTCGATAAACACCGGGCTGATGAAAGACACCGCGAACACCAGCAACAACGGCACACCGGTGTAGAGCGCCAGCAGCACACTGCCATGATTCACACTGCGGTCGCGGGCAACGGCCACGCCCGCCAGCACCAGCAAGGCCAGCGGCACACCGCCGAACAGCAACAGCGGAAGATGGTCACCATCGTTCTGGATCAACCACAGCCAGATCATCGACGGCAGGGAAGACAGGGTCACCGGATCTTCCCAGCCGACATCGCCACCGGCCTTGAGCTCTTCCATGTGTTGCATCAGACCGAGCAGGTTCGGCAGCCACGGCAGGTAGAGCACGACAATGGCCAGGTTGGCCAGCCACCAGTCCTTGCGCTGGAGATGCCGCAGGCGATAACCCGGCAGCAAGCGGATCAGCCCCAGATACAGCCAATGGCTCAGCGCCGCCAGCACGGCGAAATAATGGGTGTACAGCGCGGCGGTCATCAGCAGCGCATAGATCACCAGATACCGGCGACGCTGCGGGCGCCTGATCCAGCAGATCAACGCCAGGGTGGTGCCGATCAGCAGCAGGCCGAGCAGTGAGTACATGCGCACTTCCTGGCTGTAGCGCACCGCCGTCGGCAGCAGCGCCAGCAGCACCCCGGCGATGATCGCGGCGCGGCGGGTGGCCAGACGGTCGACCAGGCAAACACCCAGCCCGACCGTGGCGATGCCGGCCAGGGCGCTGAGGCTGCGGATCGACAGGATGCCGTCGCCGAACAACCCGATCCAGCCATGCAGCAGTATGAAGTAAAACGGCGGATGCACATCGAACGCCGCATGCTCCCAGATGCCGCCCAGCGAATAGTTCGCCAGCAGCAGGCTGGAGCCTTCGTCGCCCCAGATCGCGGCAGCGGTCAGGTCATAAAAACGCACGACCGTCGCCAACAGCAAAATCGGTATCAGCCACTGCTGGCGAGCCCAGCGCAGCAAACGCCGGACACCGGCATTCGGTGCGGCAAACGGGTCCTGGGTATCCCCCAGCGGAGTCTCGCGACGCGCTTCCATCAACCTTCCCTTACGGTATTCCGAGTAAAAAAACAGCGCCATTCATTGCGCACACTGTAGGCCAGAGCTGAAGCCGACGCGCGGCCACGACGACGTCCGGCAAGTCCGTCGATCCGGGTCTACGCTACGGCTTGGCGTGACCTGCCCGCGCAAATGGAAGGAGTCAGTAAAGCGTTTCGACCTGCCCGGCAGTAGAGGCTACCGCGCGGCGCGCCGACCACATAACAGAAGGATGAGGAACCATGGAAGTCTTTATGGGTACGATTCAACCGTTCGCCTTCAACTTCGCTCCCAGCGGCTGGGCCTTGTGTAATGGACAAATCCTGGGCATCTCGCAATACCAGGCGTTGTTTGCCTTGCTGGGTACCTACTACGGCGGTAATGGCACGACCAACTTTCAGTTGCCCAACCTGCAAGGGCGCACGATGGTCGCTCAGGGGGCCGGGCTGGGGCTGACGCCGCGTGTCATCGGTGAAGTGTCCGGCACCGAGAGTGTCACCGCCACCATTGCCAACATGCCCAATCATACGCACGCCATGACCGGTCTCACCGCCAATACGGCCTTGAAACTGGCCGTACCCGCGAGCAATCCGGCGACCACGCCAACCGCCACCAACTCCTACATCGGCGCCTCCGGTGGCGGCCCAGGCTCGGCGAATATCTACTCCGACGCCCAAGGCGCCACGCCGGTTCCAATCCAGGGCCTGACCACAACCGTCACCGGGGACATTTCCTCCACTGGCGGCAGTCAGCCGCTGGGCATCATGAACCCCTTCCTGGTCCTCAACTTCAGCGTTGCCCTGAACGGCCTCTTCCCTTCGCGCAACTGAACAACTGCCGGGGGCTTCGGGCCCCCGGCCGTTTCTCTCGTCACTGGAGTCAGACCATGCTGCAAGCGGTTCAGATCCAACACGCCCAGGCATTGCTGGGACAACAACACACGCTGCACCTGCCGGACGGCACAGCGCTGCCGATTCAGATCGAATACCTCGAAGAAGTCCCTGCGGCGAAAACCCGCTTCAGCGAACGCATGCCCTTCTGCCTCGAATTCAACAGCCTGGTGCCGACCGAGTTTGTCGACGGTTTGTGCGCATTGGAACTGCCGGAACTCGGACGGGTAGAGGACATCTTCGTGTCACGGGTGCCGGCGATGGGGCGAGATCCGCAATTGGGCTACTTCTGTATTTCCTTTAACTGAAATTCCGGACTCAGTGCGGGTACCACACCAACCGCTCCGCCGCCGGATTGCGTTCTTCCACCGCGAACCCCAGCGCCAGGTAATGCTGGCGTGCATGAGGATTGTTGGCCCAGACCACCGTCGTCACCGGGCAGCGGACTTGTTGCGCGGCCTTTTGCACGCCTTGCAACACCGCACGGCCGTAACCCTTGCCCCGGGCCTGGGGGATGAAGGCGATGTACAACACGCGGATTTCGTTGGGGCCGAAGTCGGTGCTCAGTGCGCCGATGGCCGTGCCGAGCTTTTCCACGACGTAGTGCATGGCATTGGGATGGTTTTCGCCGACGCCCTGCTCCTGCACCTGAAATTGCTGCGCGACCACTTGCTGCACCACTTCCTGCTCGCCATCAATCCATTGCAGATCCGGGCGCGCCGACTGATAGAGGCTTTGCAAAAACGGCCCGTCGGTGGCTCGTGAAGGCCGCACCACCAATCCGTCTGCCGCCACTGCTGCGTTGTCCGCCATGTTCACGCTCCCTAGAAACCGCTTTCCCTGACCCCCAGCGCCGCCAACCGACGCCAGGCCACGCCGAGCACCGACTCGCCGCTGCCCTGCAGCACGACCACGCCGCGCAACGGTTGCACCGGCGTCGGTGGCTGATCCAGCGTAGTCAATCGCGCGCCATATTGCGCCTGCACCGGTTCCGCCCGTTGCTGTTGATCACGGCGTACGGCAATCGGCCCGTGGTGATCGGACGTCAGCGCTTCCTGATCGACATAGGCCACGCCATTGGTATCGATTTCATCGAGCTTCACGGTGATCGCCGGGTGCATCGGATCATCGGCGATAAACCGTCCGGTCGCGCCCGGTTTGACCCGCCACAGTTCGGCTTCGGCCACATAACCACGCAGGCGCGAACCGTCCTCGACCACCCGCGCCAGCGCATCCTTGCTCGACAGCCAGCGGCCCGGTGTCAGGTTCGGTAGCAAATCACGCACGGTGCCGGCATGGGGCGCACGCAGCAGCAGGCGTTCGCGGCGGGCGCTCAGGCCACGGTATTCCGCCACGGCTTCGGCGAGGCGTTGCTCGACGATGCCGGCGTCGGCAGCCGTTTCGCTGCGACCGGCCTGACGGCGCATCAGCAACTGCTGAATCTGGATTTCCCGGCGGACGATGGCCTGCCGCGAATCGAGGTCCGGCGACTCCAGTTCGATCAGCACGTCGCCCTGTGCGACCTTCTGGCCGTCCGTGACCTTCACCGTTTTGACCCGCGCCGCCACCGGCGCGTGCAACGCACTGGCCCGACCGCCCTCGAGCATCGTCGGCAACTCGACGGCGCTGCGCCACGGCACGATCAGCACCAGCAACAGGCCGAGCACCGCCAGGCTGCTGAGCAGCACACGGGGACCATGCGCCTGTTCGCGGCGGCTCCACCACTGGCGCCACTCACTCATGATCGGCAGAAAGATGAACCACACCAGTTCCACCAGCATCAGGAAGATCCCCAACACCTTGAAGAACAGGTGATAGACCGCCAGCGCGATCCCGAAAAACAACGCCGCACGCCATAACCATGAGCCATACCCCCAGATCAGCAAACGCCGTTGCATCGCCGGCGACCAAGGCTCTGGCGCCGGTGCGCCATAGCCGAACAAGAATTCACGCAGGCGCCAGCGGCAAAAGGCAAAGGCCCGGCCCTGAAGGTTGTCGACTTCCCACAAATCGCTGAGCAGAAAGTAGCCATCGAAACGCATGAACGGGTTGAGATTGACCACCAGCGTGGTGATCCAGGTTGCACTGGCGAGCATGAACGCCGCCGTGCGCGCCGGGCCGTCGGGCAGCAACGACCAGACCAGCAACGCGATGCACGCCAGCAGCAATTCCGCCATCACCCCGCCAGCGCCGATCAGCAGCCGCGCACGTCGGTCATTGACCCGCCAGGCATCGCTGACGTCGGTGTAGAACATCGGCAGCAAGACCATGAACGCCACGCCCATGCTCTGCACCCGACACCCGGCGCGCTTGGCCATGAACGCGTGGCCGAACTCATGGCAGAGCTTGGCGAAGAACAGCGCCACACCGAATGAAATCGCCCCGCCGAGGCTGAACAGGTGCGGAAAGGTGCCGACAAATCGCTGCCAGTCCCGCGAGACCAGAAACACCCCGAGCGCCAGCGTCGCCGGCAAGCCGAAGCGCAGCACCCTTGGCCCGAAGCGCTCCAGCCACGGCCACGCCCGATTGAGAAACGCATCCGGTCGCCACAGTGGAATGCGGAAAAACAGGTATTGATGCAGCAGGATTTTCCACAGGCTCTGGCGTTGCGCGAGGGCCTTGAGCTGGTAACTGGCGCGTTGCTGATCGTCGAGGGCGCTGATCAGGTCATGCCCGCGCAGAAACGTCAGCAATTGCTCCAGCTCGACGCCGTCCAGCGGCAAGCCGGGTTCGCGGTTGGCGGCGCGCAGCACTTGCTCGGGATCGCCCAGCGACCAGTGACGCAACAGGCGCATCGCCGCGGTGCCGAGTTTGAAATAGCGCCCGCGCACCGGGTCGGCCAGGGTCCAGCGCGGCGAGCCATCCAGTGCCGGCGCCGCGGGCGACAGTTGCAGGTCGGCACGCAGGCTCGGCAGGTTCATTTACAGGCCTACGCTCTGGCGTAGACCGGCCAGCGGGCGGCGCAGCAGGTACAGCACCAGCGGCGCGCGGTCGCCGAATATCTTTGCCGTGCCGCGCAGGCCGATACGCGGTGGTGCGTCGGTGAAATTCGCATCCAGCCGATAGGCCAGTTGGCCGCCGGCGGTGGGCTGCGCCTCATAAGCCGAACGCTCAAGTCTGGCGACATGGCGTTGCAGCGGATCGCTGTCGAGGAACAGCGCGATGTCGGCGCCCGGTTCCAGTGAAATCGCGTCGCCTACCGCCAGTTCGATGCGCAGTTCGGCCTGGTTCGGGTCGGCGATTTCCATCAAGCGCTCGCCGGTCTGCACCGGTTTGCCGGTCCAGCGCTCGGCGTCGGCGAACACCGCAATACCGTCGCGCTCGGCACGCACTTCGCTGCGGTTGAGCAGTTCGCGAGCGTAGTCACGCTCGGCGCGTTTTTGCTCGACGCGGGCGGCCAGCAGATCCACCCGTGAACTGGATTCAGCGTCGGCGAACGAGCGTTGGGAGTTGGCTTTGAGTTCAGCTTCGGCTACCCCAAGCGCCCGTTCGGCAACATCGGCCTGGGCCTTGAGGGTGGTGCTTTCGAAGCGCAGTAACAGGTCGCCGGTTTTCACGGTTTGATTGGGTTTGACCAGAAACTCGGCGATCACCCCGTCCACCGGCGCCGCGACCACACGACCGCCCTGCGGCACCACTTCGGCCGGGGCCAGCACCGACTGGCGCACCGGGATCAACAAGCCAAGCAACAACACCGCGACCAGCGCCACCTGGCGCTTGCGAGTCCAGCGCAGCCGCCACGGCTTGCGCGGTTGCAACGCCAGCCAGGCGTGGCTGTAGGTGTCGCCCAATTGCGACAGCAACACTTGTTCGGAAGGGTTCCACGGCACGTCGCGGGCCAGCCACAAACCGCCGAACACCTCGCCCTCGCGGTCGATCAACGGCAGCCAGAACACCTGAGCGGCGGACAGGCTGCGCCAGTCGGCCTGGATCGATTCGCCCACCAGCTCAGGCGCGATCACCCGCGCAACCTTCAACACATCCTGCTTGAACAACTGCGCCACCGCCTGCTCGACGAACGCCACGAACGGCGCATTCGGTTCCACCGCGCTGACGCCGGTCACAGCCTGCACCTTGCCGGCGATCAGCAATGCCGCATGGCGATAACCGAACAGAGACTGCCCGTCATTGACCAGGCTATAGGCCAGTTGCGACGCATCGCGGGCGGCGCGGGTCTGCCGTTCGAGATCGAGAAACCGCGCGAACACCTGCTCGGCGGCGCCGCTCACCGGGGCGTTCACTTAAGCTCCGGAAAACGCGCGGTGCCGCTCATGCCGGCGAGCAGGCCTTTGGCTTCGGGGAGCGTGGCGACCAGCAACAGGGTCTGACTGCCTTCATCGATCCGCGCGCCAAGGCGTTTGACCGTGGCGTCGATTGGCTGGCCGGTCTCATCGGGGACGAAGCTGAACGTCTGGCCGGGCTTTAACCTGGCCATCCAGCGCGAGGGCACCAGCAGATGGATTTCCAGCGTGCGGTTGTCGACCACATCAAGCAGCGGCGCCCCGGCCGACACGCTTTCGTAGCGTTGCACCTTGCGCTCAACCACTTGCCCGTCGAACGGCGCGACCACGCTGCAGCGTTTGACCTGGACTTGATAAACCTGAGATTGCGCCTGAGTCTCGCTGACCTTGGCCTCGGCCCGGGCCACCTCGAAACGCCCGACGGAATTGAGCGCCGCCAGTTGCCGGTTGTGCGCCAGTTCTTCACCGGCGCCACGGCTGGCGGCTTGCGCGGCATTCAACTGGGCCTGATAGGCCGAACAGTCGAACTTCGCCAGGGTATCGCCCTTCTTGAACGACTCGCCCTCGCTGAACGGCAACTCGACAATCCGCCCGGACAACTCGCTGGCGAGCGTCGCCTGATCCCGAGCCCGCAAAACACCCCGTGCTTCGCTGCTGGCCGACGCATTGGCCGCCCCGCCACTATCCTGCAGCGGATCGTCTGGCGCGGGCGTTTGAGCCTGAACTGCACACGTTACTAAGGTCAATCCGACAACCCAACCACGAAAACGCCGCATAACCGTTACTCCCTGACGGATGCTCGGAGTCTACGACAGCGGGGGTTAGCGTCAAGCGAAAGGCCATCATTCAAGTGCGAGAATCAACGCTGCGCCATCTCCCCCACCGGATACACCGACTCCCATCCCCCGCCCAACGCCCGGTACAACCCGACCATCGCCAGTGAAACGCCGGTGGAGCTTTCCACCCATTGTTCCTGGGTCGCGAGCAGTGCGCCTTGTACGGTGAGGACGTTGACGAAGTCGACCACGCCTTCGACGTATTGCTGTTGCGCGGTGCGCAGGGCGATCTGGTTCTGGCGCACGGCTTCGGCGAGGCTGTCGCGGCGGCGCTGGCTGGCGTTGTAGGCGGTCAACTGGTCGTCGATTTCGTGCCAGGCGCGCAAAACGGTCTGTTGATAACCGATGGCGGCTTCCTGCTGCTGGGCTTCGCGCAGTTGCAGCACGCCGCGCAAGCGGCCGCCGTCGAACAGCGGCAAGCTGAATTGCGGACCGATGCCGAAGGCGCGTGAGCCCCAGGAGCCGAAATCGCTGAGTTGCATGGCCTGCGAGCCGAGATTGCCGGACAGAGTGATGCGCGGATAGAAATCCCCCTTGGCCACGCCGATATTGGCGGTGGCGGCGTGCAACCGGGCTTCGGCCTGGCGGATGTCCGGACGGCGTTCGGCCAGTTGCGACGGCAGGCCGATGGCGACTTCCAGCGGAGACTGTGGCACCGGCGCGTCTGTGGATAACTCTTTACTCAGGGCTTGCGGTGGTTCGCCCATCAACAGGCTGATGGCGTTGATCAGTTGCGCCTGACGCTGCTCCAGCGCCGGCAGCCGCGATTCGATGGCCGCCACTTGCGCGGCCGCTTCGGCCACGTCTAGATCGGTGGCCACGCCGTCGTTGAGGCGCAGTTGCGAGAGTTTCAGGCTGTGCCGCGCGACATCGAGGTTCTGCTCGGTGACGGCGCGGGTGTTCTGCACGCCGCGCAACTGAATGTAGTTCTGCGCGGTGTCCGCGAGCACCGCCAGCAACACGCCGCGACGGTCGTTTTCCGCGACTTCGAGATTGGCATCCGCCGCTTCGGCTTCCCGACGCACACGGCCCCAGAAGTCCAGTTCCCAAGAGGCGAAGAAACCGGCGTCCCACAGGTTGAAGGCGGAATCGCCGTTGTGCCCGGACGGGTCGCTCAGGCCTTCGCCGCTGTTGCGTTTGCGTGCGTAGCTGCCAGTGGCGGCGGTCGTTGGATAGCGGTCGGCGCTGACCACCTGACGTGCGGCGCGGCTTTGTTGCAGGCGACTGCTGGCCAGTTGCAGGTCGAGGTTGCTGCTCACGGCGCGCTGGGTCAGGGCTGAGAGTTGCGCGTCGTGAAAAACCTCCCACCAACGCTCGTTCAGGGGTTCGCTGACAGCCTGGCTTGGTGCGGATTTGGCGGGCTTGGCCCAGTCGGCAATCTGCGTGGCTTCGGGCTTCTGAAAGTCGGGGCCGACGGTGCACGCCGCCAACGCCGACAGACTGAGAACAACCGTCAGAGATTGAAAGCGCTTCATCGCTGCGTCACCTCACGCACCGACGTCGCCGAGCTTTTGGTATCAATGCTCGCCTCCACCGACATGCCCACGCGCAGGCGCTCGGCCAATGGCTGGCCCGGTTCCAGCAGGATTTTCACCGGAATCCGCTGCACGACTTTGGTGAAGTTGCCGGTGGCGTTGTCCGGTTTCACGGCGGCGAAGGTCACGCCGGTGGCCGGGGCTATGCTTTCGACGCGACCGCTCAGGGCTTCGCCGCCGAGACTGTCGACCCGCACTTGCACGTCCTGCCCCGGCTGCACGTCGGTGAGCTGGGTTTCCTGGAAGTTGGCGACCACATAAGCCTGCTTTAACGGCACCACCGCCAGCAGTTTGCTGCCCGGCGTCACATAGGCGCCCACCCGCACGGCGCGTTCGCCGATCATGCCGTCCTGAGGCGCGGTGATGCGCGTATAGGACAGCTCGAAACTGGCGATTTCCAGTGCCGCCTGTGCCTGTTTCAGACTGCCTTCGGCGGCATCGCGCTGCGCCGTCAGAATCTCGACCTGTTTGCGTTCCGCGGCCAGTTTTGCCGTGGCCGTGTCCAGCCGCGCAGAAGCCTGATCAATCCGGGTGCGCGCCTGTTGCGCGTTCTGCACGGTGCCGGCACCGACGCCGGCCAAGTGGTTGTAGCGGTTCAGTTCCTGCTGGGCGAAGGCCATTTCAGCCTTGGCCGAAACCACCGACGCCTGCGCCTGAGCGATCACCGAGGTCTGCCGCTCCAGCGTGGCCTTGGCGTTTTGCAATTGAGCGCGGGCGACCACGGTGTGCGCATCGGCGGCTTCGGCGGCGGCGCGCAGGTCGCGGTCATCGATCAGCGCCAGCAACTGCCCGGCCTTGACCTGCTGGTTGTCTTCCACCAGCACTTCCTTGATGAACCCCGCCACACGCGGCACCACCAAAGTGAAATCGGCGGAGACGAACGCGTCGTTGGTGTTCTGCTGGGTGCGTTTGCCGAACAGGCCGGGCATCGCCAGATACACCAGCACACCGACCGCCAGAGCGGCGGCCACGGCCACCGCGAGTTTTTGCTTTGCTTGAGTCGTCATAAAAACCTTCTGTTCCAGTCAAGTCGGCGCGCGCGGCGGAAAGATCCGCGTCGGCAGCCAGAAAATCAGCAGGATCAGCGTCACTGCGACGCCAGCCATGCACAGATAAAGATCCGAAGAAGTCAGCACCACGGCCTGTTCGTGCAGGCGATGAGCGAGGCCCGGGTCGTTGCTCGCGGCCAGCGGCGAGTTGCCGAGGCGATCCACCAGCATCGTCGAGTGAAAATGCAGGCGAGCCGTGGTCAGCGCCTCGATGGCCCCGGTGGCGACCACCGCCGCCAGGCCTTTAACGGTGTTGAACCACGCCGACGCGAACGGCCCGTCCTGCGGCTGGATGCTGCCGGTCGACAGCATCAGCAACGGCAGCACCGCCATCGGCTGGCCGAAAATCTGCAGCCATTGCAGGACGTAGAAATCGTCGCGAATCCATTCCGAGGTCAGCTGCGAGCCACCCAGGCACGACAGCGTCAACATGCTCAAGCCGATGCCGAGCACCCAGCGACAATCAACCCAACGCAGGTTGCACAACGCCGCCACCAGCGGCAGCGCAATCAGTTGCGGCAACGCCGCGAGCAACATGATCGGTGCGGTCTGCACCGGCCGGTAACCCTGCACCTGAGCCAGGTAACTCGATGGAATCAGCACCACTGCCAGCAGCACCACCAGCACGCCAGCCAAGGTCATCAGGGCGAACGACAGGTTGCGAATGCCGAGCATCTGCAACTTGAAAAACGGGATCGGCTGCGACCATTCATTGATCAGAAACGCCACCAGCAACAGCGAACCGGCGCCGAGCAAACCGCAGATCAGGTTCGACTCGAACCAGTCCAGACGATTACCCTGCAACAGACCGATCACCAACATGCAGATCGCCGGAAACCCCAGCAGCAGGCCTTTCCAGTTGAACGACTTGAAGCGCTCCAGACGCAGCGGATCCTGCGGCAGGCCGTACGCGACAGCGGCCATAGCGATCAGGCACGGCACGATGATTTGCCAGAACGTCCACTGCCAACCGGCGTACTCGGTCCACAACCCGGCCAGCGGCGTACCGAGACCGGGGCCAAACGTGGCGGTCAGGGCGTAACCGGCAAGGCCGTACAGTTTGATATTGGCCGGCAGAAACCGCAGGGCCACCGTCATCAGCATCGGCGGCAACGCGCCGCCGGCCAGGCCTTGCAGGATGCGCATCAGCAGCAGGCTTTCGTAGTTCGGAGCGAACGGACAGAGCACCCCGAGCAGGGTGAACACGCCGATGGCGCACAGGGTGAAGCGACGCAGAGAAAAGGTCACCGAGCACCACGGCGCGAACGCCATGGCCGCCACCGAAGTCGCGGTATAGCTGGCGACCAGCCAGGTGCCTTCGTCGTAGCCGATGCTCAGGGCGCCGCGAATGTCGGCCAGGGCGACCTTGGTCACCATCTCGTTGAGGCCCGACACCAGCACCGCCAGCAGTACGCCGACCAGGCCAATGATGATCCGGGCCCCGAACACCGGGGGCGCGGCGGCCATCGGAGCGGCAGCGGCAATCGGCGCCGTAACCGTCAGGGATGTCATGCAGGCAAACTCCGGAGGGAAAAATACCGGAGCATCTTAGTAAGGCTTAGAGCTGACGAAAATTGACTTGTTGGCAGCTTATAAGTGCGTCAGACGCAATCGTCAGGGCTGCGCCGCCAGCCAGGTTTCGTCGCAGCAGGTCTTGAGGGTTTCCCGCAGCCAGCGGTGGGCCGGATCCTTGTCGAAACGCGGGTGCCAGGCCTGGGTCAGCATCAGCGTCGGCAACGGGATCGGCAGGTCGAACGAGCGCAGCTTCAATCCCAGTCGCCGCACGCTGAGCAGCGCTTCCTTGGGCACCGGCAGGATCAGGTCGGAGTCCGGCAGGGCGAACATCGC
This sequence comes from Pseudomonas sp. FW215-R2, assembly GCF_058789255.1. Lineage (NCBI taxonomy): Bacteria > Pseudomonadati > Pseudomonadota > Gammaproteobacteria > Pseudomonadales > Pseudomonadaceae > Pseudomonas > Pseudomonas sp. FW215-R2. Next base: position 14,237 of record NZ_JBYTBO010000031.1, read on the forward strand.
CGCGTGGAAACTTGGCGCGATCACCGCGACTCGCCGCTCCAGCCCCAAGGCATTCAACGCGGTGTCGATAGGCCCACGGGCGATGCCCCGGCGGGACATGCTGATATGGGAAAACCCGGCATAGCGTTCGGCCGTGATCTCGCCATCCAGCAGCGGATGATCCTCGCGTACCAGGCCGACGAAGTGGGTGGAAAACAGGTTCTGCACTTTGACTTCCGGGGTCACCGGACGGGTGTTGCTGACACTCAGGTCGATTCGCCCTTCGCGCAAGGCTTCATCGTCGCCGTCACCCTCGGGAACGAAGCGCAATTCACAGTGCGGCGCCAGTTGATCCAAGGTGTCGAACAGCTTGCCGCCGTACACGCCGACGAAAAAATCGTTGGCGCGAATACTGAAGCGCCGACGCAGGGTGCCTAGTTCCACCGCATCGGCCGAGCGAAACAGCAGCGCCGCCTGCTCGACCACATCGCGCACCTGTTCGCGCAGTTCCAGCGCCTTGGGCGTCGGCACCAGACCCCGGCCGGCACGCACCAGAATCGGATCACCAATGGCTTCGCGGATTCGCGTCAGCGTACGGCTCATGGCTGCCGGGCTGAGGTTCATCCGCCGCGCGGCGCCGACCACGCTGCCCTCGTCGAGCAAGGCGTCGAGGGCGACCAACAGGTTCATGTCCGGGAGTTGCATGCTGAGCACTCGTGACCGATCAGAATTGATTCGAACGCAATGCTAGCAGATCAAACAATCAGCGCTGCATTCCCCAGCGTTTCACCGTCACCCGCTCCAGCGTGTCGAACACCAGGTTCTCCACCAGCAGACCGATGAGGATCACCACGGCCAGACCGGCAAACACCTTGTCGGTATACAGCTCGTTGCGGTTCTGGAAGATGTACCAGCCCAGGCCACCCTTGCCGCTGGTGGCACCGAACACCAGTTCGGCGGCGATCAGGGTACGCCAGGCGAAAGCCCAGCCGATTTTCAGCCCGGCGAGGATCGACGGCAGCGCCGCCGGAATCAGGATGAACAGCACGAAGCGCATGCCCTTCAAACCGTAGTTGCGCCCAGCCATGCGCAGGGTTTCCGAGACGCCGAGAAACCCGGCGTAAGTGTTCAGCGCCAGCGCCCACAACACCGAATGCACCAGCACGAAAATCAGGCTGTTCTGGCCCAGGCCGAACCACAGCAACGCCAGCGGCAACAGCGCAATCGCCGGCAACGGGTTGAACATCGAGGTCAGGGTACTCAGCAGGTCCCGGCCGAATTGGGTCGAAACCGCCAGCGTGGTCAGGGCGAAGGCCAGGACGATGCCAATCAGGTAACCCTTGAGCAGCACCACCAGCGAGATCCACACCTTGCCCAGCAGTTCACCACTGAGCAAGCCGTCGTACAGCGCATGACTGGTCTGCAAAAAGCTCGGCAGCAACAGATCATTGTTCTGCACGCGGGCCACCACTTCCCAGAGCACCGCGAGCAGAATCAGGATCACGCTTTTGCGCAGCCAGCCCTGCTGCCACAGGCGCTGGCCCAGCGGTAGTTCGCGCTCCACCGGCACGCTGGTCAGCGGCTGCAAATCAATTTCGAATTCTTGACGTACGGATGATGAATGGCTCATCGGGCGATCCTCCGGGTGGCTCAATAAGCGATGCGAATGTCGTTGAAATCGTGCTCGCGCTCGGTTTCCGGCGACTGCCCTTCATCGAACAGCAGCCGATGAATGCGCCGCGCCGACTCCTGGAACGCCACGCCGCCGAGGCTTTGCAGATCGTATTGATGACTGTGCACTTCCGCCCTCACCCGCCCCGGATGCGGCGACAGCAGCAGGATGCGATTGCCGACCACCAGCGCTTCTTCAATCGAGTGGGTGACGAACAACAACGTGAAACGCACCTCCTCCCAGAGCAGCAGCAATTCCTCCTGCATCTTGCGGCGGGTCAGGGCATCCAGCGCGGCGAATGGCTCGTCCATCAGCAGGATTTTCGGCTGCATCGCCAGCGCCCGGGCAATCGCCACCCGCGCCTTCATGCCGCCGGACAAGGTGTGCGGATAGGCATCGGCGAACGCTGCCAGGCCGACTTTTTCCAGATAATGCAGAGCACGCTCTTCGGCTTCTTTTTTCTTCAGGGTGCGCGAGGCCAGCAGCGGAAACATCACGTTCTGTTTGACGGTTTTCCACGGTGGCAGTTGATCGAACTCCTGAAACACCACGATCCGGTCCGGCCCCGGCGCGTCGACGCGCTGGCCTTGCAGACGGATCTCGCCCTCGCACGGCGCAATGAACCCGGCGACGGCTTTGAGCAACGTCGATTTACCGCAACCGGACGGGCCGAGCAGCACGAAGCGATCCTGCTGGTCGACTTCGAAACTGACCTGGTGTGTGGCGCGCACGACGCGCTGCGGCGTGCGGTATTCGAGGCTGACCTGGTCGACCGCCAACAGCGCCTGCGCTGTGGCGATCGGGTTGCTGGCCGCGTGGCCTTGCAAGGGGGCGTTCATGTCGATCAGCTCCCTTGCAGCGGTTTGGCGTCCTGGAAGAAGTAGTCCTTCCACGATTCAGGTTTGTTCTTGATCGCGCCAACGCGGTAGAGGAACTCGGCGAGCGGGTAGGTGTTTTTCGGCGTGACGCTGAACTCGAACTGCGGGTTGTCGATGATTTTCAGCAGCTCGGCACGGTCGATCTTGGCCTTGGTCACGCGGATGTAAGTGTCCGCCGCCGCACCTTTATCGTTCTGCGCAAATTGCGCGGCTTCAGTCAGGGCTTCAACGAACGCCTTGTAGGTCTTCGGGTTGTCGTTGCGGAATTTCTCGGTGGCAAACAGCACGGTCGGCGAGTTCGGCCCGAGCACGTCATAGGAGTTGAGCACCACGTGCACGTTCGGGTTCTGCAGCGCCTGATCCTGGAATGGCGGATTAGAGAAATGCCCGGTCAGCTCGGTGCCGCCGGCGATCAACGCAGCGGTGGCGTCCGGGTGCGGGACGGCGATGGTGTACTTGTCGAGGCGATTGAATTCCTTGTCGCCCCACTGCTTGGCGGCCGCGTATTGCAGGAAACGCGACTGCACCGACACCCCGACCGCCGGCACCGCGATGCGATCCTTCTCGGTGAAGTCGGCGATGGTCTTGACCTTTGGATTGTTGCTGACGAGGTAATACGGGAAGTTGCCCAGCGAGGCCACGGCCTTGACGTTCTGCTTGCCATGGGTGCGATCCCAGATGGTCAGCAACGGCCCGACGCCAGCGCCGGCAATGTCGATGGAACCGGAAAGCAGCGCATCATTGACCGCCGCGCCACCCGACAACTGAGTCCAGTCGACCTTGATGTCGAGCCCTTCCTGCTTGCCGTACTTCTCGATCAGTCCCTGATCGCGCACCACATTGAGCAATAAATAGACAATGCCGAACTGTTCGGCGATGCGGATTTCACCTTCGGCGTGGGCCACGGTCGGCGCCACCAGGCTGCCGGCGATCAGGCTGAAACCGAGGCCGATGGCCGCCGCCAGCGGCGCGAATGGAAGACGTTTGGACATGATCGGTTCTCCGGCAAATCAGAAAGGCGCGTCGCCCTGGATGGTGGTGCGATACAACTTGCGGCGCAGGTGCGCAGGGCAACCGGCGGCAAGGTGGATCAGCGAACGGTTGTCCCAGAACACCAGGTCGTGGGGCTGCCATTGATGGCGATAGATGTTCTGCGGCAGCACGCTGTGGGCGTAGAGCTCATCGAGCAGTTGTTTGCTCTCGTCCTCCGGCAGGCCGACGATGCGGGTGGTGAAGCCTTCGCTGACGAACAACGCCTTGCGGCCGTTTTCCGGGTGGGTGCGGACCACCGGGTGCACGACCTCGGCGACTTGGGCCAATTGCTCCGGGGTCAGGGTCGGGCGCCAGTTGCCTTCGAATTTGGTTTCGCTGTAACGCGCAGTGTAGGAATGCGCAGCCGAACGGCCTTCGACGGCTTTGCGCAGCGCGTCGGGCAGGCTGTCCCAGGCTTTGTGCATGTCGGCGAACAGGGTGTCGCCGCCTTCGGACGGCAGCTCCTGGGCGTGCAGCATCGAGCCGAGGCTCGGCAGCTCTTTATAGGAGAGGTCCGAGTGCCAGAATTTGCCGGCATCACCGAGGCCGATGTTCTGGCCGTTCTCGACGATGTTGGAAACTATGAGGATTTCCGGGTGATTGGCCAGCAGGAACTGCTTGAGCACGTGGATCTGCAACACGCCGAAGCGGCGGCTGAAATCGATCTGCTGTTGCGGGGTGATGCGCTGGTCGCGGAACACCACGACGTGGTGATCGAGGTGCGCGCGGTGGATGCGGGCGAAGTCTTCATCGTTGACCGAACGGGTCAGGTCGAGGCCGATGATTTCGGCGCCGACGGCACCGCTGAACGGGCGGATCTCGAAGGTTTGCGGCGCGACAGTCGCGGCGCTTGGGGTAGCAGTAGCTGCGGACATCAATCAATCTCCCACGCACGGCACGCTCAAGGGCGCGCGCGTCGATCAGAAACTCACGCTGGATTGCGTGTTGGTTCGTGTCGTGCGGCGCGCCGATTGGTCGGCAGGTACGCAGGAGGTCGACTTTATAGCTATAAGAAGCGGAATTTAAATACCGTTAGCGAATAACGATATGGCGATTGCTTTGGAATGGACTGGATGGTGAGTGACCATTTGTGTCACTTCTGGACGGAATGTGTTGTTGCGACGGACGCCTTCGCGAGTACCGCAAAGGCGTCCGTGAAGATTTACCGTTCGTGCAGCGCCTCGGCCCGCGCCCGGATGATCGGTTTGAGCAGGTAGCTCAGCACGGTCTTCTTGCCGGTGATGATATCCACCGACGCCACCATCCCCGGGATGATCAGCAACGGCTTCTCGTCAGTGCCGAGATGGCTGCGATCGGTGCGCAGCTTGATGATGTAGTAGGTGGTTTTCTTGTCTTCGTCGGTGATGGTGTCGGCACCGATTTGCTCGAGCTTGGCCTTCAGACCACCGTAGATGGTGTAGTCATACGCGGTGAATTTCACCGTGGCTTCCTGGCCCGGATGCAGGAACGCAATGTCCTGCGGACGGATCTTCGCTTCGACCAGCAAGGTGTCGTCCAGCGGCACGATTTCCAGCAAATCGCTGCCCGGCTGGATCACGCCGCCGATGGTGTTGACCAGCATCTTGTTGACGATGCCGCGCACCGGCGAGGTGACGAGCGTCCGGCTGACCCGGTCTTCCAGCGCCTTGCCGGTGGCCTGGGCCTTGTTCAGGTCGGTGCGGGCTTCGTTGAGCTGAGTCAGGGCTTCGCTGCGGAATTTGCCGCGAGTTTCGTCGATCTTGCGCTGCACTTCCTTGATCGCCGATTCGGCACGCGGGATCGCCAGTGTGGTGGCGTCGAGCTGACCACGGGTTTCCACTTCTGCACGCTTGAGTCGCAGCACTTCCACCGGCGACACCGCGCCCTGGGCCACGAGCGGCTCGGACATGTTGATTTCCTGGCGTTGCAGGCCGAGTTGCTGGCGGTACTGCGCCTGCTTCGAGGTGAACTCGCGCAACTCTTGCTGACGCTGGATCAACTGCTCCTGCAAGCCGCCGACTTCATCGTGCAATTGCTGACGACGGCTGACGTACAGCGATTCTTCGCTCTTGGCCTGACCCGGCACGGCTTTGAGCACGTCCTCCGGGAAATTCAGCGGACGGTCATCGACTTCGGCGCTCAGGCGCTCGACCCGCAGCAGCATCGACAAGCGATCAGCTTCGGTTTCGCCGACGTTGGAAGCGAATCGCGTGTCGTCCAGGCGAACCAGCGGGGCGCCGGCTTCGACAATCTGGCCTTCCTTGACGAACAGCTCGGAGACGATACCGCCCTCAAGGTTCTGGATTTTCTGGATCTTCGACGATGGAATCGCCTTGCCGTCGCCTTTGGTCACTTCGTCGATGACGGCGAAGTTGGCCCACAGCATCAGGAACACGAAGAAACCGATGATCGCCCAGATCGTCAGCCGCACCACACGCGGCGCGTCCTCGATCAAGGCCTTGTTGACCTCCGGCAGCGGCTGGCCCTGCAGCGAGGCAGAGCCCTTGAAGTAGCGACGGATCGAATCCTTGAAACCCGACTTAAGCAACACTGATCTGCCCCTTCTTCAACGCTTCCATCACGGCGGCTTTCGGGCCATCGGCGAGAATCTGCCCGCGGTCGATCACCAGCAGACGATCCACCAGCGACAGCAGTGACGCCCGGTGCGTCACCAGCACCACGGTCTTGTTTTCAACGACTGCAGCCAGGCGTTGCTTGAGGCGCTCTTCGCCGGTGTTGTCCATGGCGCTGGTCGGTTCGTCGAGCAGCAGGATCGGCGGATTGAGCAACAGCGCCCGGGCCAGGGCGACGTTCTGCCGCTGGCCGCCGGACAGGTTCTGCCCGCGCTCGCCGACTTGCAGTTCATAACCCTGCGGGTGCAGGCGGGCGAATTCATGCACGCCGGCCAGTTCGGCGGCTTGCAGCACCAGCTCGTCCTCGACGTAACGGGCGCCGGAAATCAGGTTGTCACGCAGGGTGCCGGCCAGCAGCTGGATGTCCTGCGGCACGTAGCCGATGTTGTAGCGCAACTCGCTGACGTCGATCTGGCGGATATCGACGCCATCCACCAGCAACGCGCCATCGTCCGGCTGATACAGGCCGACCAGCAGTTTGGCCAGCGAGCTCTTGCCCGAACCGCTGCGGCCGATGATGCCGATCTTCTCGCCGGGACGGATCACCAGGTTGATGTTTTTCAGCGCCGGGTTCTGTTGATCCGGGTAGGTGAAGTTGAGCTGACGGCATTCAATGGCGCCTTGCAGCACCTTGCGGCTCAGCGGGCGCTCTTCGAAATTGCGCTCCTGCGGCAGCTCCATCATCTGGTCGACCGAGGTCATGGTCACCCGCGCCTGCTGATAACGAGTCAGCAAACCGGACAGCGATGCCAGCGGGCTCAGTGCGCGACCGCTGAGCATGTAGCAGGCAATCAGACCGCCCATGCTCAGGTTGCCGGCGATGATCTGGTACACGCCGAAGACGATCATGATCACCCCGGCCAGTTGCTGGATCAGCAGGGTGATGTTCATCGCCAGGCCGGAGAGCATTTTCACCCGCAGCTCGAGGCGGCTGAGAGTGCCAATGGTTTGTTCCCACTGATACTGGCGTTCGCTTTCGGCGTTGTTGACCTTCACCGCGTCGAGGCCGGCGAGGGTTTCGATCAGGCTCGACTGACGCTCGGCCCCCAGCGCCATGGTGCGTTCCATGGTTGCCACCAGCGGCTTCTGCAGTGCGTAGCCGATCAGCAGCGCAATCGGGAAGGCCAGCACCGGAATCCACACCAGATGCCCGCCGAGAATCGCGATGACGATGAAGATCAGGAGGGTGAACGGCAGGTCGATCAGGCTGGTCAGGGTCAGCGAGGCGAGGAAATCGCGCAGGCTCTGGAACTCATGGATGTTCTGGGCAAAGCTGCCGACCCGCGCCGGGCGGTATTTCATGGCCATGCCGACAATGCGTTCGAACAGCGTGGCGGAGATGATCAGGTCGGTTTTCTTGCCGGCCAGATCCAGGCACAGGCTGCGCAGGCTCTTGAGGATCAGGTCGAAAATGTAGGCGCCAGTGATGCCCAGTGCGAGGACCCACAGGGTCGCTTCAGCCTGGTTCGGCACTACGCGGTCGTAGACGTTCATCACGAACAGCGGCGCGGCCATGGCGATGATGTTGATCAGGAAACTGGCGGCGATGGCGTCGACGTACAGCCAGCGCGAGCGCTTGAGGGTGTCGCGGAACCACGAGCGTGCACGCGGGATCAGCGTGCCATGGTTGACGTCGAATTTGTGCTGGGGTTGGGCGAAGAACACTTTGCCGAGGTAGTCGTCGGCCAGCAGCTCACGGTTGACGAGGGACTCGCCGCCGTCGGTTTCGCTGAGCAACACCCGGGCTTCGTTCTCACCCTGCCAGCCGAGCAGGACAGCGCTGCGACCATCCTTGAGCAGCAACAGCGCCGGCATGGCGATGGCCGGAATCTCTTCCAGCTTGCGTTGCAGCACCCGCCCCTGCAGTCCGGCGCGCGCCGCCGCACGGGGCAGCAGCTCGACACTCAGGCGTTGCTTGGGCAGCGGCAGACCGGTGGTCAGCATCGCCGCGCTGGCGGGTTTCTGGTGCAGCATGCAAAGGGCGAGCAGACCATCCAGTAACGGATCGTCGTGCAACGCGCGTGGATCATGACTGAGATGAACTCGACTGACTTCTGATTCCACGCTCGACACTCTTTAACAGTTGAAAAGGGACAACTCAATTCATCCCGGGCAGTTGGACCTTGGGCTTCACGTCGTTCTGCACAACGGATGCCATCGGTGCGACCACTCCCTGGCTCTTGAGCAACTCGCCCATGGTCGCCTTGATTCGGTACTGAGTAAATAACTGAATGTTTTTGATCTCGGCCAGACGGCGCGAAGCGGTGAACAGTTCGTTTTCACTGTCGAGCAAATCCAGCAGGGTTCGTTCGCCGAGGCTGAACTGACGCTGGTAAGCGGTACGCACCGAGGTGCTGTGATCAACGTACTGCTGAGCGATCGGCACCTGGGCGTTGGCGTTGTTCAAGGCGTTCCAGGCCAGGCCCAGTTCTTCGTTCAACTGACGCAGGGCGTTGTTGCGGATGTCCAGCGCCTGATTCGACAGGTAGGACTTGGATTCCAGGTCAGCCTTGTTGCTGCCACCGGAGTACAGGTTGAAGCGCATGCGCAGCATCGCCTGCCATTCATTGTTGTGACCGTTCTGACCGTCGAGGTCGTTGTCGGCGGTGCGGCCCAGTTCGGCGTCGAAACGTGGGTAGAAGGTCGACTTGGCGGTTTCGTACTGCTTCTCGGCAGCAGCGATGTCGGACTCGGCCGAGCGCAGGATCGGGCTGTTTTCCAGCATCTGCTGGCGCGCTTCATTGAGGTTGGCCGGCATCATCGCCATGAACGGCGCCGGACGCTCCAGTTGATCGGGCATCTGGCCGACAGCGCTGAGGAAGTTGGTTTCCGAGTCGGCGAGGTTGGTCTGCTCGGTCAGCAGATTGTTGCGGGCCTGGGCCATCCGCGCTTCGGCCTGGTCGAGGTCGGCACCGCTGCCGACGCCGCGCTGGGTGCGCAACTGGATCTGGTCGTAGATACGCTGGTGGCTCTTGAGGTTTTCCTCGGCCAGGCGCACGAATTCGCGACGGGTCAACACGTCCAGGTAAACCTGGGCCACGGTCAGCGCGGTGCGTTCGGAGGTGCCCAGCAAGGAGTAGGCGCGGGAGTTGACGGTGGCTTGTTGACGCCCGACTTCGCTGGACGTCGCAAAACCGTCAAAAACCATTTGCGACAGGCGCACACTCGACTCGCCGCGATTCAGGGTTTCCCAGTGATTGCCGCCACCGTTGGCACGGGTGGTGACGCTGTCGGTGCCTTCACGGCCATAACCGCCGAGCAGATCGACCTTGGGCAGGTATCCACCTTTGGCAGCCTTTAACTGATAATCCGCAGCCAATCGACTGTTGACCCCTGCCTGGATTTCCGGATGGACATCCAGTGCCTGTTGCATGGCTTCCGGTAAGGATTGTGCTTGTGCAAAAGAGGCGGCGAGAGCGAAGGGTAGAGCCTTGAGCAGGTGCGAACGCATGGTAAAGATTTCCCAGAACTTCTTGTCTTGAATCACAGCAAAATGGCGAGCTGCGTCGGAAGATGGCAACCGGAATGACCGTATGTCGGAAAGTTTAAAACCGGAACTGGATCACACGCTGAAGGCAGGTCGCCGCATAAATATCAATGTGACATTACTGGGGCGATTGTTTAGGATGGCTCCCAGAAGGTCAATAGTTTGGCATAAACTTAATAGCGAAAGAATCTAGCCAAAATATTGACGAAGATCAGCGTCAAACTTGATTCACATTTTTTTAAAAGTACGTCCAGACTGAATCGGCGCAGAAAGCCATCAGGTCTATGGAAGTCAACTGAACGTGACACCCGGAGAGTCTTCAATGAGCAGTGTTGTTGCCATCGTCAAAAGCATTGTCGGTCAGGTTTTCGTGGTGTCCCCAGAGGGCGTCCGTCGCGTACTCGTTGAAGGCGACCGCTTGTTCGTCGGTGATCAGGTCGATACCGGCGTTTCCGGCGCGGTGTCCCTGGAACTGGCCGATGGTCGCACCCTGGACCTGGGCCGCGACACGCAGTGGAGCGCCAGCACTCCGGACTCCAGCACCGATCTGGCCGAGGCCTCTGCGCAAGCCGCGCCGTCCGTTGCAGAACTGCAACAAGCCATCGCCGCCGGCGCTGACCCGACCACCGCCCTTGAAGCCACCGCTGCCGGCCCAAGCGCCGCAGGCACGGGCGGTGCTGCCGGTGGCGGCCACAGTTTCGTGATGCTCGACGCGACCGCAGGCCGTGTCGACCCGACCATCGGCTTCCCGACCGCAGGCATCAACTCCGGTGGCCAGGCCGCCCAGAACATCACCGGTGGCCAGACCACCGATACCACCACCAACGCCCTGCGCGACTCGACCCTGAGCCTCAGCGCCACGCCGACCATCACTGAAGCCGGCGGCGTGCTTGTATACACCGCGACCCTGACCCAGGCGCCGCTGACCGACCTGACCATCACCCTGTCCAACGGCTCGGTGATCGTGATTCCGGCAGGCTCCACCACCGGCACCGTCAACGTGCCATTGGCACCGAACGATACGGTCTACAACGACCCGACCCAGATCAACGTGACCGTCACCGGCACCACCGGTGGCAACGGCATTACCGTCACCGTGCCGACCACCCCGGCCGTGACCCAGGTCACCGACACCATCGACACCACCACCGTCACCCTGACGGCGGGCAACAGCGTCACCGAAGGTGGCCAGATCACCTACACCGCGACCCTGACCAACCCGGCGCAGACACCGGTCACCGTCACCCTGTCCAACGGCTCGACCATCACCATCGGCGCCGGCCAGACCACCGGCACCGTCAACGTGCCGACCGCGCCGAATGACGTCTATAACAACGGCAGCACCGTCACTACCACGATTACGGGCGCAACCGGCGGCAACTTCGAAAACCTGGTGCCGAACCCGACGCCGGCCGTCACCACGATTGTGGACTCGATCGACACCACCGGTTTGACCCTGACAGCCACCGGCACCGTGGTCGAAGGCGGCCAGATCACCTACACCGCGACCTTGACCAACCCGGCACAGACGCCGGTGACCGTCACCCTGTCGAACGGCTCGACCATCACCATCGAAGCCGGCAAGACCAGCGGCAGCGTCAACGTGCCGACCGCACCGAATGACGTCTACAACAACGGTGGCACCGTCAGCACCACGATTACCGGCGCTACCGGCGGCAACTTCGAAAACCTGGTACCGAACACGACGCCGGCGACCACCACGGTCACCGACTCTATCGACACCACCAACCTGTCGCTGAGCGCCACCGGTTCCGTGGCTGAAGGCGGTTCGATCGTCTACACCGCGACCCTGACCAATCCGGCCGGCACCCCGGTGACCGTGACGTTGAGCAACGGCTCCGTCATCACCATCGAGGCTGGCAAAACCACTGGCACTGTGACCGTTCCGGCGCCAGCCGATGACGTCTATAAAGACGCCGGCAAGGTCGAAGTCAGCATTACCGGCACCACTGGCGGCAATTTCGAGAACCTGGTGCCGAGCACCGTTCCGGCCGTCACCGAAGTCACCGACACCATCGATACCACTACGGTCAAACTGACCGCGACCGAGTCGGCGGCTGAAGGCGGTACTGTCACTTATAGCGCTACGGTGGGCGCGCCAGTGACCGGTTCGCCGGTCACCGTCACTTTGGCCAACGGCCAGACCATCACCATCGACGTCGGCAAAACCACCGGCACCGTCACCACTACCGCGCCAAACGATGCGTTGAACGGTCATGAGCCACTGAGCAACTCGATCACTGGCGTAACGGGCGGCAACTACGAGAACCTCGTAGCCGACAAGACCCCGGTCAGCACCACCGTGACCGATACCGTCGACACTACCAACCTGACCCTGAGCGCTACCGGCTCCGTGGCCGAAGGCGGCTCGATTGTTTACACCGCAACCCTGACCAACCCCGCAGGCACGCCGGTGACCGTGACGTTGAGCAACGGCTCCGTCATCACCATCGAGGCCGGTAAAACAACTGGCACCGTAACGGTTCCTGCGCCAGCCGATGACGTCTACAAAGATGCCGGCAAGGTCGAAGTCACCATCAAGGACGCTTCCGGTGGCAACTTCGAGAATCTGGTACCAAGCACCGTTCCGGCCGTCACGGAAGTCACCGATACCATCGACACTTCGACCGTCAAACTGACGGCTGATACGTCGGTCGCGGAAGGCGGCACTGTCACCTACACCGCCACGGTGAGTGCACCGGTCACCGGCTCGCCAGTGACTGTCACTTTGGCCAACGGTCAGTCGATCACCATCGAAGTCGGCAAGACTACCGGTACCGTGACCACCACGGCGCCAAACGATGTGCTGACCGGCCAGGCGCCGCTGAGCAACTCGATCACCGGCGTTTCCGGCGGCAACTACGAAAACCTCGTGGCCGACAAAACGCCGGTCAGCACCACCGTGACCGATACCGTCGACACCACCAACCTGACCTTGAGCGCCACTGGCTCCGTGGCCGAAGGTGGTTCGATCGTTTACACCGCTACATTGACCAACCCGGCCGGTACGCCGGTGACTGTGACGTTGAGCAACGGCTCCGTCATTACCATCGAAGCGGGTAAAACCACCGGTACCGTGACAGTTCCAGCCCCTGCCGATGACGTCTACAAAGATGCCGGCAAAGTCGAAGTGACCATCAAGGACACTTCCGGCGGCAACTTCGAGAACCTGGTGCCAAGCACCGTTCCGGCCGTCACTGAAGTCACTGACACCATCGACACGACGACCGTGAAGCTGACCGCTTCCGAAACCGCTGCTGAAGGTGGCACTGTCACCTACACCGCGACCGTGGGCGCGCCTGTGACCGGCTCGCCAGTGACTGTCACTTTGGCCAATGGCCAGACCATCACCATCGAAGTCGGCAAGACCACCGGCACCGTGACCACCACGGCACCGAACGATGCATTGAACGGTCATGAGCCACTGAGCAACTCGATCACTGGCGTGACTGGCGGCAACTACGAAAACCTCGTGGCTGACAAGACGCCGGTCAGCACCACCGTCACCGATACCGTCGACACCACCAATCTGTCGCTGACCGCGACTGGCTCCGTGGCCGAGGGCGGTTCGATCGTCTACACCGCGACCCTGACCAACCCGGCAGGCACGCCAGTGACCGTGACGTTGAGCAACGGCTCCGTCATCACTATCGAAGCGGGTAAAACCACTGGCACCGTGACCGTTCCGGCGCCAGCCGATGACGTCTATAAAGACGCCGGCAAAGTCGAAGTGACCATCAAGGATGCGTCCGGCGGCAACTTCGAGAACCTGGTGCCGAGCACCGTTCCAGCCGTCACCGACGTCACCGATACCATCGACACCACCACGGTGAAACTCACCGCGACCGAGTCCGCTGCTGAAGGCGGCACCGTCACCTACACCGCCACGGTGGGCGCGCCAGTGACCGGTTCGCCGGTCACCGTCACTTTGGCCAACGGCCAGACCATCACCATCGAAGTCGGCAAAACCACCGGTACCGTGACCACCACCGCGCCGAACGATGCACTGAACGGTCATGAGCCACTGAGCAACTCGATCACTGGCGTGAGCGGCGGCAACTACGAAAACCTCGTGGCCGACAAGACGCCGGTCAGCACCACCGTCACCGATACCGTCGACACCACCAATCTCTCGCTGACCGCGACTGGCTCCGTGGCCGAGGGCGGTTCAATCGTCTACACCGCGACCCTGACCAATCCGGCCGGCACCCCGGTAACCGTGACGTTGAGCAATGGCTCCGTCATCACCATCGAAGCTGGCAAGACCACGGGCACCGTGACCGTTCCGGCTCCGGCCGATGACGTCTACAAGGACGCCGGCAAAGTCGAAGTGACCATCAAGGACGCTTCCGGCGGCAACTTCGAGAACCTGGTGCCAAGCACCGTTCCGGCCGTCACTGAAGTGACCGATACCATCGACACCTCGACCGTGAAGTTGAGCGCCGATACGTCCGTAGCCGAAGGTGGCACCGTCACCTATACCGCGACCGTTGGCGCCCCCGTCACCGGTTCGCCTGTGACCGTGACCCTGGCCAACGGCCAGACCATCACCATCGAAGTCGGCAAAACCACCGGTACCGTGACCACCACCGCGCCGAACGATGCGTTGAACGGCCATGAACCACTGAGCAACTCGATCACTGGCGTTTCCGGTGGCAACTACGAAAACCTCGTGGCTGACAAAACCCCGGTTTCGACTACGGTCACCGACACTGTCGACACCACTAATCTGTCGCTGACCGCGACTGGCTCCGTGGCCGAAGGCGGTTCGATCGTTTACACCGCGACCCTGACCAACCCGGCCGGCACGCCGGTGACCGTGACGTTGAGCAACGGCTCCGTCATCACCATCGAAGCGGGCAAAACCACCGGCACCGTGACCGTTCCAGCCCCTGCCGATGACGTCTACAAAGACGCCGGTAAAGTCGAAGTGACCATCAAGGATGCAACCGGCGGTAACTTCGAGAACCTGGTTCCGAGCACTGTTCCTGCCGTGACTGAAGTCACTGACACCATCGACACCACCACGGTCAAACTGACCGCGACCGAGTCGGCAGCTGAAGGTGGCACAGTCACTTACACCGCGACTGTGGGTGCACCCGTGACTGGTTCGCCGGTCACCGTGACCTTGGCCAACGGTCAGTCGATCACCATCGAAGTGGGCAAGACCACTGGCACCGTCACCACCACCGCGCCGAACGATGCGTTGAACGGTCACGAGCCACTGAGCAACTCGATCACTGGCGTCAGCGGCGGCAATTACGAGAATCTGGTTGCTGACAAAACCCCTGTTTCGACTACTGTCACCGACACCGTCGACACTACCAATTTGACCCTCAGTGCTACCGGTTCTGTGGCTGAAGGCGGTTCGATCGTCTACACCGCGACCCTGACCAACCCGGCCGGCACGCCGGTGACCGTGACGTTGAGCAACGGCGCTGTCATCACCATCGAGGCCGGTAAAACCACCGGCACCGTCAGCGTTCCGGCGCCGGCCGATGACGTCTACAAAGACGCGGGCAAAGTCGAAGTCACCATCAAGGACGCGTCCGGCGGCAACTTCGAGAACCTGGTACCAAGCACCGTTCCGGCCGTCACCGAAGTCACCGACACCATCGACACCACCACGGTCAAACTGACCGCGACTGAATCGGCAGCTGAAGGCGGCACCGTCACTTACACCGCCACCGTCGGCGCGCCTGTCACCGGTTCGCCTGTGACTGTGACCCTGTCCAACGGCCAGTCGATCACCATCGAAGTCGGTAAAACCACCGGCACCGTCACCACCACAGCACCTAACGACGCGCTGAACGGTCATGAGCCACTGACCAACTCGATCACCGGCGTAACCGGCGGCAACTACGAGAACCTCGTGGCCGACAAGACGCCGGTCAGCACCACCGTCACCGACACCGTCGACACCACCAACTTGACCCTGAGCGCCACCGGTTCTGTGGCCGAGGGTGGTTCGATCATTTACACCGCGACCCTGACCAATCCGGCCGGCACCCCGGTGACCGTGACCCTGTCGAACGGTGCCGTGATCACCATCGAGGCCGGCAAAACTACCGGCACCGTCAGCGTTCCGGCTCCGGCCGATGACGTCTACAAAGATGCGGGTAAAGTCGAAGCAACCATTTCGACGGTCACTGGCGGCAACTTCGAGAACCTGGTGCCAAGCACCGTTCCGGCCGTCACCGAAGTGACCGATACCATCGACACCTCGACCGTCAAACTGACCGCGACCGAGTCGGCGGCTGAAGGCGGCACCGTCACTTACACCGCGACTGTTGGCGCACCTGTGACTGGCTCGCCGGTCACCGTGACCTTGGCCAACGGTCAGTCGATCACCATCGAAGTCGGCAAAACCACCGGCACCGTGACCACCACCGCGCCGAACGACGCACTCAACGGTCACGAACCGCTGACCAACTCGATCACTGGCGTGAGCGGCGGCAACTACGAGAACCTCGTAGCCGACAAGACACCGGTCAGCACCACCGTGACCGACACCGTCGACACCACCAACCTGACCCTGAGCGCGACGCCGGCAGTCAACGAAGGTGGCCAGATCACCTACACCGCGACCCTGACCAACGCCGCCGGCACCCCGGTGACCGTGACGTTGAGCAACGGCGCCGTGATCACCATCGAGGCCGGCAAAACCACCGGCACCGTGACCGTCGATGCACCGAAGGACGACGTCTACAAGGACGCCGGCACCGTCGAAACGACCATCAAGGGCGCCACCGGTGGCGACTTCGAACACCTGGTCACCAGCACCGCCCCGGCGGTCACCACCGTCAATGACACCATCGACACGTCCACCGTGTCGCTGACCGCTACCGCCAACGTCGCCGAAGGCGAAACCGTGGTCTACACCGCGACCGTGACGGCGCCCGTGACCGGCTCGCCGGTCGTCGTGACCCTGTCCAACGGCCAGACCATCACCATCGCCGTCGGCGAAACCACCGGCACCGTGAACTTCGTCGCACCGAACAGCCCGCTGGCTGGCGGCAGCTCGCTGAGCGTGACCATCGACAAGGCCACCGGCGGCAACTACGAAAACCTGGCGGTCGACAGCAAACCGGCAAACACCTCGGTGTCGGACACCGTCGACACGACCAACCTGAACCTGACGGCCACCGATTCGGTCGCCGAGGGTGGCTCGATTGTCTACACCGCCACCCTGACCAACCCGGCTGGTACTCCGGTGACCGTTACCCTGTCGAACGGCGCGGTGATCACCATCGAAGCCGGCAAGACCACTGGCACCGTGACCGTTCCTGCGCCAGCCGATGACGTCTACAAAGATGCGGGTAAAGTCGAGGCGACCATTTCGACCGCCACCGGTGGCGGTTTCGAGAACCTGGTGCCGAGCACCGTTCCAGCCGTGACCAACGTCACCGACACCATCGACACCACCACGGTGAAACTCACCGCGACCGAGTCGGCGGCTGAAGGCGGCACTGTCACCTACACCGCAACTGTTGGCGCACCTGTGACCGGTTCGCCTGTAACCGTGACCCTGGCCAACGGCCAGTCGATCACCATCGAAGTCGGCAAGACCACCGGCACCGTCACCACCACCGCGCCGAACGATGCACTCAACGGCCACGCGCCGCTGACCAACGCGATCACTGGCGTGACGGGCGGCAATTACGAGAACCTCGTGGCCGACAAGACGCCAGTCAGCACCACCGTGACTGACACCGTCGACACTACCAACCTGACCCTGAGCGCCACTGGCTCCGTGGCCGAGGGTGGTTCGATCGTCTACACCGCGACCCTGACCAACCCAGCCGGTACGCCGGTCACCGTGACCCTGAGCAACGGCGCGGTGATTACCATCGAAGCCGGTAAAACCACCGGCACCGTAAGCGTTCCGGCTCCGGCCGATGACGTCTACAAAGATGCGGGTAAAGTCGAAGCAACCATTTCGACGGCCACGGGCGGCAACTTCGAGAACCTGGTGCCAAGCACCGTTCCGGCCGTAACCCAGGTCACCGACACCATCGACACCACCACGGTGAAA
Organism: Pseudomonas sp. FW215-R2; assembly: GCF_058789255.1. Taxonomy (NCBI): domain Bacteria; kingdom Pseudomonadati; phylum Pseudomonadota; class Gammaproteobacteria; order Pseudomonadales; family Pseudomonadaceae; genus Pseudomonas; species Pseudomonas sp. FW215-R2. The sequence goes on from NZ_JBYTBO010000031.1 coordinate 31,953, forward strand.
CTCACCGCGACCGAGTCGGCGGCTGAAGGTGGCACTGTCACTTACACCGCGACTGTTGGCGCGCCTGTGACTGGCTCGCCAGTGACCGTGACCCTGTCTAACGGTCAGTCGATCACCATCGAAGTCGGCAAGACCACCGGCACCGTCACCACCACCGCACCGAACGATGCGTTGAACGGTCATGCACCGCTGACCAATGCGATCACCGACGTGACGGGCGGCAACTACGAAAACCTCGTAGCTGACAAAACCCCGGTCAACACCACCGTGACTGACACCGTCGACACCACCAACCTGTCGCTGACCGCGACCGGCACCGTGGCCGAGGGTGGCTCGATCGTTTACACCGCCACCTTGACCAACCCGGCCGGCACGCCGCTGACCGTGACCCTGTCGAACGGCGCCGTCATCACCATCGAAGCCGGCAAGACCACGGGCACCGTGACCGTTGCCGCTCCAGCCGACGACGTCTACAAAGACGCCGGCAAGGTCGAAGTCACCATCAAGGATGCAACCGGTGGCAACTTCGAGAACCTCGTTCCGAGTACCGTTCCAGCCGTAACGGAAGTCACCGACACCATCGATACGACGACGGTGAAGCTGACCGCTTCCGAAACGGCCGCTGAAGGCGGCACCGTCACTTACACCGCGACGGTTGGCGCGCCAGTCACCGGCTCGCCTGTGGTTGTCACTTTGGCCAACGGTCAGAGCATCACGATTGAAGTGGGTAAAACCACCGGTACCGTGACCACCACTGCGCCGAACGATGCGCTCAACGGCCATGCGCCACTGAGCAACGCGATCACTGGCGTGACGGGTGGTAACTACGAGAATCTGGTGGCCGACAAAACACCGGTTTCGACCACCGTCACCGATACCGTCGACACCACCAACCTGACCCTGAGCGCCACTGGCTCCGTGGCCGAAGGCGGCTCGATCGTCTACACCGCCACGCTGACCAACCCGGCCGGCACTCCGGTGACCGTGACCCTGTCGAATGGCGCCGTGATCACCATCGAAGCCGGCAAGACCACCGGCACCGTGACCGTTGCGGCTCCGGCCGATGACGTCTACAAGGACGCCGGCAAAGTCGAAGCGACCATTTCGACAGCCACCGGCGGCAACTTCGAGAACCTGGTGCCAAGCACCGTTCCGGCCGTGACCCAGGTCACCGACACCATCGACACCACCACGGTGAAACTCACCGCGACCGAGTCGGCGGCTGAAGGCGGCACTGTCACTTACACCGCGACTGTGGGTGCGCCTGTGACTGGCTCGCCAGTGACCGTAACTCTGTCGAACGGTCAGTCGATCACCATCGAAGTCGGCAAGACCACCGGCACCGTGACCACCACCGCACCGAACGATGCGTTGACCGGTCACGCGCCGTTGACCAACGCGATCACCGGCGTAACCGGCGGCAACTACGAAAACCTCGTAGCCGACAAGACCCCGGTTTCGACCACGGTCACCGACACCGTCGACACCACCAACCTGACCCTCAGCGCCACCAATTCGGTCGCCGAGGGTGGTTCGATCATCTACACCGCGACCCTGACCAACGCTGCTGGCTCGCCAGTCACCGTGACCTTGTCGAACGGTGCAGTCATCACCATCGAAGCGGGCAAGACCACCGGCACCGTGACCGTTGCGGCTCCGGCGGACGACGTCTACAAAGACGCCGGCAAAGTCGAGGCAACCATTTCGACCGCCACCGGTGGCAATTTCGAAAACCTGGTGCCAAGCACCGTACCGGCCGTGACCCAGGTCACCGACACCATCGACACCACCACGGTGAAACTCACCGCGACCGAGTCGGCGGCTGAAGGCGGAACCGTTACTTACACCGCGACTGTTGGCGCACCTGTGACCGGTTCACCCGTCACGGTGACCCTGTCGAATGGCCAGAGCATCACCATCGAAGTCGGCAAGACCACCGGCACCGTGACCACTACTGCGCCGAACGATGCGCTCAACGGCCACGCGCCGCTGACCAACGCGATCACCAACGTGACCGGTGGCAACTACGAAAATCTGGTAGCCGACAAGACACCGGTCAACACCACTGTGACCGACACCGTCGACACCACCAATCTGTCCTTGAGCGCCACCAATTCGGTCGCCGAGGGCGGTTCGATTATCTACACCGCCACATTGACCAACGCTGCGGGCACTCCGGTGACCGTGACCTTGAGCAACGGCGCCGTGATCACCATCGAAGCCGGCAAAACCACCGGCACCGTGGCCGTTCCTGCACCGGCCGACGACGTCTACAAAGATGCCGGCACCGTTCAGGCCACGATCAGCAACGCCACCGGCGGCAACTTCGAAAACCTGGTGACCAGCACCACGCCAGCGGTGACCAGCGTCACTGACACCATCGACACCACGAACGTGAAACTGACCGCCACCACCAGCGTGGCTGAAGGCGGCACGGTCACTTACACCGCGACTGTCGGCGCCCCTGTGACCGGTTCACCCGTCACGGTGACCCTGTCGAATGGACAGAGCATCACCATCGAAGTCGGCAAGACCACCGGCACCGTGACCACCACCGCACCGAACGATGTGTTGACCGGCCACGCGCCGCTGACCAACGCGATCACCAATGTGACCGGTGGCAACTACGAGAACCTGGTCGCCGATAAAACCCCGGTTTCGACCACCGTCACCGACACCATCGACACCACCAACCTGTCGCTCAGCGCGACCGGCACCGTGGCCGAGGGCGGCTCGATCACCTACACCGCGACCCTGACCAACGCCGCGGGCTCGCCAGTGACCGTGACCCTGAGCAACGGCGCGGTGATCACTATCGAAGCCGGCAAAACCACCGGCACCGTGACCGTTCCTGCGCCAGCCGATGACGTCTACAAAGACGCCGGCAACGTGCAGGCCACGATCACCAACGCCAGCGGTGGCAGCTTCGAGAACCTGGTAACCAGCACCACGCCAGCGGTGACCAGCGTCATCGACACCATCGACACCACGACCGTGAAACTGACCGCGACCACGACGGCAGCCGAAGGTGGCACTGTCACCTATACCGCGACCGTGGGCGCCCCGGTGACTGGCTCGCCAGTGACTGTGACCCTGTCGAACGGTCAGTCGATCACCATCGAAGTCGGCAAGACCACCGGCACTGTCACCACCACTGCGCCTAACGACGTGTTGAATGGTCATGCACCGCTGACCAATGCGATCACCGGCGTAACCGGTGGCAACTACGAAAATCTGGTGGCCGACAAGACACCGGTCAGCACCACCGTCACCGATACCGTCGACACGACCAACCTGTCCTTGAGCGCCACCAACTCGGTTGCCGAGGGCGGCTCGATCATCTACACCGCCACACTGACCAACGCTGCCGGCACTCCGGTGACCGTAACGTTGAGCAATGGCGCCGTGATCACCATCGAGGCGGGTAAAACTACCGGCACCGTGACCGTTCCAGCCCCGGCAGATGACGTCTACAAAGACGCCGGCACTGTCCAGGCCACGATCACCAACGCCACGGGCGGCAACTTCGAAAACCTGGTGACCAGCAACACACCAGCGGTGACCAGCGTCACCGATACCATCGACACCACCACCGTGAAGCTGACCGCGACCGCAACCGCGGCCGAGGGTGGCAACGTTGTCTACACCGCGACTGTCGGCGCACCGGTGACCGGCTCGCCAGTGACTGTGACCCTGTCCAATGGCCAGACCATCACGATCGACATCGGTAAAACCACTGGCACCGTGACCACCACCGCGCCTAACGATGCGTTGACCGGTCATGCACCGCTGACCAACGCGATCACCAACGTTTCTGGCGGCAACTACGAAAACCTCGTGGCCGATAAAACCCCGGTTTCGACCACCGTCACCGACACCATCGACACCACCAACCTGTCGCTCACCGCGACCGGCACCGTGGCCGAGGGTGGCTCGATCACCTACACCGCAACACTGACCAACGCCGCTGGCTCGCCAGTGACCGTGACCCTGTCGAACGGCGCCGTGATCACCATCGACGCCGGTAAAACCACGGGCACCGTGACCGTTCCTGCGCCAGCCGATGACGTCTACAAAGATGCCGGCAACGTGCAGGCCACGATCACCAACGCCAGCGGTGGCAACTTCGAGAACCTGGTAACCAGCACCACGCCAGCGGTGACCAGCGTCACCGACACCATCGACACCACCACCGTGAAGCTGACTGCGACCACAACGGCGGCCGAAGGTGGCAACGTTGTCTACACCGCGACCGTGGGTGCGCCTGTAACCGGTTCGCCAGTGACCGTGACCCTGTCCAACGGCCAGTCGATCACGATCGACATCGGCAAGACCACCGGCACCGTGACCACCACCGCGCCGAACGACGCGTTGACCGGTCATGCACCGCTGACCAACTCGATCACCAACGTTTCTGGCGGCAACTACGAAAACCTCGTGGCCGACAAGACGCCGGTTTCGACTACGGTCACCGACACCATCGACACCACCAACCTGTCGCTCACCGCGACCGGCACCGTGGCCGAGGGTGGCTCGATCACTTACACCGCAACACTGACCAACGCCGCTGGCTCGCCAGTGACCGTGACCCTGTCGAACGGCGCCGTGATCACCATCGACGCCGGCAAGACCACCGGCACCGTGACCGTTCCTGCGCCAGCCGATGACGTCTACAAGGACGCCGGCAACGTGCAGGCCTCGATCACCAACGCCACCGGTGGCAACTTCGAGAGCCTGGTGACCAGCAATACACCAGCGGTGACCAGCGTCACCGACACCATCGACACCACTACCGTCAGCATCACCGGCAGCACCTCGGTGACCGAAGGCCAGACCGCCAGCTACACCGTCAGCCTGACCCACCCGGCGCAAACCGAAGTGACCCTGAAAATCGTCTACAGCGGCACCGCCGCCGACGGTTCGGACTTCACCGGCGTGTACACCGTGAAGATCCCGGCCGGTGCAAGCACCGCGACCTTCAACGTTGCGACCATCGACGACAAGATCACCGAAGGCACCGAGAACTTCGTGGTCAAGATCGACTCGGCCACCGGCGGTAACTTCGAGAACCTCGCCGTCAGCAGCACTAACGGCAGCGTCAGCACCTCGATCATCGACAACGATGCGCCACCGGTCATCGACCTCGACGCCAACAACTCCAGCGGCGCCACCGGGGCCGACTACAAGGTGACCTTCACCGAGAACACCCCGGGCGCGGGTGTGTCGATTGCCGACACCGATATCAAGATCACCGACCCGGACAGCACCATGCTGACCGGCGCCACCATCGTGCTGACCAACCGTCAGGACGGCGATGCGCTGAATCTGGGCAACAGCGTCAACGGCATCACCATCAATGCCAACAGCACCAACGGCACGATCACGCTGACCCTGTCGGGCAATGCGACGCTGGCCGACTACATGCAGCAGATCAAGAACATCAGCTTCACCAACAGCAGTGAAGACCCGAGCACCGTGCCACGGATCATCACCGTGACCGTGACCGATGGCGGCAACTACTCCAACGTCGCCACCACCACGGTCAATGTGGTGGCGGTCAACGACGCGCCGGTCGCCGCTCCGGTCAATGTCACCGGTACCGAAGACACCCCGCTGATTCTCGGCTGGTCGACCTTCGGCGTCAGCGACGTGGACAGCCCGGCCTCGAGCCTGGGTGTGAAAATCACCCAGCTGCCGGGCGAAGGCAAACTGCAGTATCTGGACGGTTCGACCTGGAAAGACGTCGCCACCAACCAGACCTTCAGCAAGGCCGACATCGACGCCGGCAAGCTGCGCTTCATGCCGGATGCCAACGAGTCGGGCGTGAACGGTTACGGCGGCACCGGCCTGGGCAACAACCAGGCTGACTACGCACAGATCAAGTTCCAGCCAACCGACGGCCAATTGCTGGGCAACACCGGCACCATCAAGATCGACATCACGCCAGTGGCGGATGCACCGACCCTGTCGGTTGCCGATAACAGCGTGAAGTCCACCGGGTTGATCAAGGAAGTCTGGACCGGCCTGTCGGGCCTGGGCACCGACGGCAGCGGCGCGAATTCGACCACGCTGAAAAACGTGATCGACGGCGCCGGCACACCGAACTCCAGCGGCACCGTGACCAACGTGCAATCCGACGGCAGCGTGACCGCCGGCACCGCATCGAAGACTTCGGGCCTGATCTATCTGGAAGCCGGCAAGACCTACACCTTCACCGGTACTGGCGATGACAGCCTGCTGGTGACCATCGGCGGCAAGAGCGTGGCGTCCACGACGTGGGGCGCGGGCGGCAACCTCAACGGTTCGTTCACCCCGACCACCAGCGGCTACTACACCCTGGACATCTACCACCACAACCAGAGCGGTCCGGGCAGCTACGACGTCAACCTGTCGGTCAACGGCAGCACGCCGATCGATCTGAGCAGTGCCGGCGTGCCGATCTACACCGGCGTGACGGATCTGGTGAACGCAGGCGTGACCGTCTCCGACCTGCACGGCAGCAACGGCGAAGGCTATTACGACGGCTACAAACTCAACACCGGCGCCGAAGGCACCACCGTGAAACTGTCGTCGATCAGCACCGCGCTGACCGACACCGACGGCTCGGAAACCCTGAGCATCAAGATCAGCGGCGCACCGGTCGGATCGGTCCTCAGCGACGGCGCAGGCCACAGCTTCACCGTGACCGCCACCAGCGGCGACGCCAACGTCACCGGCTGGAACCTCGGCACCCTGACCGTGACTCCGCCGACCTACTACAACGGCCAGTTCAACCTGACCGTGACCTCGACCTCCACCGAGGCCGTGGGCGGCTCGGCCAGCACCACCGCGACCATTCCGGTCACCGTGGTGCCGGCGGTCTACAACGCAGTGGTCGCCACCTCGGGTGACGACACCTTCACCGGCACCGACGGCAACGACATCATGGTCGCCGACATCGGCGGCCTGACCGTGGTGCCGGGCACCAACTACAACATCGCGTTCATGGTCGACAGCTCCGGCAGCATGAGCGCCTCGTCGATCAACGCCGCCAAGGACTCGCTGACGTCGGTGTTCAACACCCTCAAGCAGAGCATGGGCAACAACTCGGGCACGGTGAACATCTTCCTGGTGGACTTCGATACCCAGGTCAACAAGTCGGTGTCGGTGAACCTCAACGACCCGAATGCGCTGACCTTGCTCAAAGCCGTGCTGGACTCGATGACCTCCGGCGGCGGCACCAACTATGAAGACGTGTTCAAAGCCACGGCCAACTTCTTTCAGAGCACTGAAGCGCTGGCCAACACCGGGGCGAAGAACCTCACGTACTTCATCACCGACGGCCAGCCGACCTACTACCAGAGCGGCGAGCAGACCAACCCGACGCTGTACGGCAACGTGAAGCTCGACGATGTGGTGAAGACCAGCAACTACAAACTGGGCGACAGCTTCAGCACCTACATCGACAGCACCCACTACCTGAGCATCAACACTGCTGGCGCCGTGGTATTGCAAACGCTGAAGAACGGCAACTGGAGCTGGAACAGCCTCGGCACCATCCACGCCCAGGGCGACGGCACCTATGAGCTGTCGAGCCTGGCGGGTAGCGGCAACAGCACCACGTCGGCCACCACCGACAACGCCAACAGCGGCTTCGCGCTGCTCAGCGGGCTGTCGAACGTCGAGGCCATCGGTATCAACAGCGGCGTCAGCCTCAACGATCTGAAACCTTACGACAGCGATCACAACCCGCAGACCAACATCGATCCCAAGGATCTGGCGAACTCGATCATCGGCCACACCGAGGCGACGATGCCGGGCAACGACACCGTCAGCGGCGGCGACGGCAACGACATCCTGTTCGGCGATCTGGTGAGCTTCAACGGCATTGCCGGCGAGGGTTACCAGGCGATGCAGGCGTTCGTCGCGCAGCAGACCGGCGTCGATGTCAGCAAAGTCACCACCAGCAACGTGCACCAGTACATCACCGAGCACTATCAGGCGTTCGATGTGTCCGGTGCCCATGACGGCAACGACACGCTGCTGGGCGGCGCGGGTAATGACATCCTGTTCGGCTCGGGCGGCAACGACCTGCTCGACGGCGGCAAGGGCAATGACATCCTGCTCGGCGGCACCGGCAACGACACGCTGATCGGTGGCCCGGGCAACGACATCCTGATCGGTGGTTCCGGTGCCGACACCTTCGTCTGGAAGGCAGGCGACACCGGCAACGACGTGATCAAGGACTTCAAGGCCAGCGAAGGCGACCGCATCGACCTGCGTGATCTGTTGCAGGGCGAGACCGGCAGCACCATCGACAACTTCCTGAAGATCACCACGGTCGACGGTGTGTCGTCGCTGCAAGTCAGCTCTGGCGGCAAGTTCAACTCGGGTGATGCCGCAGCCGCCACACCGGACGTGACGATCAAACTGGAAGGCAACAACTGGTCCACTGCCAACATTCACAACCTGATTGCCGGCAGCGATCCGACCATCAAGGTCGACCACAACAACAGCTGATGCGTGAACAAAACGGCCGCCCCAATGGGGCGGCCGTCACGTTTGCGCCCATCACCCCGGTGACGATTTCGTCGGCGCACCGCATACTCGCGCGCAGTTGGCTATGCTGCTGACAGCATGACGCGGGTTCATTTCTGAGGGATGCTCAATGTTTTACGTGCAACGCGATGCGCAGGGTCAGTTGGTTCGCGTGGAAGCTGCCGCCTGGGCCGAGGCCACGGAAACGCTGCCGGCCGACCACCATGAAATCCAGGCCTGGTTTGCCAACGCCGCGGTGGAAAACAGCCTCAAGCAGCTCAAGCAGAGCGACCTGGAAATGATCCGGGTACTCGACGACCTGATTCAGGTGCTGACCAGCAAAGGCGTGATCCGCGTCACCGACCTGCCGCCGGCGGCCCAGGCCAAGTTGATGGACCGTACCCAGGCCCGGGAAGCGCTGGGCGGGTTGAGTCAGTTGATCGATGATGAAGAGACCGGGTTGATCTGATCTTTTTGTACTGTCCGTGCCCACGCTATGCGTGGGAACGGACAATTCATCACCAGGGTTTTGGCTCACCGAAGAGCTGTCCCTGAACCCCGTACAAGCCCATCTCGCGAATCACCGACAATTCCCCTTCCGTCTCGACCCGCTCGGCAATCAACGGCAGATCGATGCTGTGCGCCGCACGCTGGATCGCCTCGATGAACAGACGTTTGTCACTTTCCTGATCGATCGCCCGAATGTAGCTGCCATCGATCTTCAAGTACGCCAGCCCCAATCGCGCCAGGTTGCCGATCATGCTGAAGCGCCCGCCGAAGCGCTGCAGGCTCAGGGAGAAACCGAGTTCGCGCAGGCGCCGGGTCAACTGTTCCAGCACCGCTTGTTCCGGCAATTGCTCCTCGCCGATTTCCAGGGTCAGACGCGGCCCCAGATTGGAGTGCGAGCGCAGAATCTCGAAGACTTTGTTCAGCGCCTGTGGATCGGCCAAGGTCGCCGACGACAGGTTCAGCGCCAGGGATTTTTCATGCCCGGCCATTTGCTCCAGCACCCGCTCGAGCATCAGTCGGTCCAGCCGCGCGGTCCAGCCAAAGCGCTCCAGCCACGGCAGGAAGCGTCCGGCGGGAATGGTCTGGCCCTGCTCGTCGAGCAAGCGTGACAGCACCTTGTAATGCAGCACCAGTTGCGTGTCCTGCGCCGCCACTACCGGCTGGAAGAACAGCTCGAAACGCCGCTGGCTCAGGGCCTGATCGAGCAGGCGATGCCAGGCGTGGTGATCGTCACCGACGTCCGCCACCAGGCTCTGATCGAGACACGCCCAGTTCTGCTCGCCTTGCCCTTCGGCCTGGGCCAGTGCCTGATCACCGAGGCTGAGCACCGCTTGCGGCGAATCGCCGTGGGCGAACGGTGCGAGGCCGATGGAGGCCACGGCGGCCACGTCGGTGGCGCCTGTCGCATGCAGGCTGCTCAGCGCACTGTCGAGGCTTTGCGCCAGTTGCAGCGCTTCTTCCCGCGTCAGGCCCGGCGCCAGCACGGCGAATTCACCGCCGCGAATACGTGTGACGAGATTCTGGGTTTCCGGGTATTTGGCGCACTCGCGGGAAAGCTGCTCGCCGACTGCCTTGAGCAATTCATCGGTGCGTTGACCGCCGAGGCGCTGGTTCAGCCCGGCCAGATCCTTGACCCGCAACAGCAGCAGATAACCGGAGCTGGCCTGCTCCGGGTTGCTCACCCGGGCGTTCAGTTGCATCTCGAAATAGCGCCGGTTGGCCAGCCCCGTGAGGTTGTCCTGATAGGACTCGGTGCGCAGTTTTTCACTGCGTTCGGCCTGCTCCTGGAACAGCGCCTTGAGCTTCTCGACCATCTGGTTCATGGCCAGCACTACGCGACGCAGTTCAGGTGTGCGCGGCAGGTCCGGCAGGCTGAGGAACTCGCGACGGGCGATGGCGTGGGATTGCTTGACCATGTAATCCAGCGGCCTCAGTTGCCGACGCAGCAACAGCGCACCGAGCACCGCACTCACCGCGCCGCAGACCAGCAGCCAGCCAAGACTGCCCAAAGCGCTCTGCCAGAGTTTGGCCAGGGCGAACATCGGGTGGCTGACCACCTCGACCCGCGCCGCCTGCTCCCAGCCACGGCTGACCAGCGCATCGCCACCGGCCGGCTCCAGACCGATCAGTTTGACGAACCAGTCCGGCACGTTGGTGACCGCCGGAATGCCGTTGCGCTCGACGATGGTCTGGTCGGTCTTCAGATCGACCACGCGGATGCTCGAGTAGTAACCGCTGTCGAAGATCGAACTGACCAGCAGCTCGACCATCGCCGGGTCGTCGATATTCGGCGTCAGCGACAGCGCCAGCGCCGTGGCGGCGTCCTGGGCGTGGGAGCGCAACTGATTGACGTACTGGGTGCGCGAGCTTTCCAGACTGACCATGAAGCTGCCGGTGAAGGCGACCACCAGGAACAGACAGATAGCGATCAACAGCTGTTTGAACAAGGACATCTGAGCGCGTGCTCCTAGTTAGTCGTCTCGACCGGGAATCCTTCGGCCTGCATTTTCTTCAACACATCCTGCCAGCGTGACAGACGTTTGGTGTCGCCGACCTTCTTGTTGCCCTTCGCTCCCGGCAGGTACAGACCTTCGGCATTGAAAGAGTAGACCGGCAGCAAATCGGTTCGCTCGGACGCCGGCTTGATCGGGTCGATCAGGCTGTCGAGCACCAGTGGCATGGCGTCAGGGCTGGAATAGTAAGTCAGGACCATGTGCGCGCGGTTCTGGCGCAAGGCCTTGACGTAGGTGATGCGTAACTTGTCACTGGCCACCCCCAGATGGCGCAGGCTGAAATACTTGGCGATCGCATAGTCTTCGCAATCGCCGGCACCTTTCCACAAGGCTTCGATGGGGGTTTCCCAATAATCGACTTCACCCCACAGGTCGATATCTTCGACGTAGCGCATCTGTTTGTTGAAAAACAGGTTCACCACTTTGAGCTTTTCCATTTCGCTGACCTGCTTCTGCGTGGCCAGCAGATTCTGCCAGGCATCGATCCGTTGCTGTCCGGCGCCCAGAGGGCCGTACAACGCCGTAGCCTTGCGACTGATCGCAGAAAAATCCCAATCGGCATGCAGACCGCCCAGCATGGCGCCGGCCAGCAGCAGCGCGCAGGCAAGCCAGCGCACAATCCGAGGGATCGCGAAACGTACCGCCAATGCAAGGCATCCAGGGCAGGGAAGAAAGGCGTTTGATGGTGAAGGTTAGTCCAGCAAAAAACAATGGCACCCTGAGATCATCGCTGGCGCGCTAAACTTCAGATATGACAGGGTTCTTCTACACGGTTTGACAACCTGTAGAGCAATCACTAGTGTCCTTTGGATCCAAATTCAGCCGTCAACAGGGTGTGCAGTTGTGACCCAGAAGCCCAAGCCACTCCACAGCATCAAAGTCGAAGGCCCGATTCCCGCGCACCTGGCGCGTTCGGTCATCGAAGAAACCCTGCGCTCGGCGATCCTCGATGGTCGCCTGCCGTGCGGCACCGCCGTGCGCCAGCAAGACCTGGCGGATCTGTTCGGCGTCAGCCGCATGCCGGTGCGCGAAGCCTTGCGTCAGCTGGAAGCCCAGGGCCTGCTGAATGTGGTTGCGCACAAAGGGGCCGTCGTAGCGCCGCTGATTCAGGGTGACGCGACCGAAACCTATGAGCTGCGCATCCTGCTGGAATCCGAAGCGCTGCGCCAGTCGATCCCGCTGCTGACCCCTGCCGATCACGATCGCGCCGCCGGCTACATCGAAGAGCTGGAAACCGAGCACGACTACACCGAGATCGGCCGGCTCAACCGTCTGTTCCACATGGCGCTTTACTGCAAATCCCCGAACGGCCGACTGCTGCGGCTGGTCGAGGATGGCTTGAATGAAGAGGAGCGCTTCCTGCGTTTCAACCTCGAGGCCATGGGCCTGGGCAAACTGTCCCAGGACGATCACCGGGCGCTGCTGCAGGCCGTTAAAGAACGCGACACCCAACAGGCGGTGATGCTTCTGGAGCAGCACCTCAATCGGGGTGTCGAGGTGATCACTCGCTATCTGGCCAGCTCCGCCTCCAAAAGCCGCCAGGCGGCACTCTGAAAGTCCCCTCCCGGGTGAGCCCCCGCTCCCCCGGCGAATAACCCGCTTACAAATCCCCACGCCGGTCACGCTCAATTGCCGTGGCACTTCGGCGCCTGCGCTCTAACCTCCCCCCTGCTTCGAACAGCCCGGAATTTGCACCGCAAGGAAGTCATTTTCGACGATAGCCGCGGCGCCGATTTACGCGCACCCTTGAATCGCCAACCCACTATAGAACGGGGACGCGCCGCCCCGGCAGCAGTCTCCGCACCAGGAACCTACGGAAGGAGCCTTGTCACGGGAAAAGGAAGATTCGCCGCCGTATCAGGCCAACTTCATCCCCTCAGATCATTTCAATTACTTCATTAGAAAGTTGCTTCGAGTGAGGCATTCACTCTTGTTATTCAATTTTGGCCTTTAAACGCCGAAAGGAGCAACTACGCCCAAATAAAACTCAACTTAAAAGTTTTATCAGCCTCGCTCATACTTGAAAAATGGCCAACTTAAATTAATTGAAAATATACTTGTTAAGTTGTTTTGCGATGTATTAGTTTTTCTACGCCGGGTTTTGTAGCGAACCGACAAACCGGCGAGACCCAACAATATGGCCCAGTTCACAGCCGCCTTCAGCGATATGCCGTTGTACCTGGGCTTTCAATGAAACTTTAACTTTCATCGAAACGAATGAGGCTATCGCTCGCCTGGAAACTATATCCAACGTTGTTAGCCATTGATTGAGAAGTCCCTATATCCCTATAAGCCAGAGGCTCGCATCATGCCAACTAAAGAACAACTCGCCCAAAAGAAAGCCGAACTCAGCGTTCACCCGATCTTCTCCGAAATCGATTCGCTGTCGGTGTTGCGACGCTTCATGGAGTCCCACGTATTTGCCGTGTGGGACTTCATGTCGCTGACCAAACGACTGCAACAGGAACTGACGTGCACCCGCCTGCCGTGGCTGCCGCCGCGCGATCCGCACGCCGCGCGACTGATCAATGAAATCGTGCTCGGCGAAGAGTCGGACGATCGGCTGTCACACGGGCATTACAGTCACTTCGAGTTGTACCTGGATGCGATGCGCGAAGTCGGTGCGAGCACCTCGGCGGTGGAGCGTTTCGTCGCGCTGCAACAGGAAGGCGTGAGCTATGACGTCGCGTTGCAAAGCGTCGACGTCGACCCGGCCGCCGCGCAGTTCGTCCGCGACACCTTGCACACCGCGCTGCATGCGCCAGGGCACAGCGTCGCCGCCGCCTTCCTGCATGGCCGCGAGAGCGTGATCCCGACCATGTTCCAGCGCATGCTCGATGCCTGGGGCATCGGTGTCGAACAGGCGCCGACCTTCCGTTACTACCTGGAACGACACATCGAGGTCGACTCCGAAGACCACGGCCCGGCAGCGGAGCAACTGTTGGAGCGACTGGTCGATGGCGATCCGCAGCGTGAAGCCGAGGTCTACGCCAGCGCCGTCGCCGCCGTGGAAAGCCGCATCGCCCTGTGGGACGGCCTGCGCCTGAGCATGCGCGAGCCGTTGGCGGAGGTGGCTGAATGAACGCCGCCGACTACCAATCCTTCGCCGACGCCTGGGAAAGCCGCGCCACCATCCGCACCCGGCCGCGCCGCGTGCTGGAGGACGACGCGCGGCTGATCTACCCGCTCAGTCGCCAGCCGTTGGTGCTCAGTGAAACCTTCCTGCGCGAATGCCCCGAGCAACGGGACTTTGCGCTGGTGCAGACGCTGTACAAATTCATCAACGACGTGGTGATTTTCGAGACTGAGATCGTCGACAAGACCGCCCGCAGCATCGCCAAGAACCGCTTCGCCGTGGCCTTCCCGTTCGCCTGTCGCTACGACGCCATGACCGTGGTGGTGGACGAGGATTACCACGCGCTGGTGGCGATGGATTTCATGCAGCAGACCGTGGCCATGACCGGCATCGAGCCCATCGAGTTGCCGAATGAAATCGAACTGAGCCGGGCGATTCCGGCCGCCGTCGAACTGGCCCCGGAGCATCTGCGCAGCGCCGTGGAGCTGATCTGCGTGGCCATCGCCGAGAACACTGTGACTGGCGATGTCGCGGCGTTCGCCCGGGACGACACGGTCAAGCCGTCGATCAAGGGGCTGATGGCCGACCACTTGCTCGACGAGGGTCGCCATTCGAGTTTCTGGGCGCGGATGGTGCGCATCTACTGGCACACCGCAAGCGACGCGGATCGCGAATGCATCGCGCAGATCCTGCCGGTGTTCATCGGCCACTACCTGACCAACGACATCCAGAAGGCATTCGACCTGCGCCTGATCGATGCCTTGCCGGTCAACGACGCAACCCGCCGCGCACTGAAAGACGAGATGGCCGGGCTGGCCTTCCCGATCAATCGCCACCACCCGCTGGTGGGCAACATCGTGCGGTTTTTCCACAACAGTTCACTGCTCGATACACCGTGCGTACAGCACGCCCTGCGCGACTACCTGGTTTGACAAGGAGGCTGACATGAGACGTCTCGACATTTTGCTGATGGGCCGCAGCCAGGCCTTGACCGACCTGGCGCAGGAGCTCGAACAACACGGTCATGCATTGCTGACAGACGCTGTTCCGTCGGTGGATCTGGTAATCGATGACGGTAGCCTTGCGCCACAGGATCACGGCGCGACACCGCACCTGACCTTGCGTCTGGGAATTGGAGCAACAGGCGTCGGCGGACTGCCGGTGCTCGATCTCCTTTGCGTCTGCAACTCGACACTGCTGAGCCGCGTGCCGATTGCCGACGAGTCCTCCGGCAACGGTCAGGCCCTGCGCCAGCGAACACTGGCGCTAGTGGTGGATGAAGTGGCGCTGCTGGTCAGTCGTTTCTCCCGCGATGCCGAGTATTTCCAGCACGCAGAGACGGCCCGTGCGCCGGACTTCGAGCAGGTGGAAAACCTGCTGTTTCTCGACAGCCTGGCCTATGTGCATCGCTTCAACGCCACGGCCAACCCGCCGTTGCTGCAACAGGCACAGACTCCGGTGATCGAGCGGCTGCAACAGAGTCTGATCGAGCATGCGGAGCGCCCGGCGCTGCACCTCGCCGAGCAGTCGATCAGCTATCGCCAGTTGCATGATCACAGCCGGGCGATCCAGCAACGGTTGCTGGCAATGCTGGAGACACAACCGCAACCGTGGGTGGTGGGGATTTGCCTGCCGAAATGCGATGCGCTGTTTGCTTCGATCCTGGCGGTTCTCGGCAGCGGCGCGGTGTACCTGCCGCTGGAGCCGAGCCATCCGCTTCAGCGCCAGCAGTACATTCTGGAAAACGCCGGGGCGGTGTTGCTGCTGCACGACGGCGAACATCCGCTGAGCGCTTCGATGCCGGGGCTGGATGTCAGCCGCATCGACAGCACTGACGCCGATCTGTCATTGCCGTTGATGCGTCGTCGGCCTGAGCTCGATGCGCCGTGCATGGCGCTCTACACCTCTGGCACCACCGGGCATCCGAAGGGTGTGCTGCTCAGCCAGGCGAACCTTGCGCACTTCACCGCGTGGTACGCCGATTACGTGCAGTTGCACGCCGAGAGTCGGGTGTTGCAGTTCTCGTCGCTGAGTTTTGACTCGTCGCTGATCGACATCTTCCCGACCCTGCTCGAAGGCGCGGAACTGGTGGTGCCCGACGACAACCAGCGCCGCGATCCGCTGCAACTGGTGGCGCTGATTCGCCGCCGGCAGCTGACCCATGCGTTCCTTCCGCCGGCGCTGTTGAGCATCCTGCCGCTGGAGCAACTGCAAAGCGTCGGGCAAATCATGACCGGCGGCGATGTCTGCGAGCCGTTCGTGATTGAACAGCTGACGCGCCAGGGCAAGCTGCACAACCTCTACGGCCCCACCGAAGCCACGGTGTTGATCACCGCGCGGCAACTGCAACCGGGCGACAGCAATCGAACCCTCGGCGGGCCGATTGCCAACAGCCAGGTGCTGATCCTCGATGACGATCTACAACCGGTGGCCGAGCAAACGGTAGGCGAACTGTTCATCGTCGGCCCGGGTGTATGCCTGGGTTACCTGAACAATCCACAGCAGACGGCGGAGCGCTATCTGGACCTGGAGTTGCCGGACGGTCAGCGTCTGCGCGCTTACCGCAGCGGCGACATGGCCAAGTGGGGCGAGGATGGCATCGAGCTGTGCGGACGCCGCGACAATCAGGTGAAGATCCGCGGCTTCCGGGTCGAGCCGGAAGAGATCGAACGGTGCCTGCGCGAGAGCCAGCTGTATCGGCAGATCGCCGTGGTGATCGACAGTCAGCGACGAATTCTGGCATTCCTCGCCCAGCCGCAATCAGGCGCCGCCCGTGATGCGCTGAAGGCACACGCCCAGCAGTTTTTGCCCGACTACATGCAACCGGTAGCGTGGACGGAACTGCCGAACATGCCGTTCGCCGCCAACGGTAAAGTCGACCGTAAGGCCTTGCTGGAGCTGCCGGTCAGCGTGCAGGACAGCGGCCCCAAATGCCTGCCGGCCAACGCCGACGAAGCGCTGCTGCTGGAGATCTGGGGCGAGTTGCTGGAGCTGCCGACCAGCGACATTTCCACCGACGAAAGCTTCTTCAATCTCGGTGGTCACTCGATTCTGCTGTCGCGCATGCTCCTGCGTCTGCGGGAAGAATTCGGCCGCAGCATCTCCATCAACCGCTTCATCGAACTGCCGACCATCGCCAAGCTCGCCACACTGGTGCGCGGCACCGATGACATCGCGGTACTCAGCGCCCAGGCGATGGCCGACGCCGAGCGACCGCTGGCAATCGAGCCGTTGCCGATCAGCCGCATGGGCGATGTGCACAAGGTGATCGTCACCGGCGCCAACAGTTTTGTCGGCGTGCACATCGTCGAGGCGTTGTTGGGTTGGGGCGCCAGCGAGGTGGCGTGCCTGGTGCGCGACGGCGGCGGGCAAACCGCGGCGCAGCGCTTTGCCCATTCGTTGCGAGAGAACCGGCTGGAACATCTGGACCTGAGCCGGGTGCGGGTCTATTCGGCCGACATCACCCGGCCGCAACTGGGCCTGGCCGATAGCGATTTCGAACGACTGGATCGGGAGTTCGGCGCGCTGGTGCACAACGCCGCCAACGTCAATCACGTCCTCGACTACGAGTCGCTGGCGGCGGACAACGTCGAGCCGATTTTCGAACTGCTCAGGCTGTGCGAAGGGCGCAGCAAGAAGGTCTTCAACTTCGTCTCGACGCTGTCGGCCTCCAGCACTGTCGACGACGCAGGCCGGGTGCTGGAATTGCCCGCCGCACCGACGCCGCCGATCTACATCCGCAACGGCTACAACCTGTCGAAATGGGTCGGTGAACGCATCCTCGAACGGGCGCGGGAACGCGGGGTGCGGGTCAATCTGTATCGGCCCGGCAACATCAGTTTCAACAGCCTCAGCGGCGTCTGCCAGCCGCACAAGAACCGTTTGATGCTGATGCTCAAGGGCTCGATCCAGCTCGGGCAGGTGCCGGCCTTCGCGCTGAACTTCGACCTGATGCCGGTGGACTTTCTCGCCCGTTTCATCGCCTTCCACGCCAGCCGTTATTCGGCCGAACGGGCGGTGTTCAACCTGCATAACCCAGAGCCTCTGAGCTGGGATGCCTACGTCGCGTCATTCCGCGAAACCGGCAGCGAGTTTTCGCTGGTCAGCGTCGCCGACTGGCAGCAGCAACTGGGCCGGGTCGATGCCGACAACGCGCTGTTCGGCGTGCTCGGTTTCTACCTCAACGGCTTCGAGGAAGACATCGGCGACATCTCCCTGATCGGCCATGCCAACGCCCAGGCCGGCGTGCAGCAGATGGGCGCGCACTACCCGGAAAAATCCCCGGCGCTGCTGCGCCGCGGCTGCGATTACCTGAAAGAAATCAACTTCATCTGAATCAACCACCAAGGAGCAACACCATGAGCAATCTTCAACCCGACACCCTGATCAAAAACCCTCACGGCTGCCACGTCGTGTCTTCGGTGGAAGTGCCGGTGGACGCCAAGCAAGTGTGGGCGGTGGTCGGCAAATTCGACGGCTTCGACCGTTTCATTCCGGCGCTGTCGCACATCGAGATGACCGGCGAAGGCGTGTCTTCGCTGCGCAAGAAGTTCTTCAAGGATGGCAACGTGGTGGTCGAGCAACTCAACTCCCGGGATGACCAGGCGCTGAACATGACCTGGACCACGATCTACAACACCCTGGGCGTGGCCAATCTGTGGGCGGCGATGAATGTGGAATCGCTGGGCGCGGGCAAGTCGCGGGCGACCTGGACGATCATTGCCGAGCCGGCTTCCGGCGGCCCTGAGGCGCTGCCGGGGTTCAAGGATTTCGTGCAGGGGTTCGCCGATGATGCGATGGGCAATGTGCTGAAGCTGTTTGTGTAAGGCATGAAAAAGCCCGCTGCGGATCACTCCGCAGCGGGCTGTTTTTTGACCGCAAGCGATCAGATCTTGAAGCTGTCGACCAGTTGTTTCAAACGGTTGGCCTGCTGCGACAACGCATCGCAATCCTTCAACGTTTCATTGAGGTTGGCCACGCTCTGCTGGTTCAGCAGGTTGATCTGGTTGACGTCGACGTTGAGGGTTTCCACCACCGCAGTCTGTTCTTCGGTAGCCGCTGCCACCGACTGGTTCATGCCGTCGATTTCGCCGATGCGCTGGGTCACGCTGACCAGACGCAGACCGGCCTGGTTCGCCACTTCAACGCTCTCTTCGCTGGACGCCTGACTGGCGTTCATGGTGGTCACCGCTTCGCGCGAGCCGACCTGCAGCGAGGTGATCATCTTGTGGATCTCTTCCGCCGATTCCTGGGTGCGGTGAGCGAGGTTGCGCACCTCGTCCGCCACCACCGCGAAACCGCGTCCGGCTTCACCGGCACGGGCCGCTTCGATGGCTGCGTTGAGCGCCAGCAGGTTGGTCTGCTGGGAGATGCCTTTGATCACATCGAGAATGTGGCCGATGTTGTCGGTGCTCGCATTCAGGGTTTCGATCTGGGTGCACGACAGGCTGATCTTTTGCGACAGCTCAGTCATCGCCTGAATCGTCTGCTCGACCACCTGACGACCGTCATCGGCCTGCTCGCTCGCGCCGCTGGCGTGTTGCGAAGCATCGGCGGCGTTGCGGGCGATTTCCTGGGTGGCGGCACCCAATTGATTGATCGCCGCAGCCACGCTGTTGGTGCGCGCGCTTTGCTCGTCGGAACCGATGATCGAGGCGTTGGACGATGCCATCACCCGTTGCGACAGGTCGTGTACGTGGCGAGTCGCGGAAGACACTTCGGAAATGGACGCGTGAATCCGCTCCACGAACTGGTTGAACGAACTGCCCAGCTCGCCGAACTCGTCTTTGCTTTCCACTACCAGACGACGGGTCAGATCGCCTTCGCCCTGGGCGATGTCCTGCATCGCACGGCCCATGGTGATCAGCGGACGCATCAGCACGGTGATCAACAGGCTCAGGAAGACCGCAATCGCGCCCACTGCGACGAACATCGCGATCAGTGCCGAAGTACGGAACTGGCTGAGTGCGGCGTAGGCCTTGTCGCGGTCGATCGACAGACCGATGTACCACTCGGCATTCGGCAGACCCGTGACCGGGGTGAACGACAGGATGCGTTCCTGGCCGTTGAGCATCACATTCTGGTTGCCCTTCTGGATGCGCACATCGGCGTTCGGGTAGATGTCCTTGAGGTTCTTCATCACCTGGTCTTTGTCCGGGCTGACGATCACCTGACCGTCACCGCTGACCAGGAACGCGTGGCCCAGGCCACCGAAGTCCACCGAGTTGATGATCTTCACCAGGGTTTCCAGGCTCAGGTCACCGCCCACTACGCCGAGCAGCTCGCCGTTCTTTTTCACCGGCATGGCGATGGTCACCACCAGACCGCCGACGGCGGCCATGTATGGCGGGGTCAGCATGGTCTGGTCAGCGGCCACGGCCTGCTTGTACCAAGGGCGCTGACGCGGGTCGTAACCGTCCGGCATCTTCGCGTCAGGGCGCTGGGTGAACACACCGTTAGCCTGGCCGACGTAGGTGAACTGGAAGTTCGAGGTGAAAGCCGGTTGATCGACCAGCCCAGGGAAGTCGGCATTCTTGCCTTGATGGGCGACGTTCTGCGCGAGGTTTTCCAGCACCAGAATGCGCCCGCTCATCCAGTTCTGCACACTGCTGGCGGTCAGGTCGCCGGCCTGCTGGACGGAGGACTGGAGGTTCTGGCGAATGGTGTTTCGCTGCAGATAGTCGTTGTACAGAGTGAACAGCGCGAACGCCAGGACCACGACGCCCGAGGCGGCCAACAGGATTTTATGGCTGAACTTGAGATTCATTTCATGGGACTTCTTATGCCAAAAGTGGGGATGCGTTCCGGATGCAACATTCCATGTACAGCGCAGGCAGCGTTCTGATGGCCGCTCTACTTTGGTGCACGCATGTCTCACCAGTCTGTCGGCACGCTTCGGAGAAAACTTAGCGTTTTGTAGGAAATGGGCGGCATTTCTGCCAGATTCCCGCCGAACGGCGTGCCAGAGCGTTCGCCTGTCATTTTTTGATGACTGTTTTGCAGCGCCGGTTGCAAATTCTGTAACCCTTGATGACAATGCGACTAATTATCATTTGTGACGTTCGGGCTGTCGCGTTCATGTCCTCACCTGAGTTTGCAGTACAGGCGCTTTACAGTCGTCATCACAGCTGGCTCAACGGCTGGTTGCGCGCGCGGCTGGGCAATGCGGCCGATGCGGCGGATCTGGCCCAGGACACCTTCGTGCGTCTGCTGCAACGCACCGAACGTCTCGAGCTCAAGGCGCCCCGCGCGTTTCTGCGCACCATCGCTCGTGGATTGGTGATCGACCATTGGCGTCGTGAGGAAATCGAACGCGCGTATCTGAAAACCATCGCCCACTTGCCGGAAGCCGAAACACCCAGCGCCGAATCCCGCGCACTGGTGATCGAGCTGTTGGAAAGCATTGCCCGCATGCTTGAAGGACTGAAGCCAAAAGTACGTCAGGCGTTTCTGCTGGCGCAGTGCGAAGGTTTGACCCACAAGCAGATCGCCGAGCAGATGGGCCTGTCCTTGCGCTCGGTGGAGCGCTACGTCGCCGATGCGCTGTATCACTGCTACGTGCTGCGGTACGAAAGCTGATGCCGGTGGATAATGTGTCACTCGCCCGCCGCGCCGAGCCACCGCAACAAGTGGTCAAACAGGCGATCCACTGGCTGCTGCGCCTGCGTAATAACCACGGAAATCCGCGCCTGAACCACCAATGTGAACAATGGCGCGCCGAGCACCACGATCACGAACTGGCCTGGCAGCGGGTGCAGTCGTTGCAAAGTGAGCTGACCCAAAATCTGCGCGCCGTTCCGGGTGCGCAAGTGGCATTCAACACACTGGAAAACAGTGCGCAGAGCCTGGGTCGCCGTCAGGCATTGAAGCTGCTGTCCGGTGCGTTGTTGATGGGCTCCGCCGCGTGGCTGGCCAAAGACACGTCAGCCTGGCAGCAGTGGAGCGCCGATTACGCTACCGCCACCGGCGAGCGCCGCGGATTCCAGTTGCCCGACGGTACGCGGATCGAACTGAACACGGCCAGCGCCGTGGACCTCGATTACACCGCGCAACAGCGGCTGATCAAACTGACCCGGGGCGAGATCATCGTGACCTGCGGCGGCGCCGACGAAGGTTCGGGGATTGATCGACCGCTGCGAGTGCAAAATCGTCATGGCAGTTATGAGCCGTTCAACGCGCGGTTCATCCTGCGTCAGGAAGGTGATTGCACGCGCCTGAGCGTCACCAGTGGCCGGGTCGCGATTCATTCGCCGCGGACGAGCGATGGCGCTTCCACCGAGGTGCTTGCCGGTCAGAGTTACTTGATCGATCACCATCAGGCGCGTCCCGCTCCGCCGCTGGACATGGATGCCGGCGCCTGGATCGACGGGCTTATCGTGACGCGCAATATGCGCCTGGGTGACTTCCTCAAAGAGGTTGGTCGCTATCGCCAGGGCTTCCTGAATTGCGCCCCGCAGGTGGCGGATCTGCGCTTGTCCGGCGTGTTCCGCCTCGATGACACCGACAAGTTGCTGGCAATTTTGCCGCAGACGCTGCCGGTGCAATTGCGCTATCGCACCCGCTGGTGGGTCACGCTGGAACGAGCAGTCTGAAATTTTTTGGCGGGTTTTCGTGGCAAGGCCGGCTTAGTCAGTAAGCACTTCAATTCAGCCTTCGCGACTTGCCACGGAAACCTACAATGACTGCGCGCGTTATCTGTAAGAACCCTCTGAATTTCACTGCCGAATCGGGCCTTCTGCGCCACGCCGTTCGGGCCGCGTTGTTCTCCACGGCACTGGGCGTCGGCCTGCTGCCGAACCTGAGCGTCGCGGCGAGCGGCAGTGAGGTCAGCAGCCATCGCTACAACATCGCCGCGGGGCCACTGGGCGAGGCGCTGAATCAGTTCGCGCGCCAGGCCGGCATCACGTTGTCGATGACCCCACAACAGACTCAAGGCCGGCAATCACCCGGCGTACAGGGCGAGTATTCGACCGATCAGGCACTGAGTCATCTGCTCGGTGGCTCGGGTCTGGAGGCGGTCAGCCAGGACAGCAGCAGCTACGTGTTGCGCTCCGTCGCAGAAACCGAAGCCCTGGCCCTGCCGACCACTGACATCAAAGGTTTTGCCCTCGGCAACGCACTGGGCAGCATGGACGGCTACAACGCAACGCACAGTCAGATCGCCACCAAAACCAGTACCGCGCTGCTGGAAACTTCGCAAAGCGTGTCCGTGGTCACCCGCGAGCAAATGGACGATCAGGGCTCGCAAACCGTGTCCCAGGCCATGCGCTACACCCCCGGTGTGCTGACCAACCCCTATGGCGCCACGCACCGTTACGACTACGTGGCGATGCGCGGCTTCAACGATGGCTCGGTGGATAACATCTACCTCGACGGCCTCAAGTCCATGGGCGACAGCGGCACCTACAGCACCATGCAGGTCGATCCTTATTTCCTCGAGCGCGTGGACATTCTCAAAGGCCCGTCGTCGGTGTTGTACGGCCGCAGTTCACCGGGCGGGCTGGTGGCGTTGACCAGCAAGAAACCGTTGTACGAGGCCTATCATCAGGTTCAGGCCACCGTTGGCACTCAGGGCCAGCGCGGTGTTGGTTTTGACTTCAGCGGCCCGGTCGATGACGACAAGCGCATCGCCTATCGTCTGATCGGTTTGACGGATCAGTCCGACACGCAATTCGACCACAACAAGGAAAAACGCTTCGCCCTCGCGCCGACGGTCAGCATCGATTTCAACGAAGACACTTCACTGACCCTGCAGGCGTATCTGCAACATGACCCGGATGGCGGCTATCACGGTGGCGTGCCGGCCGACGGCACGATTCATCAGCGCAACGGCAACCGGATCTCACCGCACTTCTTCGAAGGCGAACCGGGAGTCGATGGTTACTCCCGCGATCAGCAGTCGTTCGGCTATCAGTTCGAACATCGCTTCAACGACGTCTTCACCGCACGGCAGAACTTCCGCTACCTCGACTCCAAAGTGAACATGGATCAGGTGTACGCCTATGGCTGGACGTCGCCGACCAGCAACGAGCTGAATCGCTACTACA
Organism: Pseudomonas sp. FW215-R2; assembly: GCF_058789255.1. Lineage (NCBI taxonomy): Bacteria > Pseudomonadati > Pseudomonadota > Gammaproteobacteria > Pseudomonadales > Pseudomonadaceae > Pseudomonas > Pseudomonas sp. FW215-R2. The sequence continues at coordinate 56,114 of NZ_JBYTBO010000031.1, forward strand.
CCGGCGGTGACGAGCGACTGCATGCGTTCATCGTCGACAACATGCTCCAGGCCGAATTCTTCACCGGTGCGACCAAGCACACGGTGCTGATGGGAGCGGATTACCAGCGACGCAAAACCGTGGTCGACTGGACCAGCGGTGGCCTGGCGCCGATCAATGCGTTCAACCCGGTGTACGGCAATTCCGCTATTACGCCGTACGGTGAGACCAGTTACCTGCGGCGCCTGGAGCAGACCGGGGTTTACCTGCAAGACCTGATTGAGATGGACAAATGGCGCTTCTCCCTCGGTCTGCGGCAGGACTGGGTAGAGACGTCCGAGGAGAACCGGATTGCCGAGGCGGGCCGTCCGGTCGGCACCGAGATCAGCGACAAGCGCACCAAACTGACGGGCCGTGTCGGGGCGCTGTACCTGTTCGATAACGGCCTGGCGCCGTACATCAGCTACTCGGAGTCGTTCAACCCGAACTCCTATGCCGACAGCGCCGGTAATCCGCTGGCTCCAACGGATGGCACGCAGTGGGAAGCGGGTCTGAAATACCAGCCACCCGGCACCGACAATCTGTTCACGGCCTCGCTGTTCCGCATCGACCAGGAAAATCTGGCGACCAAACTGCCACAGGAAAACTTCTATCGCGCTGTAGGCGCTGTCCGCTCTCAGGGTCTGGAACTGGAAGCGCACATGCAGTTGACCGATAACCTGAAAGTGCTCGGTAGCTACACCTTCACTGACATCGAGTACTCGAAGTCGATGGTCAGCACCCTGAGCACCCCGACAAACGTGATCGAGAACAAAGGCAACTCGCCAACCCAGGCACCGCGTCACATGGCATCGCTGTGGGCGGACTACAAGTTCGACAGTGCGGCGCTTGATGGCGTGCGAGTGGGCGGCGGTGTGCGTTACGTCGGCTACAGCTGGGCGGATGCAGAGAACACCATGAAGGTGCCGTCCTACACGTTGTTCGACGCGTCGATCGGTTATGACCTGGGCAAAGTTGGCTTGAAGGGTGTGGACGTACGCCTGAATGCGAACAACCTGACCAACGAATCCTACGTGGCCTCCTGCGCCAGTCTGAACTTTTGCTACATGGGCGAGGAGCGCAACGTCGCCGCCACGGTCAGCTACCAGTTCTAAGCCTTTGTCTTGTGCATAAAAAAGCCAGTCCCTGAGATTCAGGGACTGGCTTTGTCGTATTCGTGGGGAAAATTTCATGCGTTCGTTTCTGGTTTTACTGCACCGGTACATCGGGTTGGCCACGGCTGTGTTTCTGCTGCTGGCGGGAATCACCGGGAGCATTCTGGCGTTCAACCATGAGCTGGATGAGTGGCTGAATCCTGGGTTTTACACGGCGTCGGCCGAGGGGCAGCGTCTACCGCCAGGTGAGCTGGTCGATGCGGTGCAATCTGCACATCCGAGGCTGCTGGTCTGGTACATGGAGTATCCGAATGAGGCAGGTCACACAGCCTTGCTGGCGGCGGTTCCACGTAATGATCCGGCGACGGGCAAACCGTTCGATGAGCGTAATCAGGTGTTCTACCTCGACCCGGTCAGTGGCGAGCGAAAAGGCCAGCGTTACTGGGGTGAGTGCTGTTTCCAGCGTGAGAACTTCGTTCCGTTCATTCTCGAGTTCCACTACAACCTGACGCTGCCCGGGAACTGGGGTTTGCTGTTGATGGGATTGGTGGCCATTGCCTGGGTGATCGATTGCTTTATTGCTCTCTGGCTGACTTTGCCTCGGGGTAAACCGTTCTGGAAGAAGTGGTCGACGGCCTGGAAGATCAAGGGCGGGCATGCCTATCGGCTCAACTTCGATCTGCATCGCGCGGGGGGCCTGTGGCTGTGGTTGTTATTGCTGCCGATAGCCGTCAGCAGCGTGGCCATGAACTTGCCGAGTCAGGTCTTCAAACCGGTGGCGTCGCTGCTCTCTCCGATTGAACCGAGCGTGTATGAGGCCCGAGGGCGGATGCCTGCCGACGAACTGGGGTTCACTCGACTGAGTTATCAACAGGCCTACGAAAGGGCGCAGCAGGAGGGAAAAAGGTTGGGACTGACTGCGGCAATCGGTGAGTTGTATTACAGCTTTGAGTACAACTTCTACGGTGCGGGGTTTGGACAGCATGACACCGAGGCCCATGGTAAATCCTGGTTGTTTTTCCACGGTACGGACGGGCGATTACTGGGGCAGGAAATCGCAGGAGAAGGGACGTTGGGAGAGCGGTTTTATCGGTTGCAGTTGCCGATACATGGAGGACGGATCATAGGCTTTACCGGGCAAGTGATGATCGCGGTATTGGGTGTTCTGATTGCGGGGTTGTCGGGGACTGGCGTCTACATCTGGTGGCGCAAATGGCAGGCTCGTCGAAGTAACAAGGCACGCAGAGCGGTTTGAAGATCGGACTTTTGTAGGCTCTGAAACGACAAAACCCCTGTCTGCGTTAGCAAACAGGGGTTTCGGAATTTAATCTTGACGATGACCTACTCTCACATGGGGAAACCCCACACTACCATCGGCGATGCATCGT
>NZ_JBYTBO010000032.1:0-53730 GCF_058789255.1 Pseudomonas sp. FW215-R2
CGCCCACCCTGCTTCGCCGCGTAAACCCCCGAATCCGCCCGCAGCAACAGCGCATCCGCGCCCTCCCCCGGCCGCCAACTGGCAATCCCGAAACTGGCCGTCACCACGCCCACCACATCCACCGGCGCACCGCGCAGGCCTTGCCATAGCTCCACGGCCAGCATGTACGCGTGATCACCGTCGATGTCCGGGCACAGCACCATGAACTCCTCGCCGCCCAGGCGACAGAACACGTCGGTACGCCGCAGGCGATGGCCGATGCGCTCGCACACCGCCTGCAACACCCGGTCGCCGACCGCATGGCCATACTGATCGTTGATCCGTTTGAAGTGATCGATATCGAGCATGATCACCGACAGTTCGCCGCCTCCGCGCTCGACCCGGGCCATTTCAGTGGTCAGGCGCTCCTGGAAATAACGCCGGTTGTGGATGCCGGTCAGCGCGTCGGTCACCGACAGTGCGCGCAACTCTTCTTCCACCCGTTTCAGGTCGGAAATGTCCGAGATGTAGCCATGCCACAGCACGCCGCCGCCCGGCAGTTCCTCGGGAGTCGCTTCGCCGCGCACCCAGCGCAGGCCGCGCTCGGGCAATTGCACGCGGTATTCCTCGCGCCACGGGCTGAGGTTGTCCGCCGAGGCGCGGATCGATTTGCGTACGCGGCTGACGTCCTGCGGATGAATGCGGGTAAAGATTGATTCGGCATTGAGCAGCAACACATCGGGTTCCAGCTCGTAGATCTCGCGGATGCCGTCGCTGGCGTAGATCACGCTGAAGCGCCCGTCGAATTCCATCTTGAACTGATAGATCCCGCCCGGAACGTGGGCGCTGAGTTTCTTCAACAGCACATCCCGCGCCGCCAACGCTTCGTGGACGCGTTTGCGCTCGGTGATATCGATGCAGATCGCCAGGTGCCCGACCCACAGCCCCTGCTCATCGAGCACCGGGGTGGCGAGCATGTTTACCGGCAGATGACTGCCGTCCTTGCGCACCAGCGTCCACTCGCGCGCCTCATGCCCGCCGACTTCACCACCCTCCACCAGCATCGCCTGGCAGGTCGGAATGCTCTTGCCATAGCGGGCGCTCAGTTCCGCCGCACGGGTGATCAGCTCCCGGGGGAAATGCAGGTTTTCCAGGGTCATGTGGCCGACCACCTCGGCGCTGCGGTAACCGAGCATCTGCTCCGCGCCGGGGTTGAAGGTGTTGATCACGCCGCGCAGGTCGGTGGCGATGATCGCCACTTGAGTCGCCGCGTTGAGCACCCCGCGCAACTGGCCGTGGGTGCCTCGCAGTTCCTGTTCACGCTCATGCAGTTCCTGGGTGCGCAACTCGACCATGCGCAGGGCCCGCTGGCGCTGACTGACCAGCACATACAGCAACGCACTGAGCAGCAGGCTGAGCAAACCGCCGAGGACCACCACGCTGCCAACCGACGAATGGTTGGCCTGCAGGAAGGACTCGCTGGGCGAGATATCGACCTGATAGTCGTGGTCGGCCATGCGCACCAGCCGCGTGGCTGACAGATCACTCGGCGCCGGTTCATTGGTCGACTCGAAAAGTACCTCATGCTGATCGTTGGTCGACAGATCGAGGATCCGTACCGACAGGTAATCATGCAGCGCGTCCGGCAGGCCATCGGCGAGCAACTGGCGCATGCTGATCACCGCCATCACATAACCGAACGACTTGGGCTCGCCCTCGCGCAGTACCGGCGCCACCAGCAGCACGCCCCGCGCATAGGCCGGTTCGATGCTGACCAGGTGCATTGGCTGCGACACCGCCAGGCCGCCGAGCTGATCGGCGCGTTCCAGCGTCGAGCGACGCAACGGCTGGGCCAGCAAGTCATAACCCAGCGGTGAACCGAGCCGGCTCTGGGTCTGGCTGTACACCACGACGACGTATTCATCCCGGGCCGCCGCCAGTTGCAGCTCACCGCGGGCATTCAATTCACGCACGCTGAAGGTGGGCAGGCCTTCGTCACGCACCCGCTGCTCGAACGCGGCGCGCTCGGAACCGCTCACCCGCAAGGCGAACGAATAGGCCTGGGTGCGCAGTAATAAAGGTTGGGTGTAGCCGTCGAACTCGGCGCGGGACACCGATTCGGAGTTGGCGAAGAACCGGCGCAGGCCATCGAGGCGTTGCTCCTGATCCTGAAAACGTTCTTCGATGCGGCTGTAGCGCTCATTGGCCAGCAGTTGAAAACGCTGGCGCAACTGGCTGTGAAACTGATTGAGGGTGGCCCAGGCGAGCAGCCCCGTGAGAATCCCGCCGGCGAGCAATACCAGCAGCGCGACCAGCCAGGCCGAGACTTCTTCGCTGATAAAACCCAGGATCTTTGGGCGCACGGGGTGCAACGACATAAGGGCCACTCACTACGCCAGTACTTGCGGGATAACCCCATTGGCCGTGAGTGAGTTATAGCTATTAGCCACTAATTTGGCTAGCTCTGATCGGATCCAAGAGCCTTAAAAATCAAGGCTCTGTGGATCCAACTGATCAGAGTGTCAACGGGCCGTGATTTTCCAGGCGCGGTGGATCTTGCCGTTGCGGGCGAAATCCGGATCGATGGTGCTGGCGGTGATTTCCTCGACCGCATAACGCTCGGCCAGGTTGTCTTCCAGCTGGAACTTGCGGAAGTTGTTGGAGAAGTACAACACCCCGCCCGGTGCCAGTCGGGCCATGGCCAGGTCGATCAACTGCACCTGGTCACGCTGCACGTCGAAGATCCCTTCCATGCGCTTGGAGTTGGAGAAAGTCGGCGGGTCGATGAAGATCAGGTCGTACTCTTCCCGGCAGCTTTCCAGCCACGCCATCACGTCGCCCTGCTCCAGACGGTTCTTGTCGGAGAAGCCGTTGAGCGACAGGTTGCGGCGTGCCCAGTCGAGGTAGGTTTTCGACAGGTCGACGCTGGTGGTGCTGCGCGCACCGCCCTTGGCGGCGTGCACACTGGCGGTCGCGGTGTAGCAGAACAGGTTGAGGAAGCGCTTGCCGGCCGCCTCTTTCTGGATCCGCATGCGCATTGGCCGGTGATCGAGGAACAACCCGGTGTCGAGGTAGTCGGTGAGGTTCACCAGCAGCTTCACGCCGCCTTCGGTGACTTCGTTGAATTTGCCCTGAGCCGCCTGACGTTCGTACTGCTTGGTGCCGCTCTGACGCTCGCGGCGCTTGACCACCACGCGGCTCTTGTCGATGTTCAGCGCCTGCGGGATGGCAGCCAGGGCGTCGAACATGCGGATCGAGGCCTTTTCCGGGTCGATCGATTTAGGCGCGGCGTATTCCTGAACGTGCACCCAGTCGTGGTACAGGTCGATGGCCATGGCGTATTCCGGCATGTCCGCATCGTAGACGCGGTAGCAGTCGATGCCTTCGCGCTTGACCCACTTGCCCATCGCCTTGAGGTTCTTTTGCAGGCGGTTGGCAAACATCTGCCCGCCTTCGCTCAGGCGCGGCTGCTCGATCACCGGAGCCGGGGCCGGCGTCGGTTTGATCGGGTTACCGTTCTTGTTGTACTTGCGCTCTTGCGGCTCGTCCGGCGTCTGATCGTAAGCGGCTTGCTCGCGCTCGGCCTGGCGTTGCTCAGGAGTACGACGCTCGCCGGTGACGAACTGATCCGGCAGCACTTTGATCAACAGCAGCTTGCACGGCAGCGCGCCGTTCCAGAACGAATACTGTTTGTGGCTGCGGATGCCCATGCGCTTGCCCAGGTCCGGCGCGCCGGTGAACACCGCCGCTTCCCAGTTCAGGCAGGCCTGACGCAGACGCTCGCCGAGGTTCTGGTAGAGGTACAACAGGCTGGCTTCGTCACCCAGACGCTCGCCGTACGGCGGGTTGCAGATCACCAGACCTTTCTGGTTCTGGTCCGGACGCGGTTCGAAGGTCGCCACTTCGCCCTGGTAGATCTTGATCCACTCGCTCAGGCCGGCGCGCTCGACGTTGTTGCGGCCCGGCTGGATCAGCCGTGGGTCGGCTTCATAACCACGGATCCACAGCGGTGGCTTGGCCAGACCGGCAGCAGCACGCTCAGCAGCTTCTTCATGCAGTTTCTTCCACAGCGCCGGTACGTGACCGAGCCAGGCGGTGAAGCCCCACTGCTCGCGACGCAGGTTCGGCGCCATGTCGGCGGCGATCATGCCGGCTTCGACCAGGAACGTGCCGACACCGCACATCGGGTCAGCCAGCGCGCCACCTTCGGCGGCAATGCGCGGCCAGCCGGAACGGATCAGGATCGCCGCCGCGAGGTTTTCCTTCAGCGGCGCAGCGCCCTGCTGCAAGCGGTAGCCGCGCTGGTGCAGGCTGTGGCCGGAGAGGTCGAGGGACAGGATCGCTTCGCCGCGATCCAGACGCAGGTGAATGCGCAGGTCCGGGTTGAGCTTGTCGATGCTTGGGCGGTCACCCTGCGGGGTGCGCAGTTTGTCGACGATGGCGTCCTTGACCTTCAAGGCGCCGAAGTGGGTGTTGTCGATGCCCGAGCCGTGGCCGCTGAATTCAACGGCGAGGGTGCCGTCGGCCAGCATGTGATCCTGCCACTCGACGTCGAGCACGCCGTGATACAGGTCCTCGGCATCTTTCATCGGGAAGCGCTTGAGCACCAGCAACACACGGTTGGCCAGACGCGACCAGAGGCACAGGCGATAGGCGGTTTCCATGGTCGCCATGCCACGCACGGCGGAGGTGTGCTCGCGGGCTTCTTCAAGGCCAAGCCCGACGGCTTCCTCGATGAGCAGGCCTTCAAGGCCTTTGGGGCAAGTGAGGAAGAGTTCGAAACGGTCGGACATGGTTTTTCCAGAGCCTTTGGCTAATGAACCGGCAACGCATTGCCGATCCGGTTTTCAATCAGGCGCTTTTCTACAAGAGCGCCCGCGTGGCACGAAGGTGTGCCGTTCCATCCCCGCTGCTCGGGTTAAAAGAGCTTAGATGCCGGGACAGATAAAAAAGTTGATGCAACAAAATGACTCAAAGCAACCCTTCGTCGAAAAGTACCCGACGGTAAACGTGGGTCATTCTCACTAAGGAATTAAACCTGTCATACAGTGCAGGGCCGATCATACCGGGGTTTGGTGAATAAACATTCATGAAACCTGGCGTTACTTATCGCCATAGCATCCTTTTCGTTACGTCCTTATGACAAAACGGTCATTCCCTCGATGTGACTCATTGGTTAGAACTGGACACAGGTTGACGTCGCAACGGCGTCAACACCTTGGCTCGCCACGCCGGCAGCGAGCCGCCAACGGCAGAGTTTTTCTGCCAGACCTCAATTGAGGTCGACGCGACAAAAACAGTCAACAAGTGAGGGAAACACCCTATGAGAAGACTTAAGCGTGATCCGTTGGAAAGAGCATTTTTGCGCGGATATCAATATGGCGTTGGTGGCAAATCCCGTGAGCTTTGCCCATTTACTCTACCGTCGGTACGTCAAGCCTGGATCAACGGCTGGCGAGAAGGACGCGGCGACAACTGGGACGGTATGACCGGCACTGCGGGAATCCACAGACTCAACGAACTTCACGCCGTCGGCTGACACAGGGCACTTATTCCGACACGACAATCTGATTTCGCAACACCCTGATCACCATGCACGTCCTTCCCGGACGGCGGGCTACGGCCCAGGGGCTCCTTCGAGGAGCCCTTTTTTATGCCTGCCTTTTTATATCTGCCAATCAGCGCTTGGCGGCGATGGCGTCCACGGATTCGCGGATCAGCGCCGGGCCTTTATAGATGAAGCCGGAGTAGATCTGCACCAGGCTCGCGCCGGCAGCGATCTTCTCGGCCGCATGCTTGCCTTCGGTGATACCGCCCGCCGCGATGATCGGCAGTTTGCCACCCAGCTCGGACGACAGCACTTTGACCGTGTGGGTGCTCTTCTCGCGAACCGGCGCGCCGGACAGACCGCCCGCCTCGTCGCCGTGCTCCATACCTTCGACGCCCACGCGGCTAAGGGTGGTGTTGGTGGCGATCACCGCGTCCATCCCGGTTTCGATCAGTGCTTGCGCGACTTGCGCGGTTTCTTCGTCGGTCATGTCCGGCGCGATCTTGATCGCCAGCGGTACATGTTTACCGTGGCGCAGGGCCAGTTCGGCGCGGCGCGTGGCCAGGTCTGCCAGCAATTGCTTGAGCGAGTCGCCGAATTGCAGGCTGCGCAGGCCCGGGGTATTCGGCGAACTGACGTTGACCGTGATGTAGCTGGCGTGGGCGTAAACCTTGTCCAGGCAGATCAGGTAGTCATCGACCGCACGCTCGACCGGCGTGTCGAAGTTCTTGCCGATATTGATCCCCAGCACGCCTTTGTATTTGGCCGCCGCGACCCGCGCCAGCAGGTTATCCACACCGAGGTTGTTGAAACCCATGCGGTTGATGATCGCCTCGGCTTCCGGCAGGCGGAAAATCCGTGGTTTCGGGTTGCCCGGCTGTGGACGCGGGGTCACGGTGCCGATTTCGACAAAACCGAAACCCAGCTGCGCGAAGCCGTCGATGGCCGCGCCGTTCTTGTCCAGACCGGCCGCGAGACCCACAGGGTTCGGGAAGTCCAGGCCCATGACATTCACCGGCAGCGACGCCGGGGCCTTGCACAGCAAGCCGTTGAGGCCCAAACGCCCGCCCGCGCCGATCAGATCCAGCGACAGATCGTGGGAGGTTTCCGGGGAAAGTTTGAACAACAGCTGACGGGCCAGGGTGTACATGGGCGGGTATGACTCGAGGCGGCGAAAAGAGGCGGCGATTATAGCCGGGCATCGCCCCGCCGCGCGAGGCGCACACGCAAATCCCCTGCACTGGCATATGCCTTGCACCTTCCCCTGCATCAGCCCGCAGGCCAATGACGGCAGGCAGGCAAGGACAATGGCGTCGTCACCGGGTTTGGCCTCGACAAAGTCCGTGACGACGTTTTTTTTGAGGATGGCTTTTCATGACTCAAACCTCCATCGGGCCACTGGCCTGGGTCAACGGCAGCGATGCCCCGGAAAAAAGCGCGATCAACCTCGGCTTCATGGCCCTGAGCGACTGCGCTTCGGTGGTGGTCGCCGCCACTCAGGGCTTTGCGCAGCCTTACGGCTTGACCCTGAACCTCAAGCGCCAGAGTTCCTGGGCCAACCTGCGCGACAATCTGGTCAGCGGCGAACTCGATGCCGCCCACAGCCTGTACGGCTTGATCTACGCGGTGCACTTGGGCATCGGTGGCGTCGCGCCGACCGACATGGCGGTGCTGATGGGCCTGAACCAGAACGGTCAGAGCCTCAACCTGTCCCACGGTTTGCAGAGCCTGGGCGTGACCGGTCCTGAGGCGCTGGACCGCCACGTGCACCAAACCCGCGCAAGGCTGACCTTTGCCCAGACCTTCCCCACCGGCACCCACGCCATGTGGCTTTATTACTGGCTCGCAAGTCAGGGCATCCATCCGTTGCAGGATGTCGACAGCGTGGTCGTACCGCCGCCGCAAATGGTCGCGCACCTGCAGGCCGGTCGCATCGACGGTTTCTGCGTGGGCGAGCCGTGGGCAGCCAGCGCGGTGCAGCTGAATATCGGCTTCACCATGGCGACCAGCCAGACCATCTGGCCCGACCATCCGGAAAAAGTCCTCGGCTGCACCCGCGCCTTCGTCGAGCAATACCCCAACACCGCCCGCGCACTGGTGATGGCGATCCTCGAAGCCAGCCGTTTCATCGAAGAGAGCCCGGAAAACCGCCGCAGCACCGCGCAGCTGCTCAGCGCCGCCGAGTATCTGGACGCCCCGATTTCCTGCATCGAACCGCGTTTTCTCGGCGATTACGACGACGGTCTGGGCAATCGCTGGCAGGACCCGCACGCCCTGCGCTTTCACGGCGATGGCGCGGTGAACCTGCCGTACCTGTCGGACGGCATGTGGTTCATGACCCAGTTCCGCCGCTGGGGGTTGCTGCGCGACGACCCGGACTACCTCGCCGTCGCCCGTCAGGTGCAGCAACTGGCGCTGTACCGCGACGCGGCCAGCGCTGTCGGTGTGCCGGTCGGTACCGAGGACATGCGCAGCAGCCAGTTGATCGACGGCAAGGTCTGGGACGGCAGCGACCCGGCCGCTTACGCGCAGAGTTTCAAGCTGCATGCGTTGAGCAACAACGCCCCCCTTCTCGCCCGCCGCTGACAGGAGACCGCGAACATGTTGCGCATTCTGCTGATCAACGACACCGCGAAAAAAGTCGGGCGCCTGAAAGCTGCGCTGACCGAGGCCGGTTTCGAGGTGATCGACGAGTCCGGCCTGACCATCGACCTGCCCGCGCGCGTCGAAACGGTGCGCCCGGACGTGATTCTGATCGATACCGAGTCACCGAGCCGTGATGTGATGGAACAAGTGGTGCTGGTCAGCCGCGACCAGCCCCGGCCGATCGTGATGTTCACCGACGAGCACGACCCCGGCGTGATGCGTCAGGCGATCAAGTCCGGGGTCAGTGCCTACATCGTCGAAGGCATTCACGCACAACGCTTGCAGCCGATTCTCGACGTGGCCATGGCCCGCTTCGAAAGCGATCAGGCCCTGCGCGCCCAGCTTCAGGCCCGCGACCAGCAACTGGCCGAGCGCAAACGCATCGAACTGGCCAAGGGTCTGTTGATGAAAATGAAGGACTGCAACGAAGAAGAGGCCTACACCCTGATGCGCCGCCAGGCCATGAGCCGCCAGCAGAAACTGATTCAGGTGGCGGAGCAGATTATTGCCATGAGCGAGTTGCTCGGCTGAGCTGGCACAGATCTCGCTAAGCAATCCCTACAGGTAACCAACGGCGGTTGCCCCACCCACGACAAAGACGTCGCTCACCTTCTTCGCCCCTTTCGGCGATCCGGGTAGCGGCGTTTTTGCGTTTTGGCCCCATTGACCGGGGCCGGTGGTGCGGCCGTGGCGGCGCCCCACTGTGCTGGTTCTGACTCCTTCTCGAGATTCTCTACCGCTGAGGTGCGCGATGAATAAAAGCTTCTGGAAATCCGGCCACACCCCGACCCTGTTCGCGGCCTTCCTGTATTTCGACCTGAGCTTCATGGTCTGGTACCTGCTCGGCCCGTTGGCAGTGCAGATCGCTGCCGACCTGCACCTGACCACCCAACAACGCGGCCTCGTGGTGGCCACGCCGATTCTCGCTGGTGCAGTACTGCGCTTTGCGATGGGCATGCTTGCCGATCGCCTGTCGCCGAAAACCGCCGGGCTGATCGGTCAGGTGATCGTGATCTGTGCACTGTTCGGCGCCTGGAAACTCGGCATTCACAGTTACGAACAGGCCCTGCTGCTTGGCCTGTTCCTCGGCATGGCCGGCGCTTCGTTCGCCGTGGCGCTGCCGCTGGCCTCGCAGTGGTATCCGCCGCAGCATCAGGGCAAGGCGATGGGCATCGCCGGCGCCGGTAACTCCGGCACCGTGTTCGCTGCGTTGATCGCCCCGGTACTGGCCGCGTCGTTCGGCTGGAGCAACGTGTTCGGTTTCGCCCTGATTCCGCTGATCCTGACGCTGGTGCTGTTTGCGTGGCTGGCGAAAAACGCCCCGGAACGACCAAAAGCCAAATCCATGGCCGACTACTTCAAGGCCCTGGGCGACCGCGACAGCTGGTGGTTCATGTTTTTCTACAGCGTCACCTTCGGCGGCTTCATCGGCCTGGCCAGCGCCCTGCCCGGCTACTTCAACGATCAATACGGTTTGAGCCCGGTCACCGCCGGTTACTACACCGCCGCCTGCGTGTTCGGCGGCAGCCTGATGCGGCCGCTGGGTGGCGCGCTGGCTGACCGTTTCGGTGGAATTCGCACGCTGTTGGCGATGTACACGGTGGCCGCAGTTTGTATCGCAGCGGTCGGCTTCAACCTGCCGAGTTCCTACGCGGCACTGGCACTGTTCGTCTGCACCATGCTCGGTCTCGGTGCCGGTAACGGCGCGGTGTTCCAATTGGTGCCGCAGCGCTTTCGCCGGGAGATCGGCGTGATGACCGGGCTGATCGGCATGGCCGGCGGCATCGGCGGTTTTGCCCTCGCCGCCGGTATGGGCGCAATCAAACAGAGCACCGGCAGCTATCAACTGGCGCTGTGGTTGTTTGCCAGTCTTGGCGTGTTGGCGTGGTTCGGCCTGCACGGCGTCAAACGTCGCTGGAGAACCACCTGGGGTTCGGCGGCCGTGACCGCTGCCCGGGTCTGAGGCCCGAATGGCCCTGCAACTGAGCTTCGCTGAAGCCAGCGCCACCGGACCACGCGCGGAGAATCAGGACGCCCTGCGCCTGGTCACGCCGGCCCCGGCGCTGGCCGCCAGCAAAGGGTTTCTGTTCGCCATCGCCGACGGCGTCAGCCAGTGCGCCGATGGCGGTCTGGCTGCGCGCTCGACCTTGCAGGCGCTGGCGCTGGACTACTACGCCACCCCGCAGACCTGGAGCGTGGCTCAGGCGCTGGATCGCCTGTTGCTCGCGCAAAACCGCTGGTTGCAGGCCAATGGCGGGGGCCAGCCGCTGCTCACCACCGTCAGCGCGCTGGTCCTGCGCGGCAGACGCTTCACGCTGGCGCATGTGGGGGATTGCCGGGTCTATCGCTGGCACGCCGACACCCTGCAGCGCATCACCGAGGATCACGTCTGGGAGCAACCGGGCATGCAGCACGTGCTCAAACGCGCACTGGGCCTGGACCAGCATCTGGTGCTGGACTTTCTCGACGGCGAACTGCGTGAAGGCGAAAGCTTCGTGCTGCTCAGCGACGGTGTCTGGGCCGCGCTCGGCGACACGACCATCGCCGGGATCCTGCGTGATCAACCGGATCTGCACGGTGCGGCACAAACACTGGTCAACGCCGCGCATCTGGCCGGCAGTCAGGACAACGCCAGCGCCCTGCTGGTGCGGGTGGATGCCGTGGGGGAAGCGAGCATCGGCGATGCGCTGATCCAGTTGCAGCAATGGCCGCTGCCCCCGGTGCTCAAACCGGGCCAGACCTTCGAAGGCTGGCAGGTGCAAGGCATCGTCGGCCAGAGCCAGCAATCGTTGCTGTATCGCGTCCTCGATAGCCAAGGCCAGGCGTGGCTGTTGAAAACCTTGCCCACACGGCTGGCGGACGATGCCCACGCAGGTCAGGCCTTACTGGCGGAAGAATGGTTTCTCAAACGCGTGGCCGGGCGACATTTCCCTGAAGTCCATAGCGCCAGTCAGCGTCAGCATTTGTACTACGTGATGCGTGAATATTCGGGGACAACCCTGGCTCAGTTGTTCGAGCGAGCCGGCCCACTACCGTTGGCTCAGTGGCAGGACGTGGCCGAACGCCTGTTGCGGGCCGTCGGCCTGCTGCATCGGCGGCAGATTCTGCACCGCGACATCAAGCCGGAGAACCTGCTGCTGGGGGATGACGGCGAATTGCGCCTGCTGGATTTCGGTCTGGCGTATTGCCCCGGTCTTTCGCAGGACACACCGTCGACGCTACCGGGAACCCCGAGTTTCATCGCTCCGGAGTCCTTTCGGGGTGATGCGCCCGAGGCTCGTCAGGATCTGTATGCGGTGGGCGTGACGTTGTATTTCCTGCTCACCGGGCATTTCCCCTACGGAGAAATCGAAGCCTTTCAGCGTCCGCGTTTCGGGGTGCCGGTAAGTGCAGCGCGTTATCGACCGGATCTGCCGGAATGGCTGGCGCAGTGTCTGGAACGTGGCGTCTCGGCCGATCCTCTGCAACGTTATGAAACCGCCGAAGAATGGCTACTGACGCTGGAACAGGGTGAACGCCGCAGCCTGAATGTACGCCCTCGCCCCTTGCTCGAACGGGAACCGCTGAAGGTCTGGCGAACCTTGGCGCTGCTGGCGCTGCTGGGCAATCTGGTGCTGATGTTTCTGTTGTTTCATGGCTAATCCAGCGCTCCATTAACGGGCGTGCCGCTTCCATTCAGTGCAAAAACCACAATGAACATCTGGCCAATTCCAGCACTACCCCAGTGAATTCGGGGCTCACCGCGACTTGGCACAACCACTGCATTAACGTTTTCAACTGACATAAAGCCCGACCTTCAACGACGAAGGCCAGGCTTCCCGAGAGAACGGGACAAGGACAAAGGCGTCCTCGCTAGGTAACTGGCGGGACGCCTTTTTTGTTTGCGCCATTTTTGTCGAGCAAGGCCTGACTGCCCACAAGAGGCAAACCCGAAGCTTGCGGAGAACCTGATGAAAAAACTCAAACTGGTGATGATCGGCAATGGCATGGCCGGGGTCCGTACCCTGGAAGAATTGCTCAAGCTGAGCAACGAGCTGTATGACATCACGGTCTTCGGCGCCGAACCGCACACCAACTACAACCGCATCCTGCTGTCGCCGGTGCTGGCCGGCGAACAGACGTTCGAAGAGATCGTGCTCAACGATCTCGACTGGTATCTGCAAAACAACATCAAACTGCTGCTCAACCGCAAAGTGGTGGAGATCGACCGGGTCAAGCGCCGGGTGATCGCCGAAGACGGCACCGAGGCCGAATACGATCGCCTGCTGATCGCCACCGGCTCGACCCCGTTCATCCTGCCAATCCCCGGCAACACCTTGCAGGGCGTGATCGGTTACCGCGACATCGCCGACACCCAGGCCATGATCGACACCGCCAAGACCCACAAGCACGCCGTGGTGATCGGCGGCGGCCTGCTCGGCCTCGAAGCGGCCAACGGCCTGATGCTGCGCGGCATGCACGTCACCGTGGTGCACCTCGGTGAATGGCTGCTGGAGCGGCAACTGGACAAGACCAGCGGCCAGCTCCTGCAAACCGCCCTCGAATCCCGTGGCCTGCACTTTCGCCTGTGCGAACAGACCCAGGCCCTGCACGACGCCGGCAACGGTCGCGTCGGCTCGGTGCAATTCAAGAACGGCGACACCATCCCCGCCGATCTGGTGGTGATGGCCGCCGGCATCCGCCCCAATACCGAACTGGCAGAAAAGGCCGGCATCCCGTGCAATCGCGGGATTCTGGTCAACGACACCCTGCAAACCTACGACCCGCGCATCTATGCCATCGGCGAATGCGCCAGCCACCGTGGCATTGCCTACGGCCTGGTCGCGCCGCTGTTCGAACAGGCCAAGGTCTGCGCCAACCACCTGGCGCAACTGGGTTTCGCCCGTTATCAAGGCTCGGTGACTTCGACCAAATTGAAAGTCACCGGCATCGACCTGTTTTCCGCTGGCGATTTCATGGGCGGCGAAGGCACCGAGACCATCACCCTCTCCGACCCGATCGGCGGGGTGTACAAAAAACTGGTGATCAAGGATGACGTGCTGGTCGGTGCCTGTCTGTACGGCGATACGGCAGATGGCGGTTGGTATTTCCGACAAATTCGTGAGAATCACGCCATCGGCGAGATCCGCGATCATCTGATGTTTGGTGAAAACGCCCTCGGCGACGTAGGACATCAGGGCCAGGACAAAGCCATGAGCATGGCCGACAACGCCGAAGTCTGCGGCTGCAACGGCGTGTGCAAGGGCACCATCGTCAAGGCGATTCAGGAACACGGTCTGTTCAGCGTCGACGAAGTGAAGAAACACACCAAGGCGGCCAGTTCCTGCGGCTCCTGCGCCGGTCTGGTCGAGCAGATCCTGATCAACACCGTCGGCGGCGCGGCGGATGTCAAACCGAAAAGCGAAAAAGCCATCTGCGGCTGCAGCGACCTCAATCACGGCCAGATCCGTCAAGCCATTCGCGAGCAACACCTGCTGACCATCGCCGGCACCATGAGCTACCTCAACTGGCGCACCCCGAACGGCTGCGCCACCTGCCGCCCGGCGCTCAACTATTACCTGATTTCCACCTGGCCCGGCGAAGCCAAGGACGATCCGCAGTCGCGCCTGATCAACGAGCGGGCCCACGCCAACATTCAGAAGGACGGAACCTACTCGGTGGTGCCACGGATGTGGGGCGGCGTGACCAACCCGTCGGAACTGCGGCGAATCGCCGACGTGGCGGACAAATATCAGGTGCCAATGGTCAAGGTCACCGGCGGCCAGCGCATCGACTTGCTGGGGATCAAGAAGCAGGACCTGCCCGGTGTGTGGAAAGACCTCGACATGCCGTCCGGCCACGCCTACGGCAAATCGATCCGCACCGTAAAAACCTGCGTCGGCAGCGAGTTCTGCCGCTTCGGCACGCAGAATTCGACCCAGTTGGGCATCGACCTCGAACATGACCTGTTCAACATGTGGTCGCCGCACAAAGTGAAACTGGCGGTCTCCGGATGCCCGCGCAACTGCTCGGAAGCAGGGATCAAGGACGTAGGAATCATCGGTGTCGACTCCGGCTGGGAGATGTACATCGGTGGCAACGGCGGGATCAAGACCGAAGTCGCCGAGTTCTTCGTCAAGCTCAAGACCGCCGAGGAAGTCCGCGAATACAACGGCGCGTTCCTGCAGCTGTACCGCGAAGAAGCCTTTTACCTCGAACGCACCGTGCACTACTTGCAACGGGTCGGCATGGAGCACATCAAGAAAGCCGTGCTGGAAGATCCCGAGCGCCGCAAGGCCCTGAACGAGCGCCTGCAATTCTCCCTGTCGTTCGAACAGGACCCGTGGAAAGAGCGCCTCGCGCAGCCGCAACTGAAGAAAGAGTTCGACGTGATCCCCGTGAAAAACCTGGAGGTGCCGGCATGAACTGGCTCGATATCTGTGCCCTGGAAGAGATCAATGCCCTCGGTTCGCGGATCATTGCCGGGCCCAAGGGTGACATTGCGATCTTTCGCACAAGTGACGATGAGGTTTTCGCGCTCGATGACCGCTGCCCGCACAAGGGTGGCCCGCTGTCCCAAGGCCTGATCTACGGCAAGCGCGTGGCCTGTCCGCTGCACAACTGGCAGATCGACCTGCAATCCGGCGAAGCCCAGGCGCCGGACATCGGTTGCGCGCACCATCACCCGGCCCGGGTCGAAAACGGCCGCGTCCAGCTGGCCCTGCGGGACGCCGTCTGATGAACCGCCAGACGACCGCCTCGACCTGCTGTTATTGCGGGGTCGGCTGCGGCGTGCTGATCGAGCATGACGGCGAGCGCATTCTCGGCGTCAGCGGTGATCCGGCGCACCCGGCCAACTTCGGCAAACTGTGCAGCAAAGGCTCGACCCTGCACCTGACCGGTGATCTGGCAGCGCGCGCGCTGTATCCGGAACTGCGCTTGGGCAAAGGTTTGGCGCGCAGTCGTTGCGACTGGGACACCGCGCTGGAGCACGCCGCCAACGTATTCGCCGAAACCATCGCCGAACATGGCCCGGACAGCGTGGCGTTCTACATCTCCGGGCAGTTGCTGACCGAGGACTACTACGCCTTCAACAAACTGGCGCGGGCGCTGGTCGGCACCAATAACATCGACAGCAACTCGCGGCTTTGCATGTCTTCGGCAGTGGTCGGCTACAAGCGCAGCCTCGGCGCCGACGCGCCACCGTGCAGCTATGAAGACCTGGAACTGAGCGATTGCGTGATGATCGTCGGCAGTAACATGGCCTACGCCCACCCGGTGCTTTTTCGTCGTCTTGAAGAGGCCAAATCCCGTCGTCCGCAGATGAAAGTCATCGTCATCGACCCACGGCGCACCGACACCTGCGATCTTGCCGACCTGCACCTGGCGATTCTGCCGGGCACCGATGTCGCGTTGTTCCATGGGATTTTGCATCTGCTGTTGTGGGAAGATTGGATCGACCGTGACTTCATCAAGGCCCACACCGAAGGCCTCGCCGAGCTGAAAAGCCTGGTGCGTGATTACACCCCGGCCATGGTGTCGCAGCTATGCGGGATCAGCGTCGAGCAGTTGCAGCAATGCGCCGAATGGATCGGCACTGCGCCGAGTTTTCTGTCGCTGTGGTGCATGGGCCTGAACCAGTCCACCGCCGGCAGCGCGAAGAACAGTGCGCTGATCAACCTGCACCTGGCCACCGGGCAAATCGGCCGGCCCGGTGCAGGACCTTTCTCCCTGACCGGTCAGCCGAATGCCATGGGCGGGCGGGAAACCGGCAGCCTCTCCAACCTGTTGCCCGGTCATCGTGAGGCTGCCAATCCGGAGCACCGCGCAGAAGTGGCGGCGTATTGGGGCGTAGATTCGCTGCCGGAAAACACCGGGCTCAGTGCCATCGAACTGTTTGAACACGTGCGCAGCGGCAAGATCAAGGCGCTGTGGATTGCCTGCACCAACCCGGCGCAATCGATGCCGGATCAGAACGCCGTACGCGCGGCGCTGGAGGCTTGTCCGTTCGTGGTGTTGCAGGAGGCGTTTCGCACCACTGAAACCGCAGCGTTTGCCGATCTGCTGCTGCCGGCGGCCAGTTGGGGCGAGAAGGAAGGTTCAGTGACCAACTCCGAACGGCGGATTTCCCACGTCCGCAAAGCCATTACCGCACCGGGTGAAGCGCGACCGGACTGGGCGATCACGGTTGATTTCGCACAACGCCTGGAGAAACGTCTGCGCCCGCAAAAGCCGAGCCTGTTTGCGTTCGATCAGCCCGCTCAGCTGTTCGATGAATTCAAAGCACTGACCCGTGGCCGCGATCTGGACGTGTGCGGCATCAGCCATGGGTTGCTTGATGAAATCGGACCGCAGCAATGGCCGTTTCCTGAGGGCGCCCGACAAGGCACTCCGCGCCTGTACTGCGACGGCATATTTCCTACGGCCAGCGGTCGCGCGCAGTTTGTTGCCGATCCCTATCGCGCTGCAAAAGAGCAACGGGACGCGCGTTTTCCACTGACACTGATCACCGGTCGCCTGCGTGATCAATGGCACGGTATGAGCCGCACTGGCACGGCGGCACAGTTATTCGGGCATGTCAGCGAAGCTGTGCTGAGCCTGCACCCGGACGAATTGCGTCGGCACCGTTTGCAGCCGGGGGATCTGGTGAGTCTGAAGAGCCGCCGGGGCGCGGTGATCGTGGCGGTCGGAAGCGATGACAGTGTGCGTCCGGGCCAGGCCTTTCTGCCGATGCACTGGGGCGATCGTTTTCTCAAGGGCGGCGTGAACTGCCTGACCCTGCCCGCCTTCGATCCCTTGTCGAAGCAACCGGAACTCAAGCACAGCGGGGTACGTCTGGAACCGGTGAATCTGCCCTGGCAGCTTTTCGCACTGATCGAGGGCGATGTTCAACGGCACTTTGAGGCGCTTCGACCGCTGTGTGAGGCGTTTTCCTACGCCAGCCTCAGCCTCGTCGGTCGCGAGCGTCCGGCGCTGCTGATACGCGCTGCCAGCGCCGCCGCACCCGAGCCGCAGTTGCTGCGCGAAATCGACCAGTGCCTGGCCCTGATCGACGGTCCGGTACTGGCCTATGACGATCCTCGCCGGGCTATCGGCAAACGGGTACGCATCGAGAACGGGCGAATCACGGCCATCCGCCTCGCTGGCGAAACCCTCGCCCAGCATTGGCTGCAAGGCTTGTGGCTGGAGGGCCGCGCAGACGAACAACTGCGGCGCTGGCTGCTGGCGCCGATGAGTGCGCCGCCGGGTAATGCCGGTGTGCAGAGCGTTGCTGACAAGACCCTGTGCAATTGCAAAAACGTCAGCCACAGCGCGGTCTGCGCCGGCATTCGAGAAGGTCTGGATTTGCAGGGTTTGAAAAACACACTGGGCTGCGGCACGCAATGCGGTTCCTGCGTCCCGGAAATCAAGCGTTTGCTGGCCGCCGAAGCGCGGCCGGTCGCCGTAATCTGAAGAGGAAAACACCATGAATGCAAAAGTCTGGCTGGTGGGCGCGGGTCCCGGCGATCCTGAATTGCTGACGCTCAAAGCCGTGCGGGCCTTGCGCGAAGCGGATGTGGTGCTGATCGACGATCTGGTCAACGACGCGGTGCTGGAGCACTGTCCTGGCGCGCGGATCATTCCGGTCGGCAAGCGCGGCGGCTGTCGTTCGACACCACAGGCATTCATCCATCGGCTGATGCTGCGTTATGCGCGCCAGGGCAAATGCGTGGTTCGTCTCAAGGGCGGCGATCCCTGCATCTTCGGCCGTGGCGGCGAGGAAGCGCAGTGGTTGCGTGAGCGCGGGGTTGAAGTGGAGCTGGTCAATGGCATCACCGCCGGGCTGGCCGGGGCGACGCAGTGTGACATTCCGCTGACTTTGCGCGGCGTGGCACGGGGCGTAACGCTGGTCACTGCGCACACTCAGGACGACAGCCAATTGAACTGGCAGGCGCTGGCGCAAAGCGGCACGACATTGGTGATCTATATGGGAGTGGCCAAGCTCAGCGAGATTCGTGAGCAGTTATTGGCCGGCGGGATGGCGACGGATACGCCCGTGGCGATGATCGAGAACGCATCCCTGCCGCAACAACGGGAATGCCGGAGCGATCTGACGAGAATGGAGGGAGACGCCTGCAGGTTTGAGCTCAAGAGCCCTGCCATTCTGGTGATTGGTGCGGTGGCAGCTTCTGCGGCCCGAGCCGATTTACTCGCCTGGCCAGCCGATCAGTCAGCCTGATCATCTGGTTTTCACCAAATCGCAGACAAAGAAAAGCCCGGCATAAGCCGGGCTTTTCTCAAAGCGGCGAGCTAATTACTTAGCTTGAGCTTCAACCTGCGCTTCTACGCGACGGTTAACAGCACGACCAGCTTCGGTTTTGTTGTCAGCAACTGGGCGGGATTCGCCGTAGCCAACCGAACCAACGCGGGACGATTCAACACCGTACTGGTTAACCAGAACTTGTTTAACGGCGTTTGCACGACGCTCGGACAGTTTCTGGTTGTAAGCGTCAGGACCGACGTTGTCAGTGTGACCTTCAACAGTGGTGCGAGTCGATGGGTACTGCTTCATGAAGTCAGCCAGGTTTTTGATATCGCCGTAGCTGTTTGGCTTGACGACCGACTTGTCGAAGTCGAATTTCACGTCCAGCTCAACACGAACAACTTCAGCAACTGCCGGGCAGCCATCAGCGTCAACAGTTACGTTGGCTGGGGTGTCTGGGCACTTGTCAACGTTGTCGCAAACGCCATCGTTGTCGCTGTCGGAGCAGACTTCAGCTGGTGCTGGAACTGGAGCAGCAGCAGGCTTGTTGCCGCCACCGAAGTTCACACCCAGACCGATTACTGGAGCGTAGTTCCAGCGACCGTTGTCCAGTTTGTAGTCAGCGTCTACACCAGCACGGGCGTAGAAGTTTTCAGCGAAGTAGTACTTAACGCCAGCGCCAGCAGTCAGGTAGGTCGACTGATCGCGACCGGTGTGGCCGTCAGCAGCTACGTTGGTCAGGCTGCCGTGCTTCACACCGCCAGCAACGTAAGGACGCAGAGCGTCACCAGCGTTGTTGAAGTGGTACTGAGCGTTCAGACCGAAGTTGTCGCCACCCAGCTTCTGGCTGCCGGTGCCGTCGTTCGAACGGGTGTGGTTGTTCTTGTCGTAGGTCAAGTTCAACGATACGTCGTCGGTCAAGAAGTAACCGATAGAGGCGCCTGGGTTGAAGCCGTCTTCGACATGGTTAACGCTGTCGTTGTACTGCTTCTTGTAGAACAGTTCGCCTTCAACTGCGCCTTGGCCTTGTGCCAGTGCGCCGAACGAAGTAGCGGCAATCAAAGAACCAATGGCCAAGCCCAAGGTGTTTTTCAGTTTCATCCGTTAAATCCCCATCTGGTGATTGTGAAGCAGTCCCGCAAACCGGGGGACAACTCGGCGGCAAGTCTATCAGAACTTGCCTACACGTAAGAGATATTTGCGCTGAACTAAGTTTCAGCAATGCCTGCAAATTTCTCACGCAATTTATCTAGAGCACGTTTGTACCGCATTTTTGTAGCACTCAAACCCATGTGCATGATGTCTGCGATCTCCTGAAATTCCAGCTCTGCGACAAATCGAAGCACCAGAATTTCACGGTCAATCGGGTTCACATACACCAGCCAGCGATCGAGTCCGCCCTTCTCCTCGGGTTTCGGCGCCTTTTCTTCAGACGCTTCCTCGAGGGGGTCAAGACTCAGTGCGTCCATCAAGCGACGCTTTCGCCGTTCCTTCCGATACTGCGTGATGCATTCGTTGTAAGTGATGCTATATAGCCATGTCTTGAACTTCGATTTCCCCTCGAAGTTCTTCAGGCCGTACAGCACCTTCAACATCACTTCCTGACAGACATCGTCTGCGTCGCGATCGTTCCCAAGATACCGCGCACAAACGTTAAATAATGTTCGCTGGTAACGCCGCATCAGTTCTTCATAGGCGCGCGTCACGTGAAACAGCTCGGTATGCGAGCGCGCGACCAACTCCTCATCAGAGAGCTCGCGGGGGTCGTAGCGCGTGGATAGCGTTTGGGCTTTATTCAAAACAAGTCGTGCCGACAGTCAGGTCAATGTCCACCGCTGCCAGCATCAGCTGGCATTTTGCGGCGGCATACATTAGCAGGGTTTGCCGGGTTAGCGGCTACTCACATGCTGTTCCAGCAGGATCCGATTGGAGAGTGAGACTAGCTCACCCTCATCGGTCAGCAATGTAGTCTTAACCGTGCCGATCTCTTCGATCTGGCCTTCGACCTCGCCAACACGCACTTGTTGCCCAACCTGATACAACTCACGCACATAGATTCCCGCAAGAATCTGACCGGCAATTTCCCGGCTTCCCAGGCCCATGGCCAGCGCAACCGCCAGACCAACGGTAATCAATACGATGACGATCACATGGTTCAGCAGGTCGGTCTTGACCTCGAGCTGACTGATCGCGACCGAGATACTGATGATGATCACCAGGCCCTGGGCAATTCGCCCAAGCCCTGAAGCGTAGTCCAGACCCACGCCTTCTGCCGCACCGCGCACCAGACCGTTGGCCAGCTGCGCCAGCAATACACCGACCAGCAGCACCAAGGCTGCGCCGAAAACTTTCGGAACATATAGCGCCAGCATGTCCAGCGTAGCTGAAACCCGCTCAAGCCCAAGGGATTCTGCTGCAGAAACCAGGAAAATCAGCAGAACGAACCAATACACGATTTTTCCGATCAGGGTCGAGATCGGCACTTGCAGTCCCGCACGGGACATCAATTTGGTCAGGCCGGTGCCGCCCATCAGGCGATCAAGACCGAGCTTGGCCAGCAGTTTGGACAACAGGGTGTCCAGCAGCTTGGCCACGACGAAGCCCAACAGCAGCACCACCAGTGCGCCGAACAGGTTCGGGATGAAATTAGCGACTTTGGTCCACAACGCAGTCATTGCCGTGACGAGGCTCTGAGTCCAGAGATCAAGTTCCATATTCAATCAGCCTTATCAGCAGTGCGAGCGGTAGGTTTACGAAGAC
Organism: Pseudomonas sp. FW215-R2; assembly: GCF_058789255.1. Taxonomy (NCBI): domain Bacteria; kingdom Pseudomonadati; phylum Pseudomonadota; class Gammaproteobacteria; order Pseudomonadales; family Pseudomonadaceae; genus Pseudomonas; species Pseudomonas sp. FW215-R2. The sequence goes on from NZ_JBYTBO010000032.1 coordinate 21,156, forward strand.
GGGAAACCGGCGCGACATGGGCCGAGCCGTTGTTCAGGGCGATCATCAGCGCGGGCAGCCAGCGGCCCAGCAGGCTGAACAGATCGCCGGCGCCGACCTGGCGGTTGGCGGTTTTGAGTACGCGGCCCAGACAGGCGTCGTCGTCGCGGCCGGACGGCGAGGCGTTGAGCATGTCGCGCAAAGACTGTTCAAACGGATCGTGCATACGCACCTCTCGTGATGTCTGTGAAAGACGCGGGCAAATTTGGTCGGGTCACATGGCGCATCGTCATACCCAGCGCAAACGGCGGAACAACCACCATTGTCCAAGCGCCACCGAGACCATCAGCAGGCACGCCACAAGGAATCCGTAGGGGCTCCCGGAAAGCGGAATTCCGCCGACATTGATCCCCAGCAGGCCGGTGAGAAAACTCATCGGCAAAAAGATCCCGGTGATGATCCCGAAGCGGTACATCGTGCGATTCATGCGCACGCTCAAACGCCGGTCTTCGGTGTCCAGCACAAGCCCCACGCGCTCTCGGGTCAATTCGAGCTCTTCGAGATAGCGGGTCAGGCTGTTGTTCAATTCGTTCCAGTAGTCGGCGTCGTCATCGACGAACCAGGGCAGTTTTATCCGCGTCAGCTGTCCGAAAATATCCCGCTGCGGCGCAAGAAAACGCTTCAGTCCGGCCGCCCTGCGACGGATGTGCAAAATGGCACCGTGCTCGGGAGTATACCGTTCGTCGGCATCCAGTTTTTCTTCCTCTTCATCGACCACTTCCGAGAGGCAAGTGACCAGATCCTGCACCTTGTTGGTGAGGTATTGAGCGAGATAGAGAATGAGTTCGGACGAGGTTTTCGGGCCTTTGCCCTCCCCCAGCATCGCCAACAGTTCATCGGTGGCGCGCAATGGGCGCAAACGCAGGGAAATCACACGCTGGGCCGAAGCGAAAATCCGTACCGACACCATGTCTTCCGGCTCGGCACCCGGATTGAGATTGACCCCGCGCAAAAACAGCAGCAATTCGGAATCGGGCAGCGGCAACAGCCGTGGACGGGTGTTCTCTTCCAGCAGCAGGTCGCAGGTGAATTCGTTGAGTCCGCTGGATTTGCGCAGCCAGGTCTGGGTCTGCGGGTGACTGCGATCCCAGTGCAGCCACAGGCTTTCGTGTGCCTGCAGCTGCAAACTGTCGAGATCAGTCCGGGCTATCGAACGCGCACCGCCTTTACCGTCCAGCACCAGGGCATGCACCAGCCCCCATTGCGCGTTTTCTTCCTCGAACATCCTCACCCCAGTGCTTACCGCGATTTTATTCAGGCATCTTCAGCGGGCTCGGCGAGATGATCACGCCGTTGTTGTCCGCATAGATGTATTGGCCCGGATGAAACGTGACACCCGCAAACGTCACCGGCACGTTGAGGTCGCCGAGACCGCGCTTGTCGGTCTTCTTCGGGTGGCTGGCCAGCGCCTGGACACCGAGATCGGTCTGGGCGATGACATCCACATCACGGATGCAACCGTAGATCACCAGCCCTTCCCAACCGTTTTTCGCGGCTTTCTCGGCGATCATGTCACCCAGCAGCGCGCAGCGCAGGGAACCACCGCCATCGACCACCAGCACCTTGCCGTTGCCCTTGAGTTCGGCTTGTTCCTTGACCAGCGAGTTGTCTTCGAAGCACTTGATGGTCACGATTTCGCCGCCGAAGGAATCACGGCCGCCGAAATTGCTGAACATCGGTTCCAGCACCTGCACCAGCTCCGGATAGGCGTCGCACAGGTCAGGCGTAAGGTAATGGTTCATCGAAAAACTCCTGTAACAAGGAAGACGATCAAGGATGTCGCACTCTTTTGAAACGAGTCCCGGCGGTCGCTGTTTACCTTAGTCCATGCAATGGTCGCTGACCGAACCTGAACAAAGGCTGAAACGTAATAGCGAAACAGTCACTAAATATGACCAGAACCGTCCAATGCGTCATATCTTAGCCGCAAGCCGACTCGAACGAAATGCCCTTTTCAGCGTGTTCCGATCACACCGCCGCTGCCAGATCGGGCTTTTCGCCCAGCAACGGCGAGTGCTGATCCGCCAGCCAGCGCGCCACCAGCGGCCAGACTTCAGCCTGGGCGGCCTTGCTCACCAACATCTCGACATGACCGAAATTGTCGTTGAAGCCCTGCTCGCGTCCCAGATTGATGAATTGCTTGTGCTCGGAACCGATCTGATCGAACAGTTTGCGACAGGCCCACGCCGGATCCTGATGATCGCCAGCCGCCGTCACTGCCAAGACAGGCACCTGAACATCGGCGAGCCCCGCCCACCAATCCTTGTCCTTGTCGCCAAAACGCCCGAACAGGCCGTACCAGCGCATGCTTTCCAGCGCCAGGCCGATCGGCTCATCTTCGGGGCCACGCTTGAGCCGCGAGCCAGACAACTGGGCAAAACGCTTGAGAATGAAGCGTCCGCTCCACTCCACCGGCGGAATTTTCAACGGCCAGTACGTGCGGCTGACCTGCGTGCCGAAAAACGCCGCCGACGCCACAGCCGGTTCACCGAGGTATTCGCCGCCCAGCGCTGCTGCCAGGGTGATGCCGCCCAGCGAATGGCCGATCCAGTGCGGTACCTGCCCGCTCTGCTCACGCACGAACGCAGCGATGGCCGGCAAATCGTAACGGGCATAGTCGGCGACGCGGTTGCGGCGGTAGTCCTCGTTACGCTGGGACAGACCGTGGCCGCGCATTTCCGGGATCCACACATCGAAACCCAGACGCGTCAGGTAGGCGCCCAGCCCCAGCCCTTTCGGGGAGAACCAGAAGCGCCGATTGGAAAAGCTGCCATGCAGCAAAATTACCGGTACGCCGCGTGTCGCCGGTTCATCGGCCATGCCGAGACGGGTCACCGCGATTTCCACGGACCAGTCAGGGCTGTTGCCCGGTTTCAAGCGGTATACGTCTTCGCTCAGATCACCGCGTCGTTCGGCGCTGATCAGGGCGACAGGAAATAGGTCACTGCTGCTTTGCATAATGCTCTTGCACAAAAAAGGGCGGCATCCGGAGAGCTCGCCCTACTTGAATCCTAAAGAGGCCGGTCAGGGACCGGCCTCTTCACTCACCGATCAGGCCTGCGCCTGACCCTCAGCCAGGAAGAACCAGGTTTCCAGCACGGAGTCCGGGTTCAGCGAAACGCTTTCGATGCCTTGTTCCATCAGCCACTTGGCGAGGTCCGGGTGGTCCGAAGGACCCTGACCGCAGATGCCGATGTACTTGCCGGCTTTGTTGCACGCGGCAATCGCGTTGGCCAACAGCTTCTTGACCGCCGGGTTACGCTCGTCGAACAGGTGCGCGATGATCCCGGAGTCACGGTCCAGACCCAGTGTCAGCTGAGTCAGGTCGTTGGAACCGATCGAGAAACCGTCGAAGAATTCGAGGAATTCTTCGGCCAGGATCGCGTTGGACGGCAGTTCGCACATCATGATCACGCGCAGGCCGTTGTCGCCACGGGCCAGGCCGTTTTCGGCGAGCAGATCGACCACCTGGCTGGCTTCGCCCAGGGTACGGACGAACGGCACCATGATTTCGACGTTGGTCAGGCCCATCTCGTTGCGTACGCGTTTCAGCGCACGGCACTCGAGTTCGAAGCAGTCACGGAACGATTCGCTGATGTAACGCGACGCGCCACGGAAGCCCAGCATCGGGTTTTCTTCTTCCGGCTCGTACAGTTTGCCGCCGATCAGGTTGGCGTATTCGTTGGACTTGAAGTCCGACAGACGCACGATGACCTTCTTCGGTGCGAACGCCGCCGCCAGGGTGCTGATGCCTTCAACCAGTTTTTCGACATAGAAGCCGACCGGATCGTCGTAACCGGCGATGCGCTTGTCGACGCTGTCCTTGATTTCCTGCGGCAGGCCGTCGTAGTTCAACAGCGCTTTCGGGTGGACGCCGATCATGCGGTTGATGATGAATTCCAGACGGGCCAGGCCCACACCGGCGTTCGGCAGTTGCGCGAAATCGAAGGCGCGGTCCGGGTTGCCGACGTTCATCATGATCTTGAACGGCAGCTCCGGCATGGCGTCGACGGAGTTCTTCTTGATGTCGAAGCCCAGTTCGCCTTCGAAGATGTAACCGGTGTCGCCTTCGGCGCAGGACACGGTCACGCCCTGGCCATCTTTCAACAGCTGGGTGGCGTTGCCGCAACCTACAACGGCTGGAATCCCCAGTTCACGGGCGATGATCGCCGCGTGGCAGGTACGGCCGCCACGGTTGGTGACGATGGCGCTGGCGCGCTTCATGACCGGTTCCCAGTCCGGGTCGGTCATGTCGGAGACCAGCACGTCGCCCGGCTGGACTTTGTCCATCTCGGACACGTCGCGGATGATCCGCACCTTGCCGGCGCCGATGCGCTGGCCGATGGCACGGCCTTCCACCAGCACGGTGCCGGTTTCTTTCAACAGGTAACGTTCCATGACGTTGGCCTGAGTGCGGCTCTTCACGGTTTCCGGACGGGCCTGCACGATGTACAGCTTGCCGTCGTCACCGTCCTTGGCCCACTCGATGTCCATCGGGCAGCCGTAGTGCTTCTCGATGATCATCGCTTGCTTGGCCAGTTCGCTGACTTCAGCGTCGGTCAGGCAGAAACGCGCACGCTCGGCCTTGTCGACATCAACGGTTTTCACGGAACGACCGGCCTTGGCCTCGTCGCCGTAGATCATCTTGATGGCCTTGCTGCCCAGGTTGCGGCGCAGGATTGCCGGGCGACCGGCCTCCAGCGTGCCCTTGTGGACATAGAATTCGTCCGGGTTCACCGCGCCTTGTACGACGGTTTCGCCCAGGCCGTAGGCGCCGGTGATGAACACCACGTCACGGAAGCCGGATTCGGTATCGAGGGTGAACATCACGCCGGCGGTGCCGGTTTCCGAACGCACCATGCGCTGCACGCCGGCCGACAGGGCGACCAGTTTGTGGTCGAAGCCCTGGTGCACGCGGTAGGAAATGGCACGGTCGTTGAACAGGGAAGCGAACACTTCCTTGGCCGCGCGGATGACGTTTTCAACGCCACGGATGTTCAGGAAGGTTTCCTGCTGACCGGCGAACGATGCGTCCGGCAAGTCTTCGGCGGTGGCGGAGGAACGCACGGCCACGGCCACGTCAGGATTGCCGGCCGACAGCGCGGCGAACGCGGTGCGGATCTCGGCATTCAGTTTTTCAGGGAATTCGGCTTCCATGATCCATTGGCGGATCTGGGCGCCGGTCTTGGCCAGGGCATTGACGTCATCGACGTCCAGGGCATCGAGGGCCTTGTGGATCTGATCGTTCAGACCGCTCAGTTCCAGGAAGTCGCGATAGGCCTGCGCCGTCGTGGCGAAGCCGCCGGGGACCGAAACACCGGCACCGGCCAGGTTACTGATCATCTCGCCCAGGGATGCGTTCTTGCCCCCCACATGCTCAACATCGTGTTTGCCGAGCTTATCGAGGGAAACTACGTACTCTACCAAGGTGATCTCTCCACTAACTGTGTTGGAAAAGCTCAGAAACCGGCGGCTCGGGGGAGCGTTGGCCGGCTGTATGGCCTGGACCTGGAAAATAAGTGAGAATGCGGGCCAATGGCGGCCGGCAAATCGCGCCTATCATATCCAAGATTCGTCACTAGCTTAAGGCCCAAGGTGCAAATGAAACGATCTGCTTTCTTTATCTCCGATGGCACCGGCATCACCGCCGAAACCCTGGGTCAAAGCCTTCTGGCGCAGTTCGAAAACATTACCTTCAGCAAATTCACGCGGCCCTACATCGACAGCGTGGAAAAAGCGCGGGCCATGGTACAACAAATCGACAAAGCCGCTGAAACCGACGGTTTCCGGCCGATCATCTTCGACACCATCGTCAATCAGGACATTCGTGAGATTCTCGCAACCTCCAATGGTTTCATGATTGACATCTTCTCGACCTTCCTCGCCCCGCTCGAGCAGGAACTGACCGAGCATTCTTCCTACACCGTCGGCAAATCCCATTCGATCGGTCATAACTCCAATTACATGGAGCGGATCGAGGCGGTGAACTTCGCCCTCGACAACGACGACGGCGCCCGCACCCACTATTACGACAAGGCCGACCTGATACTAGTGGGCGTGTCGCGTTGTGGTAAGACGCCGACGTGTCTGTACATGGCGATGCAGTTCGGCATCCGCGCGGCCAACTATCCGCTGACCGAAGACGACATGGAACGCCTGCAACTGCCGGCCGCCCTGCGCGCCCACCAGCACAAGCTGTTCGGCCTGACCATCGACCCGGACCGCCTTACCGCGATCCGCAACGAGCGCAAGCCCAACAGCCGCTATTCGAGCTACGCCCAGTGCGAATTCGAAGTACGCGAAGTGGAGAACCTGTTCCGCCGCGAGAACATCCCGCACATCAACTCCACGCATTTTTCGGTGGAAGAGATTTCGGCGAAGATCCTGGTGGAAAAAGGTGTGGAGCGGCGGTTCAAGTAACCCCCTGGTTCCTCAACCTGTACGCACGCTGAATGAACTAACGCAAAGTCCTCGCGGGCGGTGTTTTTTACGCCCCTGTAACATTCCGAAATATACAATCCGCGCAAGTTGCGTATCCGGCCCGAAACCGGATACGCCAACCCTCTCGACCCGGTGAATTCACCGGGTCCGCAGCATCCACTTCCTGCTTGAAGTCATGGAATGAGCGCCCGCTCGTTCCCGGGTGCGCAATGCAGACAGAAGCTACGCTCAGACAGCCGCGCCTCCATTCAGAACGCTGCAGGACTCACTGCTTATGAATAAAGTGTTCCGTCACTACATCCCGGCCACGACACGGCGCCTGCTGCCCAATCGCTGGGACTTGATCGCCCTGCCGCTGGTGATCGGCTTTTTGCTGTTTTTCTCCATCGGTGCCCGGGAAACCTGGGCCCCGATCGGCTCCCTGCAAAGTGAAGTGGTGTCCCTGGACCCAAGCAACCTGCCCGAATATGCCATGCGCACCACCCTGCGCATGCTCGCGGCGATGGTCGCGGCACTGGTGTTCACCCTGCTTTACGGCACCTTGGCGGCGAAAAGCCGTCGGGCCGAAAAACTCTTGGTGCCGGTGCTGGACATCCTGCAATCGGTGCCCGTGCTGGGTTACATCTCCTTCACCGTGACCTTCTTTCTATTATTGTTTCCAGGCCGGGTGCTGGGCGCGGAACTCGCCGCGATCTTTGCCATTTTCACCAGCCAGGCATGGAACATGACCTTCAGCTTCTACCAGTCGCTGCGCATGCTGCCGCGGGACCTGGTGGAGGTATCGACCAACCTGCAACTGTCCGGCTGGCAGAAATTCTGGAAGCTCGACGTACCCTTCGCCATGCCCGGACTGGTCTGGAACATGATGATGAGCATGTCCGGCGGCTGGTTCTTCGTGGTGGCGTCCGAAGCGATCACCGTCGGCGACCAGACCATCACCCTGCCGGGGATCGGTTCGTTCCTGGCCATGGCCATCGCGCAAAAAGACATGCACGCGGTGGGCTACGTCATCCTGACGATGGTCGTGGTCATCCTGATCTACGACCAGTTCCTGTTCCGCCCGCTGGTGGCGTGGGCCGACAAGTTCCGCATGGAAAACACCGCATCGCAGACCGCCGCGCCGGAGTCCTGGGTACTGAATCTGATCCAGCGCACCCGGTTGATCCAGCGCATTTTGCGCCCCGTCACCCGCGTCATCAGCCGGCTCGGCAACATGCGCCTGAGCTTGCCGCGTTCAGCGCGCAAGGTCATGGCCTCGGAAAGCCCCGCCACCACCAAGGCGATTGACTGGATCTGGGGCTCGTTTATCGGGTTGCTGACCGCCTATGCGCTCTACCACATCGCGCTGTACGTCGGCACCGAAGTGACGTTGGCCGAGGTCGGGCATGTGTTGTTGATGGGGTTGTTTACCCTGCTGCGAGTGGCCGGGTTGATCTTCATCGCCTCGCTGATCTGGGTGCCGCTGGGCGTGATGATCGGCCTGCGACCGGCATTGGCAGAAAAAATCCAGCCGCTGGCGCAGTTCCTCGCGGCGTTCCCGGCGAACCTGCTGTTCCCGGTGTTCGTCATTGTGATCCTGCGTTACCAGTTGAACCCGGACATCTGGCTCAGTCCGCTGATCGTGCTCGGCACCCAGTGGTACATCCTGTTCAACGTGATCGCCGGGGCCAGCGCCTTCCCCAATGATTTCAAGGAAGCCGCCGCCAACTTCCGCATTCGCGGCTGGCTGTGGTGGCGCAAGGTCATGTTGCCGGGGATCTTCCCGTATTACGTGACCGGCGCCATCACCGCCTCGGGCGGTGCGTGGAACGCCAGCATCGTCTCCGAATTCGTGTCCTGGGGGCAGGACAAGGTCGTCGCCCACGGCCTCGGCGCCTACATCGCGCAAACCACGGCTGCAGGTGACTTCCCGAAAATCACCCTCGGCGTGGTGGTGATGTCGTTCTTTGTCGTGGCCTTCAATCGCTTGGTCTGGCGGCCGATGTACGCCATGGCCGAAAACAAACTTCGCCTGAACTGACGGGATTCGATGTGATGAATACCTTTACCGAACACGCTGGCGCCACACCCGAAATCTACTCGCTCACCAACGTCAACCGGCTGTTTGGCAAGGGCAAGGACGAGCTGCAAGTGCTCAGCGGGGTCGACCTGGCCCTGCACGAAGGCGAGATCGTCGGCATGCTCGGCCGCTCCGGCTCGGGCAAATCGACCCTGCTGCGGATCATCGCGGGCCTGATCGAGCCTTCGTCCGGCGAAGTCCTGTATCACGGCAAACCGCTGGACGGCCCGGCCGAAGGCGTGGCCATGGTGTTCCAGACCTTTGCGCTGTTCCCGTGGCTGACCGTGCTGGAAAACGTCGAAGCCGGCCTGCAAGCCCTGCAAGTCGAACGCAAGGAAGCGCGCAAGCGTGCCTTGGCCGCCATCGACCTGATCGGCCTGGACGGTTTCGAAAACGCCTACCCTCGCGAATTGTCCGGCGGCATGCGCCAGCGCGTGGGGTTCGCTCGCGGGCTGGTGGTCAACCCGACGCTGCTGCTGATGGACGAGCCCTTCTCGGCACTGGACGTGTTGACCGCCGAAACCCTGAGAAACGACCTGCTGGACCTGTGGAGTGGCAAGCAACTGCCGATCAAATCGATCCTGATCGTCACCCACAACATCGAAGAAGCGGTGCTGATGTGCGACCGCATTATGGTGCTGTCGTCCAACCCCGGGCGGCTGGTGGCGGAAATCAAGGTGCCCTTCGCCCACCCGCGCAATCGCCTGGACCCGGCCTTCCGGCAGATGGTCGATGACATTTACGCGCAGATGACCGACCGCCGCAGCGCCGACGCCAGCAGCGGCAAACCCGAGCTGAAGATCAGCAGCCCGTTGCAGGAAGTGTCCACCAACCTGATGGCCGGCCTGATCGAAACCCTCGCGGCCGAACCCCACAACGGCCACGCCGGCCTGCCCACCGTGGCCGAGCGGCGCTTGCTGGAAGTGGACGACCTGTTTCCGGTGGCCGAGATGCTCGAGTACCTGGGTTTCGCCGAACTCAAGGGCGCCGACATTACCCTGACCGACGCCGGCAAACTGTTTGCGGACTACGGCACCCAGGAACGCAAGACCCTGTTTGCCGAACATCTGATCCGTTACATACCGCTGGCCGCACGCATCCGCCAGGTGTTGCTGGAACGCAACGGCCATCGGGCGCCACGGGTACGTTTCGAGCAGGAACTGGAAGATTCGCTGACCGAAGCCTTCGTCGAGAAAAACCTGGAAATCGTGATTGCCTGGGGCCGTTATGCGGAGATTTTCTCCTACGACGACCACACCGAAACGTTCAGCCTGGAGGATGTCGAGGGCAGCCTGTAGCCCTCGACCATCCCGGCGATTCAGATCACGAACAAGTCAACAAAACGGTTCACCGGCGTCGCCTCAAGCCGCGCCTGATCCTTGCACAGCGCAAGGATCTCGGCGCTGCGCTGGCCGGTGAAACGCGTAGCCAGGTTCGCCCTGAACTTGTCCTCCAGCAACGGAATGCCCTCGGCCCGGCGCCGACGGTGACCGATCGGGTATTCCACCACCACGTTCTCCGTGCTGGAACCGTCCTTGAAAAACACCTGCACCGCGTTGGCAATCGAGCGCTTGTCGGCTTCGAGGTATTCGCGGGTGAAACGCGGTTCTTCGACGATGACCATTTTCTCGCGCAGCACATCGATGACCGGATGGGCCGCGTGGAAATCGTCTTCGTACTGCTCCGCCACCAGATTGCCGAACGCCAGCGGCACGGCGGTCATGTACTGGATGCAGTGATCGCGGTCGGCGGCATTGGCCAGCGGCCCGACCTTGGAAATGATGCGGATCGCCGATTCGTGGGTGGTGATGACGATCCGATCGATTTCATGCAGACGATTGCGCACTTGCGGATGCAGGGTCACGGCGGCTTCGCAGGCAGTTTGCGCGTGGAATTCGGCGGGGAAGCTGATCTTGAACAGCACGTTTTCCATTACGTAACTGCCGAAGGGTCGCGAGAAGCTGAAGGCGCGTTTGTCTTCAGGCTTGAGCGCCAGGTCGTTATTGGTGTGGCTGAACAGCACGTCGTAGAAGCCCCACTGTTTCGCCGTCAACACACCGGGAATGCCCATTTCGCCACGCATCGCGATATCCGCCAGACGCACGCCACGACTGGACGCATCCCCCGCCGCCCAGGATTTACGTGAACCGGCATTCGGCGCATGGCGGTAAGTGCGCAACGCCTGACCGTCGGCGAACGCGTGGGACAACGCCGACAACAGTTGCTCGCGATTGGCACCCATGAGTTTGGCGACAACCGCCGTTGAAGCCACTTTCACCAGAATCACGTGGTCGAGGCCTACACGATTGAAGGAGTTTTCCAGCGCGATCACGCCCTGAATCTCGTGGGCCATGATCATTGCTTCGAGCACATCGCGCACCGTCAGCGGCGCTTCGCCATTGGCCAGACGTTTCTGCGACAGGTGATCGGCCACCGCGAGAATCCCGCCGAGGTTGTCCGATGGATGCCCCCATTCGGCGGCGAGCCAGGTGTCGTTGTAATCCAGCCAGCGCACGATGCAGCCGATGTCCCACGCGGCTTTTACCGGGTCGAGGCGATAGGAGGTGCCGGGGACTCGCGCGCCGAACGGCACGACGGTGCCTTCAACGATGGGGCCAAGGTGTTTGGTGCATTCGGGGAAACGCAGAGCCAGCAGGCCGCAGCCCAGCGTGTCCATCAGGCAGTTGCGGGCGGTGTCGAGAGCTTCGGCAGATTCGATCTTATAGGTGAGGACATAATCGGCGATGTCCTGCAGGACACGGTCGTAGTCGGGGCGGTTGTTCAGGTCGACGTTGGCGCTCATGTTCGATTCACTCTTGAAAGTGGTTCGTTGATGGGACCTCGGTTCAGGGCTAATTTTTCTTGTTATTGAAATGCGTAAAGCGCTGAGAACGATCAGGTTCGCTCTCAGCGACTGTGCGTTAGAACGAATCTCCAGGCACGCGGACGAAACCTTCCATCAGTACCCGCGCACTACGGCTCATGATCGCTTTCTTCACAACCCATTCGCCGTTTTCAAGGCTGGCCTCAGCCCCCACACGCAACGTCCCGGACGGATGCCCGAACCGCACGGCATTGCGCTCTACGCCACCGGCCGCCAAGTTTACCAAGGTGCCGGAGATCGCTGCGGCGGTGCCAATCGCCACTGCCGCCGTTCCCATCATCGCGTGGTGCAGCTTGCCCATCGACAACGCCCGCACCAACAAATCCACATCCCCGGCGGCTATCGCCTTGCCACTGGACGCCACGTAATCCGCAGGTTTGGCGACGAAGGCCACTTTCGGCGTGTGCTGACGCTTGGCCGCTTCATCCAGATTGGAAATCAGCCCCATGCGCAACGCACCGTAGGCACGAATGGTCTCGAACATCTGCAAGGCTTTCGGATCGCTGTTGATCGCGCTCTGCAGTTCGGTGCCGGTGTAACCGATGTCTTCGGCGTTGACGAAGATCGTCGGGATACCCGCGTTGATCATGGTCGCCTTGAACGTACCGACACCCGGCACTTCCAGCTCATCGATCAGGTTGCCGGTGGGAAACATCGAGCCACCGCCGCCCTCTTCTTCCGCCGCCGGGTCCATGAATTCGACCTGCACTTCGGCGGCCGGAAAGGTCACGCCGTCGAGTTCGAAATCACCGGTTTCCTGGACTTCGCCATTGGTGATCGGCACGTGGGCAATGATCGTTTTGCCGATATTGGCCTGCCACACGCGAACCACCGCCACGCCGTTGTGCGGAATGCGGCTGGCGTCCACCAGGCCGTTGCTGATGGCGAACGAACCGACCGCCGCCGACAGGTTGCCGCAGTTGCCGCTCCAGTCCACGAAAGGCTTGTCGATGGACACCTGACCGAACAGGTAATCGACGTCGTGATCGGCCTTGATGCTTTTCGACAGGATCACGGTTTTGCTGGTGCTGGACGTGGCGCCGCCCATGCCGTCGATCTGTTTGTCGTACGGATCGGGGCTGCCGATCACCCGGAGCAAAAGCGCATCGCGAGTCGGGCCGGGAATCTGCGCCGCTTCGGGCAGATCCTTGAGACTGAAAAACACGCCTTTGCTGGTGCCGCCGCGCATGTAGGTGGCGGGGATCTTTATTTGCGGTGCGTGAGCCATGGTGCTCCTTAACGAAAGCATGGGACTTGAAGTCCCATGCCCACATCGATTGATTTAAACGGCAACCGCCGACTCTTCGAGGAAGTCCTGGGCGAAGCGTTGCAGCACGCCGCCGGCCTCGTAGATCGACACTTCTTCGGCGGTGTCGAGGCGGCAGGTCACCGGCACTTCGACGCGTTCGCCGTTCTTGCGATGGATCACCAGCGTCAGGTCAGCGCGTGGCTTGCGGTCGCCGATCACGTCGTAGATTTCGCTGCCGTCGATGCCCAGAGTCTTGCGGTCGGTGCCCGGTTTGAACTCCAGCGGCAACACGCCCATGCCCACCAGGTTGGTGCGGTGAATGCGCTCGAAACCTTCGGCGGCAATCGCTTCCACACCCGCCAGACGCACGCCTTTGGCCGCCCAATCCCGGGACGAACCCTGGCCGTAGTCGGCGCCGGCGATGATGATCAGCGGCTGCTTGCGCTCCATGTAGGTTTCGATGGCTTCCCACATGCGCATCACTTTGCCTTCCGGCTCCACACGCGCCAGCGAACCCTGTTTGACCTTGCCGTTCTCCACGACCATTTCGTTGAACAGTTTCGGGTTGGCAAACGTCGCGCGCTGCGCGGTCAAGTGGTCGCCACGGTGGGTCGCGTAAGAGTTGAAGTCCTCTTCCGGCAGGCCCATTTTCGCCAGGTATTCGCCGGCGGCGCTGTCGAGCATGATTGCGTTCGACGGCGACAGGTGATCGGTGGTGATGTTGTCCGGCAGCACCGCCAGCGGGCGCATGCCTTTGAGCGGACGTGCCCCGGCCAGCGCGCCTTCCCAGTACGGCGGACGGCGGATGTAGGTGCTCATTTCGCGCCAGTCATACAGCGGCGTGACTTTCGGGCCGGTGTCTTCATGGATGGCGAACATCGGGATGTAGACCTGACGGAACTGCTCGGGCTTGACCGAGGATTTCACCACTGCGTCGATTTCTTCGTCGCTCGGCCAGATGTCCTTCAGACGGATTTCCTTGCCGTCGACCACGCCGAGCACGTCTTTTTCAATGTCGAAACGGATGGTGCCGGCAATCGCGTAAGCCACCACCAGCGGCGGCGAAGCGAGGAACGCCTGCTTGGCGTACGGGTGAATCCGGCCGTCGAAGTTGCGGTTGCCGGACAGCACAGCGGTGGCGTACAGATCACGGTCGATGATTTCTTGCTGAATCACCGGATCCAGCGCGCCGGACATGCCGTTGCAAGTGGTGCAGGCAAACGCGACGACGCCGAAACCGAGTTGCTCCAGTTCTGTGGTCAGCCCTGCTTCATCGAGGTACAGCGCCACGGTTTTCGAGCCCGGCGCCAGCGACGACTTGACCCACGGTTTGCGAGTCAGGCCGAGCTTGTTGGCATTGCGCGCCAGCAGGCCGGCGGCGATCACGTTGCGCGGGTTGCTGGTGTTGGTGCAACTGGTGATGGCGGCGATGATTACCGCGCCGTCGGGCATTTGCCCCGGCACGTCTTCCCACTGACCGGCGATGCCTTTGGCCGCCAGATCCGACACCGCCACACGGGCGTGCGGGTTGCTCGGGCCGGCCATGTTGCGCACTACCGAGGACAGATCGAAGGTCAAACCGCGCTCGTATTGCGCACCTTTCAGGCTGTCGGCCCACAGACCGATCTGCTTGGCGTATTGCTCGACGAGCTGCACTTGCTGGTCTTCGCGACCAGTGAGTTTCAGGTAATCGATGGTCTGTTGGTCGATGTAAAACATCGCGGCCGTGGCGCCGTACTCCGGGGCCATGTTGGAGATGGTCGCGCGGTCCCCGAGGGTCAGTGCCGAAGCACCTTCGCCGAAGAATTCCAGCCACGCGCCGACCACTTTCTGTTTGCGCAGGTATTCGGTCAACGCCAGCACCATGTCGGTGGCGGTGATGCCCGGTTGCAGCTTGCCGGTCAGTTCGACGCCGACGCTTTCCGGCAGGCGCATCCACGACGCGCGGCCGAGCATCACGCTCTCGGCTTCGAGACCACCGACACCAATGGCAATCACGCCCAGCGCATCGACATGCGGGGTGTGGCTGTCGGTGCCGACGCAGGTGTCCGGGAACGCCACGCCGTCGCGCACCTGAATCACCGGAGACATTTTCTCCAGGTTGATCTGGTGCATGATGCCGTTGCCCGGCGGGATCACGTCGACGTTCTTGAACGCCTTCTTGGTCCAGTTGATGAAGTGGAAACGGTCTTCGTTGCGACGGTCTTCGATGGCGCGGTTCTTCTCGAACGCCTGCTTGTCAAAACCGCCCGCTTCCACCGCCAGCGAGTGGTCGACGATCAGTTGCGTCGGCACCACCGGGTTGACCTGCGCCGGGTCGCCGCCCTGCTGGGCAATCGCGTCACGCAGGCCGGCCAGATCCACCAGCGCGGTCTGGCCAAGAATGTCGTGGCACACCACGCGGGCCGGGAACCACGGGAAGTCGAGGTCGCGTTTGCGCTCGATCAGTTGTTTCAGGGAATCGGTGAGCGTGGCCGGGTCGCAGCGACGCACGAGGTTTTCCGCCAGCACGCGAGAGGTGTACGGCAGGGTGTCGTAGCTGCCGGGCTGGATCGCATCGACAGCCGCACGGACGTCGAAAAAATCCAGCGGCGTGCCGGGCAGGTTCTTGCGAAATTCTGTGTTCATCGGTCAGGACTCGGTCACGGTAGTTTCAAAGAGGGGGCGCCTGTACCGGCGCCCTCCCCGGTCAGCGCTGTTCGATTGGCACGAACTTGCGCTGTTCGACGCCGACGTACTCGGCGCTCGGACGGATGATGCGGTTGTTGGCACGCTGTTCGAACACGTGCGCTGCCCAGCCGGTCAGGCGCGAGCAGACGAAGATCGGGGTGAACAGCTTGGTCGGGATGCCCATGAAGTGGTACGCCGAGGCATGGTAGAAGTCGGCGTTGGGGAACAGTTTCTTCTGCTCCCACATGGTCTTGTCGATGGCTTCCGAAACCGCGAACAACACCTTGTCGCCCACTTCGTCGGCGAGTTTTTTCGACCAGCCCTTGATCACCTCGTTGCGCGGATCGCTGTCCTTATAGATCGCGTGGCCGAAGCCCATGATCTTGTCCTTGCGCTCGAGCATGCCGAGGGTGCCTTTGATCGCCTCTTCCGGCGACGAGAAGCGCTCGATCATTTCCATCGCCGCTTCGTTGGCACCGCCGTGCAGCGGGCCGCGCAGCGAACCGATGGCCGCCGTGACGCAGGAATACAGGTCGGACAGGGTCGAAGCGCACACCCGAGCGGTGAAGGTCGAGGCGTTGAATTCGTGCTCCGCGTAGAGGATCAGCGACACGTTCATCACCTTGAC
Organism: Pseudomonas sp. FW215-R2; assembly: GCF_058789255.1. Classification (NCBI taxonomy): domain Bacteria; kingdom Pseudomonadati; phylum Pseudomonadota; class Gammaproteobacteria; order Pseudomonadales; family Pseudomonadaceae; genus Pseudomonas; species Pseudomonas sp. FW215-R2. Next base: position 37,126 of record NZ_JBYTBO010000032.1, read on the forward strand.
GTGCAGCTCGCTCGGCTTCTTGTCGTGCAGCAGATGCAGGAAGTGACCGCCGATGGACGGCTCGTCCGTCACGCAGTTGATGCGTTTGCCGTTGTGGCTGAAGCGATACCAGTAGCACATGATCGCCGGGAACGCGGCCAGCAGGCGGTCGGTCTTGTCGCGTTGTTCGGAGAAGTCTTTCTCCGGCTCGATGTTGCCCAGGAACGAGCAACCGGTGCGCATCACGTCCATCGGATGGGCATCGGCGGGGATGCGTTCCAGCACTTCTTTCAGCGCTTGCGGCAGGTCGCGCAGCTTGCTCAGTTTGCTCTGGTAGTCAGCGAGTTGTGCCTTGGTCGGCAGTTCTCCGTAGAGCAGCAGGTACGCGACTTCTTCAAATTGTGCGTCTGCCGCCAGTTCGCGCACGTCGTAGCCGCGATAGGTCAGCCCGGCACCGGCCTGGCCCACGGTGGACAGTGCGGTTTGCCCGGCAACCTGGCCCCGGAGCCCGGCGCCACTGAGTACTTTTGCTTCGGCCATTGTTGTCTCCAATCTTGAATTTGTTAGGGAGTACGGTTGCGGCTTACTTCTTCGCCGCAAACAACGCGTCGAGCTTCTGCTCGAAGGTGTGGTAATCGATGCGATCGTAGAGCTCCATGCGAGTCTGCATGGTGTCGATGACATTCTGCTGGGTGCCGTCGCGGCGGATCGCGGTGTAGACGTTTTCCGCGGCCTTGTTCATCGCGCGGAACGCCGACAGCGGGTACAGCACCAGCGACACATCGGCACCGGCCAACTGCTCGGTGGTGTACAGCGGCGTCGAGCCGAACTCGGTGATGTTGGCCAGGATCGGCGCTTTCACGCGGTTGGCGAACAGCTTGTACATGTCCAGTTCCGTGATGGCTTCCGGGAAGATCATGTCGGCGCCGGCCTCGATGCACGCAGCGGCGCGATCCAGTGCCGACTCCAGACCTTCAACGGCCAGCGCATCGGTACGGGCCATGATCACGAAGCTGTCGTCGGTGCGGGCATCGACGGCAGCCTTGATGCGGTCGACCATTTCCTGCTGGGTGACGATCTCTTTGTTCGGACGGTGGCCGCAGCGCTTGGCGCCGACCTGGTCTTCGATGTGGATCGCCGCGGCGCCGAACTTGATCATCGACTTCACGGTGCGGGCCACGTTGAACGCCGAGGCGCCGAAACCGGTGTCCACGTCCACCAGCAGCGGCAGGTCGCAGACATCGGTGATGCGGCGCACGTCGGTCAGCACGTCATCCAGGCCGGTGATGCCCAGGTCCGGCACACCGAGGGAGCCGGCGGCCACCCCGCCACCCGACAGGTAGATCGCCTTGAAGCCGGCGCGCTTGGCCAGCAGCGCGTGGTTGGCGTTGATCGCGCCGACCACTTGCAGCGGATGTTCGCTGGCGACCGCATCGCGGAAACGCTGGCCTGGAGTGCTCTTGTTGGAACTCATGACTCACCTCGTTCAGTGGCTGTCTTATTGTCGGCGCCGTCCTGGTAATGACGGGCGATGTTGCGTTTCGAGGCGCCGATGTGGCGGCGCATCAACAATTCCGCGAGTTCGCCGTCACGGTCGGCGATGGCATCGAGAATCCGGTGGTGTTCGGCAAAGGCCTGGCGTGGGCGGTTGGGCGTGGTGGAAAACTGAATGCGGTACATGCGCACCAGTTGATAGAGCTCGCCGCAGAGCATCTGGGTCAGGGTGCGGTTGCCGCTGCCCTGGATGATCCGGTAATGAAAGTCGAAATCGCCTTCCTGCTGGTAGTAGCCGACGCCGGCCTGGAATGCGGCATCGCGTTCGTGGGTTTCCAGCACCCGGCGCAGTTCGTCGATTTCTTCGACGCTCATGCGTTCAGCCGCCAGACGGCAGGCCATGCCTTCGAGGGATTCGCGGATTTCGTAGAGTTCGAGCAGTTCGGCGTGGCTCAGCGACACCACCCGCGCACCGACGTGCGGCACGCGCACCAGCAGGCGCTGGCCTTCGAGCCGGTGAATCGCCTCGCGCAGCGGCCCGCGACTGATGCCGTAGGTGCGCGCCAGTTCCGGCTCGGAGATCTTGCTGCCCGGGGCGATCTCGCCTTTGACGATGGCGGCCTGGATACGTCGGAAGACGTTTTCGGACAGGGTTTCCGAATCGTCGCCGCTGATGACCGGGGGATCGAGTTGATCCAGCATATTGTCGACACCTTTAAAACCAATTCGGCAAAAACTAGCGAATCAGCCTTCATCAGTCAAAGGATAAATGGATATTGTCGACAATCGTCTAATAACCCCCAGCATCAACCCCAAGGGTTATAGACCCGCTCGGGCGCTGGCGCCATAAAACCACCGTGCTAGAATGCCGCCCGCATTTGCTGGTCACTTGCACGGCTTGTCATAAAAAGCTGATAGGCACACGAAGGCGCGCGCAGACAGGATCTCCTGACGCCGTGGCCCTGAACCGAGAACGGACCGCTGCTCGCCAGGATTTATGAGACTCAAGCCCTTCCCCACCTTTTTCTATCTGTTTTGCCTGCCCAGCCTGGCTGTGGCGGGGGAAAAGACTGTGTACGGCCTCAACGAATACGCCGCCCTCGACGGGATCAACCTGGAAGTGGCGGCCAAACTCGACACCGGGGCGAAAACCGCCTCCCTGAGCGCTCGCGACATCAAACGCTTCAAGCGCAACGGCGAGTCCTGGGTGCGTTTCTACCTGGCCATCGACGCCGCGCATTCGCACCCGATCGAACGGCCGCTGGCCCGGGTCAGCAAGATCAAGCGCCGCGCCGGCGACTACGACCCGGAAGAAGGCAAGAAGTACACCGCCCGCCCGGTGATCGAGCTGGATATCTGCATGGGTACGGCAATGCGCAGCATCGAAGTGAACCTGACCGACCGCAGTGCGTTCCAATACCCGCTTTTGATCGGCTCCGAGGCGCTGAAACGCTTCGATGCGCTGGTCGATCCCAGTCTTAAATACGCTGCCGGCAAACCCGCCTGCGCCATCGCCGCTCATACCGCCGAGTAATTTCCATGCGTTCTCTAACCTTCCACCTGAAAATCCTGATCACCATTCTGGTGCTCCTGGGCGTTTCGGTTACGGCCTATCAGATTTTCGTGCTCGGCATCCCGGTGACCGAAGACGCCACCGACGACTTGTGGAACATCGACGCCAAGGTCGAGTTCGTCGCCAGCACCAAGGATCCGGTGAAGATCCAGATGTTCGTGCCGCCCCTGAGCCGCGATTACGTCAGCCTCAATGAAAGCTTTATCTCCAACAACTACGGCGTGGCGGTCAACCGTGTCGACGGCAACCGCAAGGTCACGTGGTCGGCACGCCGGGCCAAGGGCAACCAGACCCTTTATTACCGTCTGGTGCTGACCAAGCGCTACACCGCTGAAAAAACCAAGATCAAAGGCCCGACCTTCCGCGACAGCATCGCTATCGAAGGCCCGGAAAAAATCGCCGCCGAAGCCCTGCTTGCGCCGATCCGCCAACACTCGGCCGACGTCGAAACCTTTATTGGCGAGGCAATCAAACGCGTCAACAACGTCAACGACGACAACGTGAAACTGCTGCTGGCGGGCGATCCGTCGACGCCGCACAAGGCGAAAATCGTTGAACTGCTGCTGTCCATCGCCCACGTGCCGGTGGAAAAGGTCCACACCATCCGCCTCGTCGCCGATCAGCCGCAAACCCCTGAACTGTGGCTGCGCAGCTTCAATGGCACCGACTGGCTGTACTTCAACCCGGAAACCGGCGAACAAGGCCTGCCGACCGACCGCCTGCTGTGGTGGAGCGGCGATGAAAACCTGATCACCGTCGACGGCGGCAAGAAAGCCAACGTGACCTTCAGCCTGAACAACAGCGAGATGAACGCGATTCGTCTGGCCAAGCTGACTGACGAAAACACCGACGCCAACTTCCTCGAATACTCGCTGTACGGCCTGCCGCTGCAAACCCAGCAGACGTTCATGATCATGGTGATGATCCCGATCGGCGTGCTGGTGATCCTGATCCTGCGCAACCTGATCGGCCTGCAGACCCTCGGCACGTTCACTCCGGTGCTGATCGCCCTGGCCTTCCGCGAAACACAGCTGGGCTTCGGCATCCTGCTGTTTACCGTGATTACGGCGCTGGGCCTGTCGCTGCGTTCGTATCTGGAACACCTGAAGTTGCAAATGCTGCCGCGTCTGTCGGTGGTGTTGACGTTCGTGGTGGTGCTGATCGCGGCGATCAGCCTGTTCAGTCACAAGCTCGGCCTGGAACGCGGCCTGTCGGTGGCGCTGTTCCCGATGGTGATTCTGACCATGACCATCGAACGCCTGTCGATCACCTGGGAAGAACGCGGCGCCAGCCATGCCTTGAAAGTGGCGATCGGCACGCTGTTCGCGGCGTCCCTGGCGCACCTGATCATGACCGTTCCGGAGCTGGTGTACTTCGTGTTCACCTTCCCGGCGATCCTGCTGATCCTGGTGGGCTTCATGCTGGCCATGGGTCGCTATCGCGGTTATCGCCTGACCGAACTGGTGCGCTTCAAGGCTTTCCTGAAGAAGGCTGACGCCTGATGTTCGGTTTCTGGAAGACCTGGAAGGCCCTGGAAGCCCGGGGCATCATGGGCATCAATCGGCGTAACGCGGACTACGTGCTCAAGTACAACAAGCGCAGCCTGTACCCGATCGTCGATGACAAGATCATCACCAAGGAACGCGCGATCAAGGCCGGCATTCATGTGCCGGAACTGTATGGCGTGATTTCCACGGAGAAGGAAATCGACAATCTCGACGAGATCATCGGCGGGCGCAGCGATTTCGTGATCAAGCCGGCCCAGGGCGCCGGCGGTGACGGCATCATCGTCATCGCTGACCGTTTCGAGGGTCGCTATCGCACGGTATCGGGCAAGATCCTCACTCACGAAGAGCTGGAGCACCATATATCCAGCATCCTCACCGGCCTGTATTCGCTGGGCGGCCACCGCGACCGGGCGCTGATCGAATACCGGGTGACCCCGGACCAGATCTTCAAGAGCATCAGCTACGAAGGCGTGCCGGACATCCGCATCATCGTGCTGATGGGCTACCCGGTGATGGCCATGCTGCGCCTGCCGACCCGTCAGTCCGGCGGCAAGGCCAACCTGCACCAGGGCGCCATCGGCGTCGGGGTCGACCTGGCGACCGGTCTGACCCTGCGCGGCACCTGGCTGAACAACATCATCGCCAAACACCCGGACACCACCAACGCGGTGGACGGCGTGCAACTGCCCTACTGGGACGGTTTCATGAGGCTCGCGGCCGGTTGCTATGAGTTGTGCGGCCTGGGTTACATCGGCGTGGACATGGTGCTGGACCAGGAGAAAGGCCCGCTGATTCTCGAGCTGAATGCGCGACCGGGGCTGAATATCCAGATTGCCAACGACTGCGGCCTGACCTCGCGCACCCATGCGGTGGAAGCGCATCTGGAAGACCTCAAGGCACGTGGCGTGACTGAAACGGTTGAAGAGCGCGTGGCGTTTGCTCAGGAGTTGTTTGGGCATATTCCGGCGGTCGAGGGCTGAGTCGCGTTACCGGCCTCTGATCTGCCAATCCCCGACATCCCCTCTAGGAGCAATTCCCCGAGGGGACTACAATCCCCACCCCGCCTCGATGGCCGATCTGCCCCGCCCATGTTGACCTGTTCCGTACACCCGCTGCCCTACCGCGCCAACCCCGCCGACTATTTCGCAGCCGTCCGCCATGCGCCCGGCGCCGTGCTGCTCGACAGTGGCCGGCCCAGTGCCGACCGTGGCCGTTATGACCTGCTCAGCGCCTGGCCGCTGGAACAACTGGCGGTGTTGCCAGACGAGCGCGGCGAGAGTTTCCTGCAACGCCTGCGGGATAATCTGACGCGGTTGGGCGACGCGCAATTGCCTGACGCCTATGAACTGCCGTTCGCCGGTGGCCTGATCGGTTACCTGAGCTATGACTTCGGCCGGCATCTGGAAAACATGCCGAGTCAGGCGCTGGATGATCTGCTGCTGCCGGATGCGCGTTTTGGTCTGTACGACTGGGCTTTAATCAGTGATCACCACAAGGCCACCAGCCAGCTGGTGTTTCACCCGTCGGTCAGCGCCAGCGAAAAACAACGCCTGATCGATGTGTTCAGCCAACCGGCAGTCGGCAAGCTGACCCCGTTCAAACTGAACAGCCCGATGGCAGCCGACCTCTCGGCCGATGAATACCGCCAAGCACTCGAACGCATTCATCAATACATCCAGGCCGGTGACTGCTATCAGGTCAATTTCGCCCAGCGTTTTCGCGCGCCGTGCCAGGGCGATCCATGGCTGGCCTACTGCAAATTGCGCGAAGCCTGCCCGACACCGTTTTCCGGATTCCAGAGCCTGCCCGACGGTAATGCGGTGCTGAGCCTGTCGCCCGAGCGCTTCGTCAAAGTCAGCCAGCGTCAGGTGGAAACCCGCCCGATCAAGGGCACCCGCCCCCGTGGCGCGACCCCGGCCGAAGACGCCGCCAACGCCGCCGAACTGCTGGCCAGCCCCAAGGATCGCGCGGAAAACCTGATGATCGTCGACCTGCTGCGCAACGACCTGGGCCGCACCTGCCGAATCGGCTCCGTGCGAGTGCCGGAGTTGTTCAGCCTGGAAAGTTATCCGAACGTGCATCACCTGGTCAGCAGCGTGACCGGCGAACTGGCGGATGATCGCGATGCCCTGGACCTGATTGCCGGCAGCTTCCCCGGCGGCTCGATCACCGGAGCGCCGAAAATCCGCGCGATGCAGATCATCGACGAACTGGAACCGACACGACGCGGTTTGTATTGCGGCTCGTTGCTGTACCTGGATGTGCGCGGCGAGATGGACAGTTCCATCGCCATTCGCAGTCTGCTGGTGAAGGATGGGCAGGTGTGTTGCTGGGGCGGTGGCGGGATTGTGGCCGACTCGGATTGGGAGGCGGAGTATCAGGAGTCGATCACCAAGGTCAGGGTCCTGCTCGAAACCTTGCAGAACCTCTGACGCTTGCGGCGAGGGTGGTTGCGCCCTCGCCACAGTATGACTTACAGGCTCAAGTCGCGATTCGAAGCCTTGAGAAACTCCTGCTTCAATTCACCAAAGCTGTGCACCGCCGGAAACTGCGGGAATTCCCGAATCACGTTATCCGGCGCATGGAACAGAATCCCCGCATCCGCTTCGCCCAGCATGCTGGTGTCGTTGTAGGAATCCCCCGCCGCAATCACCCGGTAATACAAGCTTTTGAAGGCCAGAACCGACTGACGTTTCGGATCTTTCTGACGCAACTGATAGCTCGTCACCCGCCCGCTTTCATCAGTAATCAGACGGTGGCAGAGCAAGGTCGGGAAGCCCAGCTGACGCATCAGCGGCTGGGAAAACTCATAAAACGTGTCCGACAGAATCACCACCTGAAACCGCTCGCGCAGCCAGTTGACGAACTCCACCGCACCGTCCAGCGGCTTGAGGGTGGCGATCACTTCCTGAATGTCTGAAAGCTTGAGGCCATGCTCGTCGAGGATGCGCAGGCGCTGTTTCATCAGCACGTCGTAGTCGGGAATGTCCCGGGTGGTGGCCTTGAGCGATTCGATTCCGGTTTTTTCGGCGAAGGCGATCCAGATTTCCGGTACCAGCACCCCTTCAAGATCAAGACAGGCAATTTCCACAGGACACTCCGTTTGTAATGTTTATTGAGTCGAGCGAGCCCGAACTCTAGCGGCTCGTTCCGGGCCACGCAACGCAGAGTGGCCCCCGGCCTGCGCCGCTTTTTGTTAACATCGCCGCCATATAGAGCGCCCAGCGCCACCGACCTGTAGGAAGCCGCCCTGATGAGCCCAACGTTCGACGTCGTGGAACTCGCCACGACCTATGCCAACAAATCCGCGCAAGACATCCTCAAGCTCGCGTTCGCCGAGTTCGGTGATGACCTGTGGATATCTTTCAGCGGCGCCGAGGATGTGGTGCTGGTGGACATGGCCTGGAAGCTGAACAAGAACGTCAAGGTGTTCAGTCTCGACACCGGCCGTCTGCACCCGGAAACCTACCGATTCATCGATCAGGTGCGCGAGCACTACAAGATCGACATCGAACTGGTCTCGCCGGACTACACGAAACTCGAACCGTTCGTGAAGGAAAAAGGCCTGTTCAGCTTCTACAAGGACGGCCATGGCGAGTGCTGCGGCATCCGCAAGATCGAGCCGCTGCGCCGCAAACTGTCCGGTGTCAAAGCCTGGGCCACCGGCCAGCGCCGTGACCAGAGCCCTGGCACCCGCAGCGCGGTCGCGGTAATGGAAATCGACAGCGCGTTCTCCACCCCGGAGCGCACCCTGTACAAGTTCAACCCGCTGGCGCAGATGACCAGCGAGGAAATCTGGGGCTACATCCGCATGCTGGAGCTGCCGTACAACAGCCTGCATGAGCGCGGGTTCATCAGCATCGGCTGCGAACCGTGCACCCGCCCTGTGCTGCCAAACCAGCACGAGCGCGAAGGCCGCTGGTGGTGGGAAGAGGCGACCCAGAAAGAATGCGGGTTGCATGCCGGGAATATCATCAGCAAGGCGTAAACCGTTCGACCCACAGTTGTCTCTGCCAGACATGAAAAATGTGTACACACGAATGTCACCATCGGTGCCATTTATGTGTGCACTTTTCATTTCCGCGCCCTGAAAAGTTACATCCCGCTCCCAAAGCGATCCCTCCCGGCGTCCGCCAAAATCCCTCCCGAAAAATAAATACCTGTTCAACCGGTCAATTTATATCGCCTGAATTTCAGCGACTTAGCGCCATTCAATAACTATTCGAAATCAACGGCGATTTTCATAGATCGCTGACTGGCACAGATCTGGCTTTAGTGCATACATGTTTTGTATACAAAACTGCGAAACATGAACCCACACTTTCGATCCGCAAGCCTGAAGCGCCCTATCCCGTACAGGCTGCAGATGCCCCTAACCTGTGATGTTTCACCGCTGCGACGAAGATCTGCCGGGCCAGAGCGCTCATGCACAGTCATCGCGGCCCGAACATCAGGAGCCTGCCGGAATGCGTACGAGTCTCTCGAACAACAACATCGCGCTGAATCTGCCCTCCTCCTCAACCCTCGATCACACCGTGCCCGGTGACGGCATCGCCGAACCGCTGCAATTGAGCCCGCGTCTGCACAACAGTGACCTCGCACCGACCAAGGTCGAAGGACGGCGCTGGGGCAAATACAGCATTTTTGCCCTGTGGACCAACGATGTGCACAACATCGCCAACTATTCGTTTGCCATCGGTCTGTACGCCTTGGGTCTGGGCGGCTGGCAGATTCTGCTGTCGCTGGGGATCGGCGCGGCGCTGGTGTATTTCTTCATGAACCTGTCCGGTTATATGGGGCAGAAAACCGGGGTGCCGTTTCCGGTCATCAGCCGGATCAGTTTCGGTATCCACGGGGCGCAGATTCCTGCGTTGATCCGGGCAATTATCGCCATCGCCTGGTTCGGGATTCAGACGTACCTGGCGTCGGTGGTGTTTCGCGTGTTGCTCACGGCAGTTCACCCCGGTTTCGCCGACTACGACCACAACTCGATTCTCGGTCTGTCGAGCCTGGGCTGGGTGTGTTTCGTGGCGATCTGGTTCGTGCAGTTGGGGATTCTGGCCTACGGCATGGAGATGGTTCGTCGCTACGAAGCGTTCGCCGGGCCGGTGATTCTGCTGACCGTCGCCTGCCTCGCCGCGTGGATGTACACCCAGGCCAACGCGACCATTGCCTGGTCGATCCGCGAACCGCTGACCGGCGGCGAGATGTGGCGCAATATTTTTGCCGGCGGCGCTTTGTGGCTGGCGATCTACGGCACGCTGATCCTCAACTTCTGCGACTTCGCCCGTTCTTCGCCGTGCCGCAAAACCATCAAGGTCGGAAACTTCTGGGGCCTGCCGGTGAATATTCTGGTGTTCGCCGGGATCACCGTCCTGCTGTGCGGTGCGCAATTTCAGATCAACGGCCGGATCATCGAAAGCCCGACCGAAATCATCGCCTCGATCCCCAACACGTTCTTCCTGGTGCTCGGTTGCCTGGCGTTCCTGATCGTCACCGTGGCGGTGAACATCATGGCCAACTTTGTCGCCCCGGCCTTCGTACTGAGCAACCTGGCGCCGAAGTACCTGACCTTTCGCCGCGCCGGGCTGATCAGCGCGACGATTGCCGTGCTGATCCTGCCGTGGAATCTCTACAACAGCCCACTGGTGATCGTGTATTTCCTGTCCGGCCTCGGCGCCCTGCTCGGCCCGCTGTACGGCGTGATCATGGTCGACTACTGGCTGATCCGCAAAGGCCGGATCCACGTACCGCAGCTGTACAGCGAAGACCCGAACGGCGCGTATTACTACAGCCGCGGGGTCAATCTGCGGGCGGTGGCAGCGTTCATTCCGGCCGCGCTGATCGCCATCGTCCTGGCATTGGTGCCGGGCTTCCACAGCGTTTCGCCCTTCTCCTGGCTGATCGGTGCCGGGATCGCCGGAATGCTCTACCTGATCATCGCCAAACGCCAACCGCACTACGCCGATGTGGACGGTGAAGCCATCGCCGTCGAAAACGTCAGCCACTGAAACTTTTGGCGGCCCTTCGCGGGGCCGCAGAACCAACCGTAATAAGGACTTCCCATGCGTATTCTCGTGGTCAACGTCAACACCACCGAATCCATCACCCAGGCCATCGCCCGCTCGGCACAGGCTGTGGCTTCCCCCGGCACCGAGATCGTCGGCCTCACGCCGTACTTCGGCGCCGATTCGGTGGAAGGCAATTTCGAAAGTTACCTGGCCGCCATCGCCGTGATGGACCGGGTGATGTCCTACGACCAGCCGTTCGACGCGGTGATCCAGGCCGGCTACGGCGAGCACGGCCGTGAAGGTTTGCAGGAGTTGCTCAATGTGCCGGTGGTAGACATCACCGATGCGGCGGCCAGCACCGCGATGTTCCTCGGCCATGCCTATTCGGTGGTCACCACGCTGGATCGAACCGTTCCGCTGATTGAGGATCGACTGAAACTGTCCGGTCTGTGGGACCGCTGCGCCTCGGTGCGTGCCAGTGGCTTGGCGGTTCTTGAGCTGGAACACGAGCCACAGCGGGCGCTGGAAGCGATCGTACATCAGGCGGAACTGGCGGTGACTCAGGATAAAGCTGAAGTGATCTGCCTCGGTTGCGGCGGCATGGCGGGGCTCGATGAGAAGATCCGTCAGCGTACCGGCGTGCCGGTGATCGATGGCGTCACCGCCGCTGTGACCATCGCCGAATCGCTGGTGCGCCTGGGTCTGTCGACGTCCAAGGTGCGGACCTATGCGACGCCACGTCCGAAAACCATCATCGGCTGGCCAGCACGTTTTGCGCGTTGAACCGCTCTGCGAGCCCCTGGGCTGAAAACTGCTCGATGATGAAGTCGACAAACGCCCGGGTCTTGCCCGGCAGCAGTTTGTGTTCGGCGTAATAGATGGAGATGTTGCCGTCGTCGACGTACCAGTCGGGCAAGACGCGCTGCAACGTTCCCGCCTCAAGATAACTGACGGCAAACGGCATGCTGACCAGTGCAATCCCCAGCCCCTGCGCCGCCGTGGCGCAGGCGGCTTCGGAATCACTCATGGTCATTCGCGCCTTGAGGGTCAGCGGGCTGTGCTGCTGGGTGCGATGCGTCAACTGCCAGGAGCGCACGCGACCGGTCTGCGGTGAGCGGATCAGGATGCCCTCGTGCAGCTTGAGGTCGTCCGGTTCGCTGATCGGCGCGTGCCGATCCAGATAATCTGCGGAAGCCACCAATACTCGATGTGCCGGCGTCAGCCTGCGCGCCACCACGCCTTGTGGCAGCTCGAAGCCACCGCCAATCGCCGCATCGAAACCCTGGCCGATCAGATCGACCTGGCGGTTATCGAAGTGCCAGTCCGGGTTGATCGCCGGAAACCTTGTCAGGAACTCACCCAGCAACGGCACGATGTATAAGCGGCCGAACACCGTGCCCATGCTGACCTTCAACGTGCCCGCCGGTTGACCACCGGCACTGGCCAGATTGTTCACCGCGTTCTGGATGGTGGTAAGGCTGCCGCTGACCTCACTCAGAAACAGTTGCCCCGCTTCCGTCAGGGTCAACCGACGGGAGCTACGCTGGAACAGCCTCACGCCGAGGCGCGCTTCCAGTTTCGCCACGCTTTTACCCACCGCGGCCGGTGTCAGGCTCAGGCGGCGCGCGGCCTCGGCAAAGCTGCCGACTTCGGCGCTACGCACGAAGCATTCGATACTGCTGAAGGTTTCCATGGCCGCCACTATAAACTTTTGGTTTACACAGACTATAGCAACCACGGTCTACCCGCCTATGGGCGAGGGGCAGATACTCGACACCACAACAAGGCAGCCTGCCTTGAAATTTCTGGAGATCGAACATGACCACTCAACACCTCAGCGGTAAAGTCGCTCTGATTCAAGGCGGCTCTCGCGGCATCGGTGCCGCCATCGTCAAACGCCTGGCCGCTGAAGGCGCCGCGGTTGCCTTTACTTACGTCAGTTCCGCTGCCAAGGCTGAAGAACTGCAAAACAGCATCACCGCCACCGGCGGCAAAGCCCTGGCGATCAAGGCTGACAGCGCCGACGCCAGCGCCATCCGCAACGCCGTGAACGCGACGGTCGAAACCTTTGGCCGCCTCGACATCCTGGTCAACAACGCTGGTGTGCTGGCCGTCGCCCCGCTGGAAGACTTCAAACTGGAAGACTTCGACCAGACCCTGGCAATCAACGTGCGCAGCGTGTTCATCGCCAGTCAGGAAGCCGCCAGACACATGGGCGAAGGCTCACGCATCATCAACATCGGCAGCACCAACGCCGACCGCATGCCCTTCGCCGGTGGCGGCGTGTATGCGATGAGCAAATCCGCGCTGGTCGGCCTGACCAAAGGCCTGGCCCGCGACCTCGGCCCACGGGGCATCACCATCAACAACGTGCAGCCCGGCCCGGTGGACACTGACATGAACCCGGCCCACGGTGACTTTGCCGAAAGCCTGATTCCGCTGATGGCGGTCGGTCGTTACGGCAAAGCCGAGGAAATCGCCAGCTTCGTCGCCTACCTCGCAGGCCCGGAAGCCGGTTACATCACCGGTGCCAGCCTGAGCATCGACGGTGGTTTCGGCGCCTGATTGATCAGATTGTCGATAACGAAAAACGCCGCCCCTCCTTTAACTGAGGGGCGGCGTTTTTTTGTCTGCGGTTTGATCAGGCCCAGTCCAGCGCCGGCAACCCGCATGCACTCGGTGTGAACGCTTTCAACGTACGAAGAATCCCGTCGGCGTGTGCGTATTTTTCATCGGCCATGGCCGCATCGGGAATCGCGATGGCGGTCATGCCCGCGGCTTTCGCTGCCGTCACGCCGAACGGCGAATCCTCGAACACCAGGCAATCTTCCGGCGCCACACCGAGACGGCGAGCGGCGGTGAGGAAAATGTCCGGGGCTGGTTTGGCCGCGCCAACTTCCGGGTCATCGGCTGTGACGATGAAGTCGAACAACGCGAACCAATCACGGTGCAGCGTGGTTTTCTGACCGAACGACTGGCGCGACGAACTGGTGCCGACGGCAATCGGAATGTTGTGCGCCTTGAGATGGCGGATCAGTTCCTCGGCCCCAGGCATCGCTTGCGCGGTCGGAAAACGCTCGCGCATCAGCGGCTCGCGAATCACCAGAAACTCTTCGGCGGTGATTGGCAGGTCCAGCGCTTCGACCACATAACGGGCCAGATCGCCGGCGCCACGCCCGATGATGTTCTGCTTGATACTCCAGTCGAAAGTCCGCCCGTAACGCTCGGCAATCAGCGAGGTGACCTCGGTGTAGATGCCCTCGGTGTCCAGCAGCAAACCGTCCATATCGAAAATCACGGCCTTGATCGGGCCGAACGCCTTCAGCGGTGCATTCATCATCGGATCCGTTATCAAAAACATCCCAGGCGGCATCGGGTACCGCTGCTCGGATCTGATTAAAGGGTTCAGCAGCATAACGAGCGCCGCCGAGGTTGAGCAACGGGCAATGTCGGTTGTCCGCCGAACGTTGCCAGGCACATTTAGAGAATTGCCCTACAGACATCGCCTACTTGCCTGACTTCTTTCCTGTTTGATCCCCCGCAAAGTTTCGCGCCATTCCCTTGATGCGCGCGAGTGACTGCGAATGCTTCCATCCGATCGGCTCCTGTACCTGAACAACAGCATTGGTTTGCTGGTGGTCGCTGCGCTGAACCCTGACCAGCCCGACGCCGAGAAGCTGTTCCAGGAATTCCGCCTCTGCCTCAACAACTATGAAAGCTGGGCCGAGCAGTTCTGGACAGGAACCGCGCTGGATGTCGAGCAAGTGTTCCAGATCGGCAACGATGTCCGGCTCAGTGCGCCGGTTGGCAGCCGCAAACCCATCAGTTCCTCCGTGGCCATGTGTTCCGCCACCGGCTCCCTGACACTGGTGCACATGTTCGAAGCCGCACGCTTCGTGCCGATCGGCGATACGCCGGTGACCCTGGAACCGGTCATTTCCGATGTCGACGGTGTCCTGGCTTTCGGTGAACCACAGCATTACACCATCGGCCCCAGCGGCATTCTCGAGGTCAGTGATTGCGACCGGGGCCAGCGTTATCGCATCACCTTCTTTCCCGATGTTTCCAGTTCGCATGTCCAGACGCTGTACGCCTCGTATCAGGGCCTCATCGATGGTCTCGAAGGCTGGCTGCGTGAGGAATGGAAAGGTTTTCAACCACAGTGGACGGAGTTTTCCAGCGCTGGTTTCACCGAGCGTTACGGGCAGTTGCAACGGGCTGACTGGCGCGGTTTCGAATCCGCCCTGAACGGCGTCTGGGATGACGTGAAACAGCTGTTTGCCCTGCTCGCCGATTGGCAGGCCAACAGCGAAAAGCTTCTGCAGTACCTGTCCGCCGCTGAGCTGGAAGCCCTGCTCAAGGCGTCCACGGAGGCCATCGCCAATGGCTTGCTGATGCTCAGCGACGAACCGTTGCTGTTCATTCATCTGGCGGCCTTCACCAGTTGGCTGAAGATGCTGCCGCCGCAGTACCTGGCCGAGGTGGTGGCTGAAGTTCGCGCCGAACTGCTGATCAGTTTTTTGCTGATGTGTGTGTCGGGTGGCATGGGTGTGCCGCTGCGGTTGAGTGCCAAAGTGCTGGGCAAGATCAAGTCGCCGCGTGCACGGGAGTGGCTGGCGGCGTCGGCGTTGCGGTTGGCAGAGCTGACTTCGGCGCCCGATCTGACCCGGCATGCGAGTGCTTTGAAACCGCTGATGATCAATGCACGTCCGGCACCGCTGCGACCGACACCTGCCATTCCGCTGGAGATTCGCACGGCGGATGCACTGGTACTGACGGTGCCCAATCCGGCGGCCATTGCACGCAACAAGTCTCAGGGCATGACGCAAATGAAGCGGCATGAGCCTCACGACGACAAGCCTGATCAGGCGAAAAACCCCAACGGCGACAGCGCCGACTGCGTGCCCAGGACCTGCACCAATGGCTGCCCGGTGTCGATGGTCACTGGCGAAGAGCTGCTGACGCTGACCGATGGCGTACTCGACGGGTTGCTGTCGTTTGAGTTCAGCCGGTTGTATCGCACCAGTGCGGTCGAGATCGATGTCGGGCTGGGGTTTGGCTGGAGCCATTCGCTGGCGCATCGGCTGGAGGTCGAGGGTGATGGCGTGGTCTGGGTTGACCATGAGAACCGGCGCACGCGGTTTCCGTTGCCGAGTGTCGAGCGGCCGGCGATTCACAACAGCTTGTCGCGGGCGGCGATTTTTCTCGGGGATGAGCCGGAGGAGTTGATTGTTGCGCTGGCGGGGGATACGGCGCGGTTTTATCACTTTCGGGCTGGGCGTCTGACGCTCATTAGCGATGCGTACGGCAACCGGCTGCGGATTGCGCGTGATCGTCAGGATCGGGTTGAGCGGCTGGATAACGGCGTCGGTCGTTCGCTGTTGCTGCGCTATGAGCGGGCGCATCTGGTCGCGGTCGATTATCAAGTCTGGCGCGATGCGGCCTGGCGCACCGAGCAGACGCTGGTCAGCTACCGCTTTGATGCGCGTCATCGACTGATCGAAGCGACCAACGCCGTCGGTGAAAGCGAGCGTTACGACTACGACGACCAGCACGTCATCCTGCAACGGCAACTGAGCGGTGGCGCGAGCTTCTTCTGGGAGTGGGAGCGTGCTGGCAAGGCGGCGCGTTGCGTGCGGCACTGGGCGTCGTTCTCGCAGATGGATACGCGTTACGTCTGGGATGACGCCGGCAGCGTTACCGTGCAGTACGTCGACGGTCGCGAAGAGGTTTACGTCCACGACGACACCGCGCGGCTGGTGCGTCAGGTCGCCGCTGACGGTGGCGAGCAGCTCAAGGCCTACGACGCGCAGGGCCGCTTGGTCGCCGAGCAGGATGCGCTGGGGGCGGTCACCGAATACCGCTACGACGACGTCGGACGGCTGATCGCGCTGATTCCGCCGGACGATGCACCGACATCCTACGAGTACCGCAACGGTTTCCTGCACAGCCGCTCACGTGGCGATGCGCAGTGGACCTACCGGCGTAATGCCCAGGGCGATGTCACCGAAGCGGTCGATCCCGACGGCCATGTCACCCA